>NZ_JBFBCI010000105.1:0-17074 GCF_040683095.1 Sphaerisporangium sp. NPDC051017
CCACGTGCGCACCATGCCGGATGTTCTGGCTCATGATCTTCAACAGCACGAAATGATGCCTTCCTAATCGCGCTTCGGTAACTGAACCGCCAGCCGCCTAGCAAAAGGGAATCGGTGGCCCCGGCGAAGGTCAGGGCTGCCGGGGCCACCGCGATCCGGCCGGGCTCAAGTCCAAGGCGGTGGACGAGCCGCGCGACCGGATCCGCCCCGCTTGACCCGAACAGCGGGACGTGTTGACGCGCGACGACGTGGGATGTGGGGACTCTCCACGTCGTCACGCGGTCTGTCAGCGCAGGAACTGCCTGTGCAATGTCCAGCGCTGCGCCGCTGCGGCGGCCTGCTTGGCGAACTGGCCGGGTTCGTTGTGGACGACGTCGCCCCAGAAGTTGGCCTGCGCCATGGCGAAGGCATCCACGGCTTCGGGTGAGGCGTTGTCCCAGGCCGGCACCCGAGAGGCTGCGCGCTCAGCGGCGGCTGGCTCGTGGCCGGCCTGCATCAGCCAGATGACCCAGCATGCGGGGTCGATCCATGCACCTCCCTTGGTGGGCGAGGTCCAGCCCACCAGGTACGCCTCAGCGTGCGAGACCAACACGTTCTTCGGGTGCCAAGCGGTGTGCAGCAGATGGTCACCTTTGAACAGTTCCGGCGTTTCGCTGTAGCGGGCCCATCGTTCCTCGGCCGGCCTCGCCTTGACATCGAGACAGGGAAGCTCCCCCACCGCCCGCATCATGTCGGCGACCACGGCCAGATCCGTGGAGCCTGGTGAGTAGTCGGCGTGGCGGCCATCCACGTACTGGAAGACCAGCAGGTCCCAGCCGTCCAGAGTGATGCGCCATTCCAGCCGCGGGGAGACCGGGACCACGAACGGGTTGACGTCGAACTCCCGGCTCAGGGTCCAGGCCCGCGGGTGATCCGCCGGAAGACCCTTCACGTAGTAGCGCCCGTAGACGGTTTCCACGTAGGCCGAAACCACGCTGCCGGCCCCACCCGCGACCGGCCGGGTCTCGACGATTCCCCCGATCCGTCTCTCGACGGCAGCTATCACCGTAGGCGGAAGTTCGCCGAACTGGACGTTCGTTGTACCCATAACGACGGACTCTCCAGATATGTGAAGCCACAGGTGTATCTGCGGGCGTTTGCAAGCCTTCACAGCCGATGCCGTTCATCCACGGCACCTTCCACGGCTTGGCCGTCACACCGGCGCGATGAGCGCCCGCCGATGCCCCCCGAAGATCGCGTAATCACTTACCCGCGGGATCTCCAGCGGCTCGGGGACGTGGTTCAACACCTCCATGACCCGAGCCGAGTCCGGATGGCCGTCCCGCAACTCGACGTACCGCGCCGCGACGCGACGGGCCGCGGTCACCGGGTCGCTCACCGGACCGGAGGCGTACTCGCAGTTGCCGTGCCCATCGAACCGGCCCGACCACCAGGAGTAGGTGTCGTTACGCACCCAGACCAGCAGGCCCGCCCAGACCGACAGCAACGCGACCTGGTCTGTGGTGTTGATGTCGGCGTGGATGCTCAGCTCAGCGAGCTCCCGATGAAGACGATCAGCCGCCCGCGAAGCCCCCTGCTGCGGGATGCAGGCTCGCGGCCCGGCGCCACCGGACATCGACGCGCTCATGCCGGTTTGACCCCCAGGCCACACAGCGCCGGCAGCTTCTTGTCCTTGAGCTGCAGTTCCGATTCAGGCCATTCGGGCCGCCACAGGACGAGGGGCACAAGGCCCGGGTCCACCAGCTCCAGCCCGTCGAAGAACGCGAGGATTTCCGGCTCGGTGCGCAGCGCGACCTGGGAGCTGGCCTTGTCGTACGCCTCGACGCCCTGCACCAGGTCGTCACGAGGCGTCGCGTGGGAGACCACGAGGCAGGACCCCGGGGGCAGCTGCTCCATCAGAGCTCTGACGATTTCTCGTGGCCGCTCCTCGTCCTGGATGAAGTGCAGCACGAAAATCAGCAGGACCGCGATGGGCTCGTCGAAGCTGAGGTGCGCTCGCAGATCAGGGTCCGACAGGATGGCCTGCGGATCTCGGATGTCTCCCTCGACCATGATCGTGCGCTCGTCGGTGGCCAGAAGGGCCCGGCCGTGGACCAGCACGACCTCCTCCAGGTCGACGTACGCGACCCGCGCCGCCGGATTCACGCGTTGGGCGACCTGGTGAACGTTCTCCTGCGTCGGAAAGCCGGACCCGAGGTCCAGAAACTGGCGGATGCCCATCTCCCCGGCCAGGAACTCGACGGCGCGGCGCAGGAAATCCCGATTCGTCAGAGCAAGCTGACGCGCCTCCGGGAACTTGGCGATCACTGCGTCGGCCGCCTCGCGGTCTACGGCGTAATTGTCCTTGCCGCCCAGGTAGTAGTCATACATTCGCGCCACATGTGGGGTCGCGGTGTCAATGCTGGCGAACGGTCTAGGTGACATGCTCGCGCCACTGACGGATGATGCCATGGGGCCACCTCTGTATTACTTTGGTTATTAACGCGCAGGTATCGAGCTAAGGCTGATCATGAGGTATTGGCAGGAGACTCCAGGGGATCGCGTTAGGCAATTTTCAAGCCTCACCTCAACACCGATGGCGCCTCGGCAGGTTTCCGCTTCTCTGACTTCACAACCTCTGATAAGCATCGCCTCATGTGCGGCCGTGGCCGACTTCCGATTTGGTTTACACACTCCGAGCCGCCTACCTGGACCAATGCCGAGGAGTTCGGTCTTTGGTCACCTGTTAGGGTTTACAAGATGAGCGGAAAGATCCCGGCCTGGGATGGCCACCCGCCACCGCGACTACGGGAGCGCAGGGCAGATCACGTCCTATACGCTGATCCGCGCGGTCGTGCGCGCCGTCGTCGACAGCTCATGGCCCGGGGCTTGACCTATTGAGCATCATCAAGCAGTCCGACATACGGAATGAGAGTAGGTCCGACGGGCGAAGGGCGAACCGCGTCCGCTCCTCAGCGAAGTCATCGGCTGGTGGCACCGATATAAGAGCCCGCCAGAATGAGAAGCAGGCCGAGGAGTGCGGCCGGCGTGGCAATTTCACCAAGGAAAATCATGCTGTAGACGACCGCGAATCCCGGATCTAGATATCCGGCGAGGTTGGCGCGTACAGCTCCGATGTGATGGATCAGCGTGTAAAAGAGAACCAGCGCCCCAGCGGTTGAGACCACACCAAGAATCAGGAGTAACCCAACCGTGGATGGAGGCGGCGGCGAGATCTTGGCCACGGCTGCAACTGGTGTGATCATCACGGTGCTGATGGCCATGGCAGCTGCGGCGATTCCTAGCGGGGGGACGTCCGAAAGGCCCCTCTCGACCCAAAGCGCGCCTGCGGCGATGAAAGCCGCGGCGGCCACAAGGGCAATGGCCGCCCACCCACTGCTGCTGCCGAGCTGAACATCGCGCAGGAAAAGGACGGTCACTCCGCACAACCCGATCAGCACGCCCGCTACCTGCCGTGCGCGTACGGTCCGGCTCACCCCCGCGCTCAGGACTGCAGCCCAGACCGGTTGAGTAGCCAGGAGAATCCCGGCCAGCCCCGCCGAAACGTACTGCTGCGCGGACGTCAGCAACGCCAGAGGGATTACCACCTGGACCAGCGACGCGACCAGCACCCCACCGGGGCGAGTCCACAAGACCTTCATCACCCCTCTGTGGAAGGCCAGCGGAGTCAGGACCACGGCGGCCAGACCAGTGCGAGCGGCGACGATGGCCAAGACCGGTAGATCGCGAAGCACTACAGCGGTCAGGGGGTAGATGGCTCCCCATAGGGCACCGAGCAGGACCAGTAAGGCCGCATCCCGTCGGTTCACAGAGCCATCTGATCGTCCAGATCCCGGACCGCATCAGTATGGCGATAGGGGCGGAGTCGCAAGCGCAGATTTGATACGGCGCGCAGGTTGCGGGGTGATCTGGTTCGCATGGCGATGGTGTAGGCCTGACCGGTCAGGGACGCGGCCTGGGGTATCTCACGTTGCGCGAGCCGTGCTGAAGCTCGAGCGGCCAGCACCTCCGCCGACGCGCGAACGGCCGTCTGCGGCCACACCTCGAACGCTCGGTCGATCGCATGCCGGCCCTCACCCACCGCTTTCGCCGAGTGTTCTCCCAGCTTCAGCAGGCAGAGTCCCTGCATCTTGTAAAGATGGCCCTGGTCGTGGAAGGCGAGGTAATCCTCCACGGGCTCTCCCGCAGCGCGTTGCAGGAGCCTGGCGGCCATATCCAGGTCTTCTCGGCAAGCCCGGTCGTTGTTCAGGCACGCGTGGATATAGGCGCGGGTCACTGCGAGCCAGGAGAGCACGGCCGGCGCCGCTTTGGTACCGGCAAGCTGAACGGCTTCATCGGCAAGTTCAAGAGCATCCTGGTACCGACTGCACTCGAACAGGATGCGGCTCATCCGCCCCACCAGGTACGCCTGTCGACCGGTATCGTGATCGTGATCGTGATCGCGAGCGACGGCGACAGCTTGACGGGCCAGTGCGAACGCCCGGTCGTATTGCTCCAGATCAAGGAGAAGCCATGAGGTCAAGCCGCCTGCGTCGACGGTGAGCACGCTGAGGTGTTTGCGCTCCCCTTGTTTGGTGGCGTGCTGCAGCCACGTCGTCAATCGCTGATGGTGAGCTATGGCGTGATCGTAGACGGCGTATGGGCCCAGCAGGTTGTCCAGCCGACGGTAGGTCGCCGTCAACTGGGCACACGTCGCGTACAGACTGCGGTCGAACTCCGGTAAAGAGAGTCCCGCGGTCAGCGTGGGAGCCAGGGCTGTGACCGCCATGCCTCCGGTGAGGGTGAAGATGTCGCGTCGCCGCATGAGCTCATCCCAGGATCTGAGGATTTCTTCCAATCTGGGCGATAACTCGTCGGCGTGTGGCTTGGTCCGGGCAGAACCCCCGGTTACTTCCACGTCGGACATCTCGGATGGCCGATGGTTCAGCTCGACGCTCTGCTGCCCTATCCGGGTGTTCTGACGCCCCTGGTTGTCGTCCAGCATGCGATGGTCGATGCCGTCGATCTCTCTCTGGCTGGGGAGGGTGTAGCGACCGTACTCGTCGCTGGTGAGTAGGCGCCGGCCGGTCGTCTGATAGATGCGGGCGAGCATGCTCAGGGCCGCCACAGAGGGGCGGCGGCCGTTGGTGGCGGCCGGCCAGCATTCGTACTGATAGATCCGGGACTTGGTCATCGTCGCCTCGCCGGGATCAAGCTGGTTCCAGCGTGTAGATACCGCTTCGAGGCTGAGGTCGTGGGCCCACCGGAAGGCGACGCGAGGCCCGATCTCGGGATGATCTGCCTCCCACACATCAGCGATCTGCTCCCACGTCAGGCCGCGGACGCGAAGTTGGTGCCTACGAGATGCGCGCAGCTGCCGACCGGGGACGTTCGCGTGGGTCATTCTCGTTCGCCTGCAATTCCGATGATGGGACGATGCTACCGGAGCTAGAGGTTATCGCGGAGCGAACCTAAGCTTCTAATACGGCAGAGGCACCGCATTCTCTCCATCCGGCTTCCATGCGAGCTGCTAGTTGCATTGGCAGCCGTTCGGTACGGCACCGCCGCAAGCAAGACTTGCCCCCAACGAGATCAAACTTCGGACCATCGCTGCCAGAATTGTGCGGTCAGCAGATCGTAGTCGGCGCGATGGATCACCAGTGACATCTCCCCGCCACCCGCTCCGAAGGTGTGTCAGCGGCGCATGATCCGCCGCCTGACAGTGATACCGCCCGCGCCGTTAACGCCGAAGACAGACATGTCCTCGACGTCCACTATCGCACGGTTTATGGGCTATTGGCATGAATAATCCCTATCGCGGAGCCGTACTGCCCTCGGTCGTTTTCGGGGCGTGCTCATGTTTGGAAACACATCAGGCTACCAAACAAGGATGGGCGCCCGCGTTTGGGCAGCTCAGAACCAGTGTGGCGTGTTAACCAAGGTGGATGTCGCGTTCAGCTTGGGAAGTGATCACCCTTATGAGGGTCGTCAATGGTCAAAAGTGGCACCTGGCGAGGAATCGCCGCAGCTGACGTCGGTTGATCTGCGGGGCGACACGATTTCAGGCATTCGTTCGAGGGCAAGGGGAATGTCCTTGTAGCTAGGTCGCCGGTTGTCTCGTATGCGATGGTCCGAGGTTGACCATATGAAGAACCTGGCGCACCTGGGTGGTCTTCCTGTCTGCCGTCGCTCCACATGAAGGTTGATATGACACAACAGGCACCCACCATCGTGATGGGGCTTTTGATCGTTGCCTGCCTGCTACTGCTGGTGCTTTTGGTGCGACAGTGGCAGATCGGCAAGCGGATACGCTGGCAGGCGACATCGCTGGAGGCCGAGGTGCACGCCCGGGACAACGAGCTGGGATACCTGGTTTCTGATCGCCTGCCGCGACTCATGGAGACCCGGCAACCGGCGCAGCGCGAACCGGTACCAGGCCTGCGTGATCAACGTCTGCTCGGTACCCGATTCGCCGAGCACATTGAAGCGATCATCAATGTGCACGCGGTGGCGGTGGCCCGGCTGCGCCAGCAGGCCGACCACGCGGTCCGCGACACCCTCGGCGGCATCATGGGGCAGATGCAGGCCCTGGTCGGTGAGCAAGAGGTCGCGCTGAGCGCGATGCAGCATCGGCACGAGAACCCCGATGTGCTGCACGACTTACTCACCTTGGACCACCTCAACGCGCGAATGGGCCGCAAAGCACAGGTCCTGGCCGTGTTGTGCGGTAAGTGGGTGGGCCGGCAGCGGGACGCCTCCACCTTGACCGATGTGGTGCGCGGCGCGATCTCCAAGATCGGTGACTACTCGCGGGTGCGGTACACCGAGAACGACGATGTCGCCGTGGCCGCGCCGGTCGTGGAGGCGGTCGTCCTGTGTCTGGCGGAACTGCTGGAGAACGCCACGCGCAGGTCAGAGCCGAACGCGCCGGTGTGGGTGAGCGTCTTCAGGGCCTACAACGGCTTGTCGATCACTGTCGATGACGCGGGGATCGGCATGACCGACCAGGAGCTGCTGCAGGCGCGTGAGCTCATCGAAGGCGCGCGGCCAGTGGACATCACCCGGCTGGGGGATCCACCGCGGATCGGGTTCCCGGCCGTCGCGGCGTTGGCGCGCACGTACAAGTTCTCCGCTCACCTGGACGGACAGTCCTCTTCCGGCGGCCTGCGCGCGACGATCTTTGTTCCTGCTGCGTTGCTCACCACTCCTGCGGAACGTCCCCGGCCAGGCGCCTCCCGCGCGGCGGCGGTGACGCCTGCGGTGGTGAACGGATCGGGGTTGCCGCAGCGCCGCCGCGGTGCCGGCCCATCGCCGGCGGCGGCCCAGCTGAATGATCGCAAGGATCTTGCGCGTCGCGCTCCCGAAGAGGTGGGTGAGCGGCTGGGCGCGTTTCAGAGAGGTACCCGCGCCGGGCGCCGGGCCGATGCTGACTCCTCCGACAGCTACGACAGGTGAAGGACATGAACGCCAACGTATTCGACCCCGATACGTTCGACTTCGGGAAGGTCGACTTCTTGCTCGACCAGGCGGTACAGCGCATTCCGCATGTCCGGGGGGTGATCCTGCTCACTTCCGACGGGCTGTTGCGTGCCCAGACCAAACACGCACCCGAGCTGGACACCGCGCAGCGGATGGCCGCCGCGTGCACGGCGCTGCAGGCGACCAGCCGGGGAATGGGTGAGTTCATCACCACCGCGCAGGATGTAAGCGGCGGCTGGCGTCAGACCATGGTGGAGTTCGGCGAGGGGTACATCCTGGTCGTCTCGGCGGGTCAGGGCACCTACTTGGGAATCGCCACCGGAGAGCGGGCCGACCTGCGGCAGGTGGGCCAGTGGTCGCAGGAACTGGTGCAGTCGGTGGGCCACGTGCTGAACACTCCGGCGCGCCAGGACGTCGGTAGCGTGTCGTGACGGTTCCCCGGCGCAGCCGGTCGCCGCTCGTGCGGCCCTATCTGGCGACCGGAGGCCGCACCCGTCCCAGTCGCCCGATGTTCGATGTGCTGACGGTGCTCCACGCGCCGGGCCTGCCTGTCGAGGGACTGGGGCCGGAGCACCGGCGGCTGGTACAGCTGTGCGAGCAGCGACTGATGCCGCTGTTCGAAGTGGCCGGCGCCATGGAACTGCCGATCGGCCTCACCAAGGTGCTGGTCGCGGATCTGGTCGACAGCGGCCACCTGCTGATCCGCGCGCCCGCAGCCAAGGCCAAAGTCCCTCAAAGAGAGCTGCTGGAAAGAGTGATCGATGCACTCAAAGCCCTCTGACCGCGACTACCTGGCCCGCGGCGCCCAGTTGGCGAAGATCGTCATCGGCGGGGCGTTCGGGGTTGGAAAGACCACGTTCGTCTCCACGTTGTCGGAGGTCCGACCGCTGCGGACCGAGGAACCGATGACTCAGGCCAGCATCGGAGTGGATGACCTGCGCGGCCGCCCGGGCAAGTCCACGACCACCGTCGGACTGGACTGGGGCCGGCTGACCATCGATCAAGACCTGGTGCTGTTCTTGTTCGGCGCCCCGGGACAGGCACGCTTCCGGCACATCTGGCAGGAGACCGCCCGCGGGGCCTGGGGAGCGCTGATCCTGGCCGACACCCGTCACCTGGAGCAATCCTTCGACTCCCTGGGACTCGTGGAAGACATGGGACTGCCCTATGCGGTCGCCATCAATGCCTTCCCCGGCTCCCCCGCCTACCCCGAGACCGACCTGCGCCAGGCACTGGACCTGCCGGCCGCCACGCCACTGGTCACCTGCAACGCCCTGAGCCGACGGTCGGCGGCCCAGGCCCTGACCGCGCTGCTGCGGTACCTGACGACCTCCGATGCATGGGAAAGCGCATGACCCACCCCCCAACACCCCCTCCTGCCGCACAGTCCGTGCCGCCACCGGGCTGCCCTGCCAACCCTGGTGCAGACCACTGGACCCGATCCGCGCGGGATGCCTCTGAGAAGGCGAGATCTGTGGTGCGGCTGCACGGGGAGGCCTTCTCCGCCGACCCGCAGGCGGTGTACCAGCGTTTGCGTTCCATAGGGGCCATCGCGCCCGTGGAAATCGCACCCGGCGTGCACGGGCTGATCACCACGACGTACGCCGCGGCGCTGCACCTGCTGCGCAACAACCCCGGCCAGTTCGCCAAGAGCCCCCGGCACTGGCGGGCACTGGCCAACGGCGAGGTACCCCCGGACAGCCCCGCCCGGATGATGATGATGGAACGGAACAACGCCCTATGGATGGACGGTCCTGACCACGCCCGACTCCGTGGCGCGATCAGCGACACCCTGTGCGGCATCCACCCACACGCCCTGCGAGGGCTCGCCGCCGGCTGCGCCGATCGCCTGATCGATGTCATCGCCCCCCGCGGCAGCGCCGAACTCGTGGGCGACTACGCGAACCGCCTGCCGATGGCGATCCTCTTCGAATTGTTCGGCTGTCCCCAGCCGATCGGACACCGGATCGTCACCAGCCTGGACAAGCTCTTCGACACCGCGCATGACGCGGCGGCCGCCAACGCCGAACTGGAGCGCGCATGCCTGGAGCTGACCCAGCTCAAACGCCAGACTCCAGGAGCGGACATGACCTCCAGGTTGCTGGCGCACCCGGCGGAACTCACCGATGCGGAGATGATCCAGCAGATCCTGCTCCTCATCGGCGCCGGCACCGTACCAAGCACCAACCTCATCGGCAACGCCCTCAAACTCATGCTCACCGACGACCGCTTCGCCGGAACGGTTCTCGACGGAGCCCAGTCCGTCGGCGGCGCACTGGACTACGTGCTGTGGAACGACCCCCCGATGGCTAACTACAGTCCCCTCTACGCGCGTCAGGACACCATCTACGAGGGCATCTGGATTCCCGCCGGCGTCCCCATCCTCATCTCGTTCGCAGCGGCCAACACCGATCCCTCGCTTCGCCTGAACGACGCTCACTGGGCAGGCAACGAGGCTCACCTGGCCTTCTCCGCTGGCGTCCACCGCTGCCCCGCACCCGACCTTGCCCGTGTGATCGCTGAAGTAGCGGTCGAACGCATCCTGGACCGGCTGCCCGGTCTCGAACTCGCCTGTCCCGCCCAGCAGCTCGGCCGGCGGCCCGGCACCTTCCACAGCGGCTGGATCGAACTTCCTGTCACCTTCCCGCCCGTCGCGACCTCTGGAGACTCATGGACACCCAGCGCTCCTCCGTCCGCATCCACCGCCTCGACGCCACCGGCCGCGACATCCACGCCGAAGCCCGCATCCTTCGCTCGAAGGGGCCCGCGGCGCTGGTTGAGCTTCCTGGCGGCGTGGTGGCGTGGGCAGTAACCGACCCTGGCCTGATCAAGAGGCTCCTGAGCGATTCCCGGGTATCCAAGGACGCCCACCAGCACTGGCCGGCGTTCGTCAACGGCGACATACCGCAGAGTTGGCCCCTGCGCCCCTGGGTACAGGTCCGCAATGCCCTGACCGCCTATGGCGATGAACACACCCGGCTGCGCCGCCTGCTGTCCGCAGCGTTCACCGCACGCCGGACCACGGCCCTCACGCCCAAGATCGAGAAGATCACCGGAAACCTCCTCGATCGCATCGCCGCCGCCCCCGCCGGAAGCATCGTCGATCTGCGGGCTCAATTCGCCTACCTGCTGCCCCTGCAGGTGATCAGTGAACTATTCGGCGTCCCCGAACCAGCACACGAGGGGTTCCGCCGAACCGTCAGCGGCCTGTTCGCCACCAACCTCACCGAGGACCAGGCCACCGCCAACGCCCGTGAGATCTATGCGATGCTCGCCGACCTCATCGCCACCAAACGCCGTCTTCCCGGCGACGATCTCTCCAGCGCCCTGATCGCCGCTCGCGACGACCGCGACAACTCCCAGCTTTCCGAACAGGAACTCCTGGACACGCTTCTGCTCTTCATCGGCGCCGGACACGAGACGACCGTCAACCTTCTCGACCACGCCATCGTGAACCTGCTCACCCACCCCGACCAGCTCGCCCTGGTCCGCGCCGGCAAAGCCTCCTGGGGAGACGTGGTCGACGAGACCCTCCGCAGGGAGGCACCAGTCGCCAACCTGATCATGCGCTTCGCCATCGAAGACATCATCGACACTGCCAGCGGGCTGGTGTTCCGAACCGGAGAGGCCATCGTGATCGGGTACGCCGCCGCAGGCCGTGACCCTGAGCTGCACGGCCTGGACGCCGACCGGTTCGACACCGGCCGCCCGACCCGGCACAAACATCTATCGTTCGGGCACGGTGCGCATTTTTGCCTCGGCGCTTCCCTGGCCCGCCTGGAGGCGCAGATCGCCCTTCCCGCGCTGTTCAACCGTTTCCCCGGCATGACTCTCGCCGAGCACGCAGACCGACTCCAGCCGCTTGAGTCCTTCATCTCCAACGGGCACCGAGCCCTGCCAATCCTTCTTGGTCACGCTGCCGCCTGACCCGCTGATCCGATATGTCATACCTTGACCGGCAGGACGGAGCCTGTCGCCTCAAGTGACAAGCTCCCGTTTACTGGACACACCCCATCGGGCGATATGTCCGGAATCTCTGGGGCGCTCAGTCACACTGGGCTGGGCATGATTGTCACACCATGCCTCCGTCACCATCGGAGGCTCTCCTCGCAATCGTCGAACGAGCCGCACTCGGCCAAGGCGTCATCACAAGGGGCATCCCTGCACGTGGTTGAGCGACAGCCCGGATTTGCGGTACTCCACGACCTCGCGGGCACGCTCGGGCAGGGCCGCCACAGCCTTATGCGGCAAAAGGGGAACGAAGTTCGCATTCACTCACGCTCTCCAGGTTCACAGCGACCGCGGATGTCGGTGTCAGCGTGACATGAGTCCGAGGCGAGCAGCGAGGAAGATTCTAGAGATTTCTCGAAACCGGCGGCCTAGCCGTGGCCCGTCGAAATATCTAGCTACGACGTCGCGAGATCCATGCTGTCGTCGTCCGGCATCGTCGCCCGAAGTTCCTCCATGACGCGAGTGACGACCGCGCGCGATTTGGCGCCATAGGCCGCGACGGAGGACATGGCCCCGAACACCTTCGCGTGCAAGTCGATCTCCTGCGGCTGGGCCAAGGTCAACTCGGCGGAGAAGATCTCCACGAGGACCTGCTGGTCGTCGAAAATCCAAAACCCACAGCCAGGGCCGATCACGTATGACGTGTCGAACGGGATGATGCCGAGCCTGACGTTGGGCAGCGTAGAGGCGGCCACCAGGCGGTCGAGCTGCGCCAGCATCAGCTCGGGCGGGCAGAGCCTGTAGCGAAGAACCGCTTCTGTGATCACGAAGTGGAAGCGCTTGCGCGGGTCGTAGAGGACATCTTGGCGGACCAATCGAGTACGGACGGCCTCGTCGATGTCGTTGGAGGTCCCGAACACTGTGATCGCCTGGGCAAGACGATGACGAGCGTATCCCGCTGTTTGGAGTAGGCCGGGAACGAAGGCCGGCTCGAAGACGTGAAGCCGGGTGGCTTTGCGTTCCATATCCGCCCAGGTGCTCTGATGGTGCCGCCTGCCGCCGCTCAGGAGCCGTTGCCACTCCGCATGCGCAGATTCCATGGTGCGCAGGATGGCCAGCACCGAGACGTTGTCCTGTTCGTCATTGGTCGTCGCTGTCACCCAGGCGGCGACGTCGGCCTCGGTGGGCGCCTGTTTCCCGGTCTCCAGCTTCGAGATTTTGGAGGCAGGCCACGAAAGACGCTCAGCGAGATCTCGGCCGGTCAAACCCGCAGACCTGCGCAGATTGCGCAGCTTGCCGCCGAGTGCCTCTCGCGTCTGTTGGACGCTGGTCACGCCTCCATTCCTACTCAGGTGTCCGACTCCGGTGTCAGGCCGGCGAGGAACTGGTCGCGACTCACGGCGCGATGCCAGGCAGCATCTCGGGCCGCCGCCAGATCCACCACGATCGACGGATCGGTGATGATCTCTGCACCGAGCAGTACGTCGTCCTCATCGAAGTGCAGGCGAGCAACCCGCTTGGAGTCGAACAGCCAATAGTCGAATTCGGGCAGGCCGTGAGCTTGCGCTCGATCCAGGTAGCGGATGTCTTCTCCGGCCTCGATGGCGAACCGGGCGCACCACAACCCGAATCTGGAGTAATCGGACAGTGGCACGGACACGACTCGCACGCGGTGAACGAACTTGGCCTTGGACGCATGCTCGGCCATCAGGTCGAGCCAGGGCTGATTCCATGCCAGATCATCCGGCTCGCCGGCAAGGAACCGGCGAATGGGTTCGTGCTCGCCAGGAGAGTTGTAGCGCTCACGGGGCTCTAGCCGGAACGCGGTGTGCTCGAACGATCTGAACAGATCGCCGAACTCCTCACCGGAAACCAGGGTCAACGCCCCTCCTTGGCGCTGTCGCCAGCCGCCGCGGTCGTGTCTGAGCTGGTCGTGGGCTGATTGTAGAACCGGAGCAACTCTATCGGGATCTCGATGTCGGCTTCGCCAGGCGGCACCTCTCCCAGGTCAGAGCGCCTGGGGGTCTGTGATGACGTAGCCGCGTACAACGAGGGTGTTCCGATCCGTCGTGTACAGCGTGGGAGAGCCACCGTTCTGCGAGTCCGAACCAAGGAATGCAACCCTCACGCCTGCCTCCGATCGAGAAGCTTTCGAGAAGTTTCACACACAGGGGACAACAATTCAGAGTTACCGTCAACCATTCACGGAGGAACGTCACTCATTTGGCATGGGTGCCAGAGGTGGGCCCGCTGGGGATTCACACCCTGGACGGGCTGGCGACCAACCGTAGCCGACCCGGCGGGGCCGCGCCCCGCGGCGGCGTCTGTCTTCGGTGACCATTTCGAAGGCTGGTACCGACGAACCGTGGGGTGTTTCAACGGTCGACTTGTGGCGGAGCGCTCCCAGATGCCGCGCGATCGTGGCTGGCGCCAGGCCGAACTGGGTGAGCGCCCTATCACTCCTGGTGGGCGTCTTCTTGCGAATCGTGCGGCTCAACGGCCGCGCCCAAGTCGCGGATCATGGAACGGGCCGCGCTGTCCACCGGCAATCTTGTGGCCTTCCTGCTCGGGAAACGCCGACCGAAACGACCGATGGGCGCTCCGATTCGTCGCAGGCACTGCGCCACTGGCCCGCCCGGCCGAAAAGGTTCCTGGGGCGTCGGGCCGTGCCCTCCCGTGCGGTGTTGGTGTTACGCCGGCCTGGCGGTGGGCAACCCGGCTCTCGCTGCGCTCGTCCCGGCTGGGGCAGAGATCTTTTCCTCCTACGTCGGAAAACATCTTGTCCCCGCCGGACCGCCGGGTTGCCCTCCGCGGGCGGCCGACGCATGGAGCTCTTCCGCCGGGAGGGCGGGCCCTCCGTCCTCCCCCGGACCGGAAGGGACCAGATTCCATGACCACGCCCGCACCAGCCGATGTGCTGACGACCCGGCACGCCGATCTGAAGGACCTGGTGACGCTGCTGCGCGACCAGCAGGGCCGCAAGGTCGACGTCGTCGCCCCGCCCACCGCGCTGCGCGCCGAACGCGGCCGTCTGATCATCTCCGGCACCGAGCCCATCCTGACCCCGACCGGCGTCACCAGCACCGACGGCGTCTACCGGCCGACCGCCACCTGCGAGAAGGGCATCGCCGAGAAGCTCAAGATCAACCTGCCCTACCTGCGGAAATGCCGCGAGGAGGCCATCGACCTGTGGGACGTGAACGTCAACGGCTGGCTGGACCGCGTACCGCACGACCACAGGTTCCTGATCCGCGGTTTCCGAGGATCCGGCGCCGGACCCGGGATCGCGCGGGCGCTGCTGTCGGACTCCTACAAGCGCGTCGACCATCTGGACGTGCTGACCGCCGCGCTGGACGGCGTCGAGCAGGCCGGGGTTCCGATCACGATCCAGGGCTGTGACCTGACCGAGCAGCGGATGTACGTACGGGTCTACTCTCCGGCCGTCCAGGTCCTGGCGCCCAAGCTGCTGGAGGGGTACCGCAGCCCGTTCACCGGCGCCGAAGGCGCGGCCAACCCCGTGGTCTGGGGCGGGTTCGTGATCACCAACTCCGAGACCGGGTGCGGAGCCGCCGCGATCACCCCGCGGATCGTGTTCCAGGTCTGCGACAACGGCCACACCATCACCGCCGACTCCCACCGAGCGGTACACCTGGGCGGCAAGCTCGACGAAGGGGTCATCGACTGGAGCGGGCAGACCCATCAGAAGAACCTTGAGCTCATCACCGCCAAGACCACCGACGCCGTCCGCCGCTTCCTGACCCCCGCTTACGTGCAGAAGATCGTGACCACGATGGAGGCCAGGGCCGGAGTCCCGATCGTCCGCCCGGCCGAGACCATCCACCTCGTCTCCCAGCAACTGCGCTTCTCCGACCAGCAGCAGGACGCGATCCTGGGCCATTTCATCAAGGGCGGCGACCTCACCGCCGGCGGGGTGATGCACGCGGTCACCTCGGTCGCCCAGACCCTCACCGACGCCGATACCGCGCACGAGATGGAATCGCGCGCCCTGCAGGCCCTCCAGCTCGCCGCTCGCGGCTGACGCCAGTCCTTTCCGCCACCATCTGGCCCCGCCCGGCAACCCGCCGCGCGGGGCTCTCGCATTTCCCGCCCCCTTCACACACAGAAAGGTCCACGATGACGCGTCACCTCCAGGCCGTCCCCGCGTCTTCCGACGTCCGTTCCATTCAGCCGGCTCGCCTGAGTCACCCGCCGAGCGAAGACGAGGCCGAGACCTTCACCAGCCGCGGCCTGGCCGAGCTGCTCTCGCGGGCTCAGCCCAATGCCGGGGAGATCTCCGTGCAACGGTTCGAGCGTGACGACGGAACGCTGATCATCTACATCGACGCCGGTGACATCGTCGCGTTCATCTACGCCAGCCGCCCCGCCACGACGGACACGCAGGCCGATGGCCCGCGCGATCCGGTCGTGCTGGATGTGCACCTGCGGACCGAGGCGGGCGAGCAGCGGCTGCACGTCCTGGTCGATGGTGCCCCGGCTCGGCTGCTGAGGCTCGATCCCACGCAGTTCCAGATCCGCACGGCTGCCGGTCGCCGGCGCCGCGGCCGGGTGCTGGCCTGCCGGCGCTGCGGCAGCCGAATCCGCGCCGCAGGTGATCTTCTGCATGCGCTGCTGGAGGCCGCCGCCGCGCACCGCTGTCCTGCCCAGGAGGCGGAGTCGTGCGGCTGACCACCTACAACGGCCATCACCTGGTCACAGCGCCGGACACCGCCACGACCACCGGATGGTGGTACGTGCCGGACTGCCGCCTGCACGTCAAGATGCACGATCGTTGGCGCGCGGAGGTCTGGCACGACCCCGACCGGCTGCACACCGCCCTGCTGAGGATCTACGACCACGACCGCGGCACGGTGTGGCTGGAGACCTCCTACACCTGCGGCATCCCCGGCGCGGTCCCGTTCGAGCGCGCCGATCAGTTCATGCTGGAGGGCCGGATGCCCGGCTGGGGCGAGTGGCCCACCGAACCCACCAGCAGCGGCCGCGTCCCGATGCCCACCTGCGTGTACTGCCGCGGCCCGGTCAGCCGCCCCGACCTGCTGGTCATCGGATCCGGTCCCGCCCTGGCCAGGGTCTACCCCGAGCTGGCGTCCTGGGCGCCCCGCGCCCACCGCTCCTGCCACCAGGACCGTCAGCGTGAGGGGGCGACCGCCAACGCCCAGGATGCCGAGCCGCCGGCGGCATGCGACGGGCGTGGCCGATGACGTCCTTGATTCGGGTCATCGGTTCAGCCGATGATCCCTTGGTCCGCGCGGTCCTGTTCCCTGTCCGCGACGCACCGTCCGTCATCTACCAGGTGCCGCTCAGCAGGACCAGCACGCAGCGCGCCCGGCTCGGGCACCGGGCCGGGCAGACGCTCGGCGGCGTCGCCGAGTTGTCCAGCAGCGCATGGGCGGTTGTCGCCTACGCCGACCGCGCCCACCTGCTGCACGGCGGCGGGCCGGTCACCTTCCTCGCCGACGTCGACGACCTACCCACCGCCGTCGCGTCATTGATCACCATTGGCGGCCGACCGGCCGCCGCTCAACCACTGACCACCGCAGAAAGGCGCATTCGTGAGTAACGAGACCACCATCACCGTCGTCGGGAACCTCGTGGCCGACCCCGACCTTCGCTTCGTCCCCTCGGGCCGTGCCGTGGCCAGCGTCCG
>NZ_JBFBCI010000106.1:0-16221 GCF_040683095.1 Sphaerisporangium sp. NPDC051017
TAGTCAATCCAGATCATGCCAGGTCAGAGCGGCACCTTTTGTCGTTTGTGACGCTAGGTGACGTTCACCGGCGTGCCGGTGAATTCATCAGGCCGACAGGCGTCTTTACGACGACATCAGGAGCCGCGGGATCGAGTATTCGAGGATCCGTCTGGTCCAAGAGCCGCTCACCGCGTACCTGGATTATGAGCTGCTGGCCTACCGGATCCGGGCCAACCTCGGTGAGGTCATCGGAGTCGTGCGCTGCGACTCCGCGCTGAATCTGCCCAACGAGGACTTCTTCGACTGGACAATTTCGAAGCCCTGACCTGCGGCGATGCCATTTTCGGGGTCCAGTAACCGCGTTTCCATTTAGTATGACCGCACCTGGCCGCGGCAAGTGGATCAGGCGGCCCTTAGAGAGCTCAGCAGTTCGCGGTAGACGTTGTAGGCGGTCGCGGTCCGCTTGCTCGCGCCAGGAGTATCGAGCAGGGGCAGCAGATCTCGATCGGGTCGGCCGAAGCGGCGGTCGTTCATGCCGGAGTGCAGACTGGCGATGGTGGAGGCCTACGACGCGGCGACCGAGGCTGGCGCAAAGGGCGCGCTGCGTCAGTGATCTTGTCCGCTCCATAGATGGTTCACCGAGTATCTTGACCGGAACCATGTCAACGCGATGTCACACCTGGTGAGGGGAGCGTAGAAGGTCATACCTTCTTAACGACGACCGAGTCTGGGACCAGCTTCTCCAGGTCGTCTACGTCTGAGGTGAAGACGGTGACCTGCCCCTTCTGCTGCTGTGCGATGACGGCGAGCACCGCGTCGATCGCGTACTTGTGGCCGTGCAGCTTGGCATTGGCTAGTATCCGGCGAGCCTGCCGGGCTTCGTCCTTCCCGATTCCGACGACGTTGAGCCGGGACAGCACCCAGTCCCAGCGTTGCTCGGTGATCCTGCCGTCGTGCGCCTCGACCACCGTCATCGGAGACGTCACCACCTCCGCCTGCCCCCGGGCCGCGAGGTCGAGCCAGGCGATCATCTTCCTGTCGCCGCGCACGGCCAGGGACAAGGCCTCGCAGTCGAGTACGAAGATCCGCAACGGCGGTTGCTCGTGCTCACCGCTTCGCTTCCTCATGCAGCCTCTCCTGCGTTGCGCTTTCCGCCGACGCGGCGGCGCTCGTGCTCCGCGTCGAGATCTTCCAGTTCTTCGATTGCTGCCGCGCGCTCGTCTTCGGTGACCGGGCCGTATTCTTCCTCCAGCCAGTTCACCAGTTCCAGCAACCGGTCCCGGTCACGCTTGAAGCGCAACGCCTCGGCGACGTACGCCGACAGGCCCCGCTCTGCCGCATCCGTGCGGATCTCGTCGAGGAGTTCCTCGGGGATCGTCACCGTTACCTTCTTCGTCGCCATACTTGAGACCATACTTCAGGTGTCGGTCTTCTTACCAGCTCTGGTGGCCGCTCGCTGTGATCCCGTACGAGGTTGTTCGGCGTACGTGCGCGTCTGGGCAGACTGGCGACGGGGCGCCCGGTAGGTTCGCGTCCACGGGGATGGTGTGCGGGTGATCTAGCCCTTCGACTGGTACGGGGGAGATCCATGTGACACGAGACGGCCACTCCGTAATCCTTCGATTCGCACATTTAGACATGAAGGGGACGAAGTGGCCGTCAATGACATTGTGCCTGCTGTCGGAGAGTACGTCGAGGACACCCTGGCCGCAGCGAGCCCGGACCTGCTCCGGACGATGATCCGCGAGTTCGCACAGCGGATGATGGACGCCGAGGTGGAGCAGCTGTGCGGCGCCGGCTATGGCGAGGTCGGCAGCGAGCGGGTCAACACCCGCAACGGCTACCGCACCCGGCCGTGGGATACCCGTGCCGGCAGCATCGAACTGGCCGTGCCCCGGCTGCGGCAGGGCTCCTACTTCCCGGACTTCCTGCTGGACAAGCGGCGCCGGGCCGAGCGGGCGCTCACCTCGGTGGTGGCGACCTCCTACCTGCTGGGCGTCTCGACCCGGTGGGTGGAGAAGCCGGCCGAGGCGATGGGCATCACCAGTCTGTCCAAGTCGCAGGTCTCGGCGATGGCCGCCGAACTGGACGGCATGGTGGAGCAGTTCCGCTCCCGGCCGCTGGACGGCGGACCCTACACCTTCGTCTGGATCGACGCACTGACCCAGAAGGTGCGCGAGGGCGGACGCACGGTCACGGTGCACGCCCTGGTGGCCACCGGCGTCAACGCCGACGGCCGGCGGGAGATCCTCGGCCTGGACGTCGTCTCCTCCGAGGACGGCGCGGGCTGGCTGGCGTTCTTGCGCGGCCTGGTCGCCCCAATCGGTCTCGCGAAGCGCCTGCGCCGATCCGACCTGGGCGGCCTCCTGGCCGCGGCTCGACAGCCACAGCCCAAGTTCGCCCTGCCGCTGCAGGTGGTAACGCCTCCTGGTCGAAACGACGCGCCAGGACCATCTCGCGATAGAAGGACCGGGCCAGCTCCGGTGTGACGCGGACCTCTGGTCCGCCGTCCGGGTCGACCGTGCCGTCGGGCCTGAGGAACTGGTGTGTCATGCCGGCACCACGCTCGGTGGTGCGACCGAGCTCGACCGGGACGCCGGGCCTCGCGCCCGTCGCACGCCGATCGCCCCGGATCGTGCGATCTCGGCAACCCCGAACGGCTCGACCAGATCAAGGAACTCCCGCTCTCGCCGTGGCGTCCCGGTGAACGAGAGCGTCACGGTCTTCGCGGCGACCTCAACGATCTCGGCGCCGAGCGCACGCGCCGGTTCCAGCAGCTGAGCCCGGTCCGCGCTGGTGACCGCGTTGACGGTCACCAAGGTGGCGGACCGGTGGTGCGCGAGGTCGTCCGTCAGGACGACCACCTTCGTGACGCCGACGATCCGGTTGATCCGGTTCAGGAGCATGCTGATCGCCGCCGGGTCCGTTGTCGCCACGGTCAGCTGTACCCGGCAGGTGTTGTCGTCGAGGGCGGCGTTGATCGAGCTGACGTCGGCGAGGCGATGCGCGAGCATTCCGACCAACTCGCTCAGCAAGCGTGTCTGGCCGATCCCGGAGACACAGATGACACACGACGGCACGGCGACTCCCATCACCCGGCGAAGCGGCGTTGAACCTGGCATGGATCGTCTAGGCATCTCGGAGCCGCAACCTCGTCGCGGGGGCCAAATAGCACCGCTCAGGTTTGGGCGATCGAACCAACTCGCGCAGGCCAGGTGGCGGGATGATGCTTCACCAATCAAACCCCCCCGCCACGGCCTGGGCCGCGGTTACCGTCCGGGAGGAGCCCCATATGACCGCCACTACGGCCGCACGGCTCGGTCGCCTCCGCATCTACACGGCGCTTTCGACGTCGGTGCTCGTCTTCGCCGGTCTGGCTGGTTGCGCCGGCCAGGATTCAGCTACCGGCGGCTCCCCGTCCTCGGGAAATCCGAAGGCCATGACGATCCAGTTCGTCAACCCGCTGCCCAGCTACCCGGCATGGCGGCAGATCGGTGACTGTATGAAGGATGAGGCCAAGAAGCGCGGAGCCGACTTCACCGAGAGCGGCCCGACCGGCCAGGCATTGGACGCGAGCGCCATGATCCAGCAAGTGCAGCAGGCCACAGCCAACAAGAAAGACGTGATCATCACATTCCCGGCCAGCGAGGGCTTCACCCAGGTGCTCAAGCAGGCCCAGGCCGCGGGCGTTGTGACGGGGACCTTCTATGGTCCCGGTGGCAAGGACAGCGGCGCTGACGTCAATGCCGGTCCGGACTGGGGGGAAATCGGCGAGACGCTGGTAGGCGCGGTCGCGGCTCTGCCCGGTCAGCACGTGCTCGGGCTCGTCGCGCAGGGCAACACCGGGCTCGGCAAGTCGTGGCTGGACGGGGTCAAGGGTGCGGCCGCGAAGACCGGCAACGTGTCCATCGCGGGCGAGGTGTACACCGCCGATGACGCGGCGAAGGCGCTTCCGCAGGTCAACGCGCTCCTCACGGCCCACCCCGACATCACCGAGATCGTCACCCACATGGGCACGGTCACGCCGGGCGCGGTTTCGGCGATCAAGTCTCGCAAGCTCCAGGGCAAGACCTTCCTGCTCGCCGGCGGTCACGACAACGGCGGGCTTGAGGCCGTCAAGGAGGGCACGGCGAACCTGATGCTGATGCAGGACGTCTGTACGCTCGGCAGGCAAATGGTCGACGGGGTCGTCGACGTCCACGACGGCAAGCCGGCACCCGAGGTCCCCGTCCACGTCAAGGTCGTCGGCAAGGACGAGGTGCAGGCCTACCTCGACAAGGGATGGGTCTGATGAGCGTTCCCGCCCTTCGACTGCGTGGGGTGCGCAAGTACTTCGGCTCCGTATCGGCGCTGGAAGACGTCCGCTTTGACGCCTACGGCGGTGAGGTGCACGCGATCGTCGGTGACAACGGCGCCGGGAAATCCACGACGATCAAGATCGTCGCGGGTATTCATCGGGCCGACGAGGGCGAGGTGCTCGTCAACGGCGAGGAGGTGGGCCAGGTCCGTTCGGCGGCCGATGCTCAGGCACACGGCATCGCTGTCGTGTATCAGGACCTTGCTCTTGTCGAGTGCCTCGACATCGCGCACAACATGGCGCTTGGCAACCTGCCACGCAAGTTCGGCATCGTGCTTGACCGTCGCCGGATGGAGCGGGAGGCAGCCCAGGTCCTCAAGGACCTCAAGGTGCGGGTGGGGAACGTGCGCACTCCGGTCGGCTTGCTGTCCGGTGGTCAGCGGCAGGTCGTCGCGGTCGCCCGCGCCGTCCGGATGAACAAGCCGATCATGCTCCTCGACGAGCCGACGGCCGCGCTCGGCGTCCAGGAGACCGCGCACGTCGGCGAAATCATCGACGAACTCCGGGCGTCGGGGAAGGCGGTCGTCATCGTCAGCCACGATCTGGAGTTCGTCTTCTCCCACGCCGACCGGGTGACGGTCCTCCGGCTCGGCCGGACCGTCGGCACCCGGCGGGTCACCGAAGTCGGTCGCGAGGAAATCATCGGCATGATCACCGGCGCCGTCCCGCCCGACCGACCGGACGACCCGGTCCACGACTACGAAGTGGCATGATGACCGTGACCGCGACAACCCGAACCGCTCAAGAACGAGACACCGACCACGGAGGCGAGCGGGACAGCCTGCTGACGAAGATCCTCGTGCGGCAGGAGACCACGCTGCTGCTGGTCATGCTGGTGATCGGGGTCTTCGCCGCGTCTCGCTCCAGTCTGTTCCTCTCCCCGGACAACCTGTCCGAGATACTTCGCAGCAGCGTCATCTACTTCGTGATCGCCTGCGGCGCCGCGATGCTGATCATCGGCGGTGGTCTGGACTTCTCGGCCGGTGCCGTGTTCACGCTGGGTGCCCTGTCCACCTGCACACTCCTTGTCAACGGAGTTCCCTGGCCGCTGGCGGTACTCGTCGGGATGGCGATCTGCTGCGCGGTCGGGGGGGTGAACTTCGCGGTCATCACGTATCTGCACGTGCCGCCGATCATCGCGACCATCGGGACGTTCTACATGCTCACCGGCATCAACAACCTGGTGACGGGCGGCTCCGACGTCCTGCCGCTTCCAGAGAGCTTCCAGTGGATCGGGCAGGGCAGCGTTGCCGGCGTGCCGAACGACGTGCTCATCGCCATTGTCGTCGGCGTCGTGTTCTGGTTCCTGCTCGAGCGCACCCGGTTCGGCGTCAACGTCCGCGCGCTCGGCGGCAACCGTCAGGCCGCGGTCGGGAACGGACTGCGGGTCTTCCGGCTCGACCTGGCGCTGTACGTGATCGCCGCCGCGACGGCCGCTCTCGCGGGCATGATCTACTCCGCCCGGGTGGGCGCCGGGCAGGTCACCGCCGGCGGTACGTCGATCACCCTCAACGCGATCACCGCAGTGCTCATCGGGGGCGTCAGCCTGATGGGCGGCATGGGCACCATCCAGGGCATCGCGGTGGGTGCCGTCCTGCTGTCGCTCATCGACAACGCTCTGGTGCTTGCGAGCGTCCCGCCGCAGTACAACAGCATCGTGGTCGGCGCGATCTTGGTCTGTGCGGTTGCCGTCGATCATCTGCGCCGGGCCCGGATCTATCGGAAGAGGTAAAGCCATGAACGAGATGCCCATCGATCCCGACGTCATCAAGCTGCTCGACGAGCTCGGACCACCCGCGCCCGTCTCCGCCGCGGACCTGACCGCCGAAGAACTCCGTCAGGGGATGCGCGACGCGATCGCGATCTTCACCCGCGACGCCGAGCCCATCGCGGTGCACCGCGTCACCGACGAGCTCGTGACGGGCCGCGGCGGGGAGATACCGGTGCGCGTCTACAGCCCCGAGACGCCCAGTTCGGTCATCGTGTACATGCACGGCGGCGCGTGGATCTCCGGTGACATCGACACCCACGACCTCGTCACGCGGCGGCTCAGCCGCGACACCGGAGCCGTCGTGGTCTCGGTCGACTACCGGATGTTGCCGGAACACCCGTTCCCGGCGCCGTTCGACGACGCCTGCGACGCCGTTGCCTGGGCCGGAGCGCTGCGGCCCGATCTGCCGTTCCTCGTCGCCGGCGACAGCGCGGGCGGCACCCTCGCGGCGTGCGTCGCGTTGCGGGCGCGCGACGAGCACGGCCCTCGCGTCGACGCTCAGGTGCTGGTGTACCCGGGCATCGACGACGACCTCGAAGCGCCCAGCATGCTCGCCTTCCGCGACGGTCCGCGGATCAGCCTCGACGACCTCCGGTTCTTCCTCCAGCAGTACGCATCGCATGAAGCGGCCCTCGGCTCGCCCTACGCCTTGCCGGGGCGGGCCACGTCGCTGGCCGGCCTGCCGCCCGCCGTCGTCGTCATCGCCGGGCACGACCTGTTGCGGTCGGCCAACGAGGACTACGCAAGACGGTTGCGGGACGCCGGGGTCCCCGTGACAGTCCAGCTCGATCCCGAGCTCGTCCACGGCTGGATCGACTTCGCGCCGCGCGTGCCGTCGGCCGATCGCGCCTTCGGCCGCCTCACCGACAGCGTCAACGACCTCATCGTCCGAGTCACCGCGTGACGTACGACGTCGTGATCCGAGGGGGTCGAGTCATCGATCCCGAGAGTGGGCTGGACGGCGTCCGCAACGTCGGCCTGGCCGGCGGCCGGATCGCCGCCGTTTCCGAGGCAGACCTGATCGGCCGGCGGTGGATAGACGCGCGTGGGCTCGTGGTCGCTCCCGGGTTCATCGACCTGCACAGCCATGGGCAAGGCATTGCCGAGGGCCGGCTGCAGGCGCTCGACGGCGTCACCACGGCGCTCGAGCTCGAAGCGGGCGTCGCCCCGGTGTCGGCCGCCTACGTGAGGGCCGCCGCCGAGGGCCGACCCGTCAATTACGGGTACTCGGCCTCCTGGTCGTCGCTGCGCATGCATGTGGTCGGCGGCGCACCGCTCTCCGGGGGCGCGGACGGATCTCTCGACGGCCTCGGATCAGACGCGTGGCGCGCGCCCGCCGCACCGGCCCAACTCGCCGCGATGCTGCGCATGCTGGAGCGCGAGCTCGCCGACGGGGCACTTGGGATCGGCGTCCTGCTGGGGTATGCGCCCGCGACCGATCCGGCCGAGTTCGTCGAGGTCGCAAGGCTTGCGGCGGCGGCGGGAGTGCCGGTGTTCACCCATGCGCGGCCACTCATCGAACAGGATCCCGGAGTCGTCGTCGACGGTGCCGAGGAGCTGACGAGGGTGGCCGGCGAAACCTCCGTGCATATGCATTACTGCCACGTCAACTCCACGTCGACACGCCACCTGGACCGAGTCCAGGCGTTGATCGAGGCGGTCCGTGCCGAGGGCGCCAACGTGACCAGCGAGATCTATCCCTACGGGTCGGGCATGAGCGCGATCGGGTCCGACTACTTCCATCCCGATCGGCTGCATGTCCTGGGTGCGACGGGTACGCCCCGGGACGTGATCTACGCACGGACCGGGGAGACGGTCGCCTCGGTCGATCGCCTGCTCGAACTGCGAGCAGCCGACCCATCGGGCCTGGCGTTCATCACATTGTTGGATGAGTCCACGGATCGCATCGCTCGAATGTGTGCATTGCCGTACGCGGCCATCGCTTCCGACGCCCTGCCGTTCGTCATCGAGGACGGCCACGCCTACGACCCGATGCAGTGGCCGCCACCGAAGTTCGTCAAGACCCACCCGCGCAGCGCCGGCACCTATGGCCGTACCTTGCGGATCGCGGTGCGCGAAACGGGCGTCCTGTCGCTGCCCGAAGCGATCGCCAAGTGCACCCTGCAACCGGCGCGGATCGTCGAGCAGGCCGCGCCCGCGATGCGGCGCAAGGGCAGGATTCAGCCCGGTTGCGATGCGGATGTGGTGGTGTTCGACGCGGAGCGGGTCACCGATGCGGCGACCTACCAGCATTCGGTGCGTCCCTCGACGGGGTTCGCCCACGTGATCGTCAACGGCGAATCGGTCGTCAGCGACGGCAGGTTGCAAGAGCAGGCCCTACCCGGCCGGCCCGTCAGGGGCCGACGGTGAGCGCACAACTGAAGGAGCGCTGACATGCAGGTCGCCATCGTTCTCTATCCTGGCTTCACCGCGCTGGACGTTGTCGGGCCGTATGAGGTCCTGGGCCGTCTCCCGGACACCGAGGTCGTTTTCGTCGCCGAGCAGCCCGGCCTCGTCCGCAACGACCTGAAGAGCCTGTCGATCAACGTCGTCGCGACGCTTGCCGACGTGACGGACCCCGGCGTGGTCCTCATCGGAGGGGGCCCGGGCCAGTCCGAGCAAATGTCCGACGGCACGTTGCACGAGTGGTTGCGAACGGTCGACCGGACCACTGCGTGGACGGCTTCGGTCTGCACCGGGTCCTTGATTCTCGCCGGCGCCGGAGTCCTCAGGGCTCGCCGGGCAACGACCCACTGGGCCGCGCTCGAGCAGCTCGTCGAGTTCGGTGTGACGCCGTCGAAGGAGCGGGTCGTCATCGACGGTCACTACGCGACCGCCGCGGGCATATCGGCGGGCATCGACATGGGTTTGACCCTGGCCGGTTCGATCGCGGGCGACGACGTGGCGCAGACCGTGCAGCTCATCATCGAGTACGCGCCGGAGCCGCCGTACAACGCGGGCTCCCTGGACTCCGCTCCGGCGGCCGTCGTCGAGAGCGCGACGAAGAAATTGTCGGCGCGATTTCCCGCCCGCTAGCACCGGCGTCGTCTCGGGCGCCCCCATGACGTATCGAAGCAACGGTTTCGCCGCCCGATTCGCCTGCGCGGCACCGTAGAACAGACCCCGACTCGGATGTCGACCGGGCGGCGCGGGACCGGAAGTCCACTCGGCCGCCGGATGAGCCGCGCCCAATGCAATCGAGGAGAGTCTATGTTGAGCAGGTACGACCGGTCCGGCCTTTCTGTCGGGATCGTCCACTTCGGCGTCGGGAACTTCCACCGATCGCACCAGGCCATGTACCTCGACCGGCTGTTCGAGCGAGGCGAGGATCTCGACTGGGCGATCTGCGGCGTCGGCCTGCTGCCCGGCGACCGGCGCATGCGGGACGCCCTCGCCGGCCAGGACACGACCTACACGCTGGTCGAGCGCCGGCCGGACGGGTCGACCGGCACCCGCACCATCGGCTCGATCGTGGAGTACCTCTTCGGCCCGGACGATCCCGAGCGGGTGCTGGAACGGCTCGCCGACCCGGCCACCCGGATCGTCTCGCTGACGATCACCGAGGGCGGCTACAACACCAGCGACACCACCGGCGAGTTCGACGAGTCGGACCCCGGCGTGCGGCAGGACCTGCGGCCCGGCGCGGCGCCGGCCACCGTCTTCGGCTACGTCGTCGAGGGCCTCGCCCGCCGCCGCGCCCGCGGCATCCCGCCCTTCACCGTCATGTCGTGCGACAACCTGCCCGGCAACGGCGACGTGGCCCGCAAGGCGTTCGTCGCCTACGCGCGGCTGCGCGATCCCGGCCTCGGCGACTGGATCGACGCGACCGTCGCGTTCCCCAACGGCATGGTCGACCGGATCACGCCGGTCACCACCGACGCCGACCGGGCGTTCGTGGCCCAGGAGTTAGCCGTCGAGGATGCCTGGCCGGTGCTGTGCGAGCCGTTCGTCCAGTGGGTCCTGGAGGATCACTTCACGCTGGGGCGGCCCGCCTTCGAACGCGTCGGCGTCCAGGTCGTCGCCGACGTGACGCCCTACGAGCTGATGAAGCTGCGGCTGCTCAACGCGAGTCACCAGGCCCTGGCGTACCCCGGCTACCTGCTCGGGCACCGCCTGGCCCACGAGGCCGCCGCAGACCCGCGGCTGGTCGAGCTGCTCACCCGGTACATGGACGAGGAGGCCACCCCGACGCTGCGGCCGGTGCCGGGCATCGACCTCGCCGCCTACAAGCGCTCGCTCCTCGACCGGTTCGCCAACCCGTACATTCGCGACACCCTGGCCCGGCTGGCCACCGATGCCTCGGACCGCATCCCGAAGTTTCTTCTGCCGGTCGCGCACGACCGGGTCCGGCTCGGCCGGTCGGCGCCGATGGCCGCGCTGGTGGTCGCGGGCTGGGCCGTGTTCGCCGCGGACGTCGACGAGCCCGGCGCGCCGGACCGGCAGCGCGCGGCCGTCGCCGCGGCCGTGCACCGCCAGCAGGCGGACCCGATCGGATTCCTGCGCGACACCGATCTGTTCGGCGACCTCGCCGAACGGCCGATCTTCGCCGACGCGTTCGCCGCGAGCTACCGCGACATCCGGGCGGGCGGCATCGCCGCCGCCCTCGCGGCCGGCCTCGGCACGCCCGCCGAGGTCTGCTGATCCCTCGCCCCGTCATGAGAGGAAAGCCATGTCCCCAGCACTACGGGGCCGTTGGTCGCGTGCCGCCAGGGCACTCGCGATCCTGGCAATACCGCCGTCGGCGCCGGCGCTGACGGCCTGCGGCGGTGACACCGGCGACAGCGCGAGCACCGCCACCGCCCTGACGATCGGCTGCGTGCGCCTGGACGAGGTCGTGTCGTGACGAACCGATTCGTGTTCGTGGTCGGCGAGGCGCTCATCGATGTCATCGTCCGTCCCGGCGGTACCGACGAGGTCCCGGGCGGCAGCCCGGCCAACGTCGCCCGGGGCCTCGCCCGGCTCGGCGTGCCGACCGCGTTGCTCACCAGCATCGGCGACGACGACCACGGTCGGCTCGTGCTGCGGCATCTCACCGGCGCCGGCGTCGACGTGCTGCCCGCGAGCGTCCACCATGGACGGACGGCGACCGCAACGGCGACCGTCGACGCCTCGGGCGACGCCCGCTACGTCTTCGACATCGACTGGGACATCGAAACGGCCGCGATCCCGGACGGGGCCGCCGTCGTGCACACCGGCTCGATCGCCGCCTTCCTGGAGCCGGGCGCCGGCAAGGTCCGCGCGCTGCTGCGCGACCTGCGGGGGCGGGCGACGCTGACCTTCGACCCGAACGTCCGCCCCGCGATCCTCGGCACCGATCCCGCCCCGGCCCGGGCGACCTTCGAGGCCGTGGCGTCGCTCGTCGACGTGGTCAAGCTCAGCGCCGAGGACGCCGGCTGGCTCTACCCCGGCCGCCCGCTGGACGCGGTCGCCGAGCACATCGCCGGCGCCGGTCCCCGGCTCGTCGCCGTGACGCGCGCCGCCGCCGGCTCCACGCTCCACGCCCCCGGGCACGTCGTGCGCATCGGCCCGGCCGCGGTTGACGTCGTCGACACGGTCGGCGCGGGGGACAGCTACATGGCCGGGCTGATCCTCGGCCTGCTCGAAACACCGCCGGCCGCACTGGACCGGCTTGGCGCCGTCGCCGCCGCTGCCGCCTCCTACACCGTGTCCCGCCGGGGCGCCGAGCTGCCCCGGTACCGCGACCTCGAGACAGACTGATCATATGTTCGTCACGGACGACCAAGCGCTCGCCGCCAAGTTGTCGAGAACGATGAACGCAGCCGCGGGCCCGGTTCCTAGCGTGGTCGCATATGAGAGACCTCCACGATGTCCCGCGGGCAGGCTGATGGCCGCCCTCTCAGACCTGCTCGCCGACGCCCGCGCCCTGATCGAGTGCGAGTCGCCGTCGGCCGACCTCGTCGGCACGCCGACCCTGGACGACCTCGGCGCGGTCGGTGGCGGCGCCCACGCCCCCGGCGAGCACGTGCTGGTGGACAGGCTGCCCGGCCGGACCGCGCTGCTGCGCGCGCTGGTCGAGGACCTGCCGGCCGACTCGACGAACCCGATCGGCGCGCCAGGTGCGGCCCGACCGTGACACCCCCGAACGAGCCGAGGAGCATGAACATCGTGACCGACAGCAGCGTGGCGCCCGCCGCCGCGGGGCCGGAGCTCGACCACGCCGCCCGGGCCGCGGAGGGCGCCGCCCGAGCGGCCGGCGTTTTGGTGCGCGAGCTCACGGGCCTCGACGACCTGGACGGCGTGATCGGGTTACTCGCCACCATCTGGGGCCGCTCGGACAACCCGCAGATGACGATCGAGCTCCTGCGCGCCCTGAGCAAGGCCGGCAACTACGTGGCCGGCGCCTTCGAGCGCGACCGCCTGGTCGGTGCCTGCGTGGGTTTCTTCCACGCCCCGGCGGAGGAGGCGCTGCACAGCCACATCGCCGGCGTCTCGGCGCGGGCCACCGGCCGCGGCATCGGCTTCGCGCTCAAACTGCACCAGCGGGCATGGGCGCTACGGTGCGATGTCCCCGAGATCGCCTGGACCTTCGACCCGCTGGTGGCCCGTAACGCCTACTTCAACGTGGTCAAGCTGGCCGCGCGGCCGGCCGAGTACCTGCCCAACTTCTACGGTCCGATGCTCGACGCCATCAACGGCGCCGAGGACTCCGACCGGCTCCTGATGCGCTGGCCGCTGCGCGACCCCGCAGTGGTCGCCGCCTGCACCGGGGGCGGCACCGGCACCGTCGCCGCGGACGAGCTCGCGGCGGGCGCCGTCACGGCGCTGAGCATGGGGGCGGACGGCGCTCCCGAGCCCGGCCGGCTCGACGGCGCGACCTCGCTCGTGGCCGTACCCCCGGACATCGAGGGTCTCCGCACGGCCGACCCGGGGATGGCGCGGCGCTGGCGGGTCGCCGTGCGCGACGCGCTCACCGGCCTCGCCGCCCGTGGCGGCCGGATCGAGGGCTTCGACCGCACCGGTTGGTACGTCGTACGGAGGGATGCATGAAACTCACCAACGTGGCGCTCGCCGCGCTGCCCGGGTTCACCTTGCCCGGCGACACGTCGGCGTCCGGGCGGTACTACGCCGCGGACATCACCGAGCCGTTCGTGCTCGACGGCGGCCACCTCGCCGTCCCGGCCGGCCCGGCCTCGGCGTGGCGCCGGTGCCGGACCGCCTCGCCGAGATGACCACCGCGTCCGAGTGGCTCACCGGCTGAGTACGTCGGATCAGACGAAGAACACGGGCGCGATTCATAGGGGCCGACTAGTCGTCGACCAAGGCGTGGCATATCGTCGGCAAATGGCGCACACCAACGACGCGCGCCCCCGCGCGAGCCTGGGCCGGGTCCTCGACGACCTGGGCTCCACGCTGCTCGACCTCGTCCACGGCGACCCCGACCGCCCCGGTGAGATCGGGGGTCTGGTCATCCACGACCCGCTGGATCAGCCGATGCTGCCGCCCCACGCGCTCGTGCTCGGCGTAGGGGTCGACGCACCCGGCGAGATCGCGGCGCTGCTGCGCGCGCTCGGCCGGCGGCGGGCGGTGGCGCTGGTGCTCAGGGCGCCGGTCCCGCTCACCGACGAGGTGCGGGTCGCCGCCGACGAGGCGGGCGTGGCCGTGCTCGGGCTCAGCCGGGGCGCGCCGTGGGGCCACCTGAGTGAGATGCTGCGCTCCCTGCTCGTCGGCGGCGACGGCGTGGATCCGGCGGAGTCGCTCGGCGGGCTGCCCGCGGGCGACCTGTTCGCGGTCGCCAACGCGGTCGCGTCGCTGCTCGACGCGCCGATCACCATCGAGGACCGCAACTCCCGGGTGCTCGCCTTCTCCGTCCGCCAGGACGAGGCCGACCCGTCCCGGGTCGAGACCATCCTGGGCCGGCAGGTGCCGGAGCGGTACTTCCGGAATCTCCGCGAGCGCGGGGTCTTCCAGGACCTGCTCCGCGACGACCGGCCCATCTACATCGAGCCCGTCCCCGGCGACAACAGCGGCCTGACGATGCCCCGCGTGGCCATCGGGGTGCGCGCCGGCGACCAGGTGCTGGGCTCGATCTGGGCGGCGGTGCCCGGGCCGCTGAGCGAGGAGCGCCACGAGGCGCTGCGCGAGTCGGCCAAGCTGGTCGCCCTGCACCTGCTGCGGGTCCGGGCCGGCGCCGACGTGCAGCGGCGGCTGCGGGCCGACCTGCTGCGCTCGGCGCTGGAGGGCGGCGCGGGCGCGGGCGCGGCGCTGGAGCGGCTGGGGCTCGCGGGCCGCCCTCTGCTGGTGCTGGGGGTGGCCCTCGACGAGCGCGACCGGCACCGCGACGACGACGGCGGCGGCGCGGCCGTGGTCCACGACCGGCAGCGGCTCGGCGACGCGTTCGCCCTGCACCTGTCCGCCTTCCACCCGATCTCGGCGGTCGCCGAGATCGGCGAGGTCACCTACGGCCTGGTGCCGGTGGCCGGCACCGGGGACCGGGCCGGGACGCGCGCGGAGCGGACCCTGCAGGACTTCCTGGACCGAGTCGGCGACCGGCTGCCCGCGGTCGCCGCCGTGGGACCGGCCGCGCTGGACCTCTCGGGCGTGGCCCACAGCCGCTCCTGGGTGGACCGGGTTCTGCGAGTGCTGCGCGAGCGGCGCGGCCACCGGCGCATCGGCAGCCTCGACGAGCTGCAGGGCGAGGCCCTGATCATCGAGATGCGCGACCTCGCCGCCGCCCGCGGCGACGAACCGACCGGCGCCCTGGCCCGCCTGGTCGACTACGACCGCCGGCACCACGCCTACCTGGTCCAGACGCTGCGCGCCTGGCTCGACGCCTTCGGCGACGTCGCCGCGGCCGCCGACTCGGTCTTCGTCCACCAGAACACCTTCCGCTACCGGCTGCGGCGGGTCGCCGAGGTCGGCCGGATCGACCTGGCCGACCCCGACCAGCGCTTCGCCGTGATGCTCCAGCTCCGGGTGCTCCGCGTCGGTTCCCTGCCCGACCCGGTCGCCGACGCGTGACGACCGCCGCCGCTGATTCCGCATGCCGCCGCTGTCGCGCCCGGCGGACCCGCCCGGCCGCCTTCACTGCGCGGCCTCGCTGACCGAACACCTCCTCGCAGACCGCAAACCCAAGCCCCTGTGACTGTGGTCCACAGTGACGACCTGGACCGACTCTGGTGGACCTACCTCCGCCGATTCGATCTCGAACATACGTTCAGATTCTGCAAGCAGGTCCTTGGCCTCACCCGGCCCCGGCTACCCCACCCCGAGCAGGCCGACCGCTGGGCCTGGCTTGTCCTGGTCGCCTACGCCCAAGTCCGACTCGCCCGCACCCTCGCCGTCGACCTGCATCATCCCTGGCAGCGAGCCCTCCCCGCCGACCGGCTGACCCCAGCCCGCGTCTGAAGGGGATTTCGCCGCGTTTGGCCGAGCCTCGCCCGCCCGGGCAGCGCACCCAACATGTGAACTCAATCCACGGCAGATCGATGAGGGGGCGTGGTTGCGCGGTCCAGGATCTCTGTGTGAACGGTGCGCCGAGGCCCCGCGTGAGAGGGCGAAGGACCCGGCCGCGCGGCCGTGCCGGACGCTGACCCCTCCGTCCCGCACCCGGACATCGCATCGTCGAGGCGCGCCGGACTTCCCTTATTGGTTTGCTGTTAATCGCCGTGACAGGTCGTCACTTAACCTGCCTATGGATTGTCATGTTCATTATTGCGTGATATGGCTGCGTTCAACCGATACGTCATATGCGAGGAAGCCATGAGAGCTGTCAGGCGGCTTGGTATCACTCCGCAAGAGCGTGGCGACACTACTGCCGTCAGTGGCTCACCGGATATCCTTGAGTTGGACGACGGGAGCTTCGCCGTCATCGGGACCGATATCACCGATCAGATCGGGATCCAACCTCTAGGCGACGCGAGATGCGCTGCTGATGAGCGGATCGTCCGGATCTCCCGAGCCACCCTCATATCGGCGAAGAAAGACATTCCGGACAGCTAGATGATTCCACCTCAATGGGCGACGCGCACCGGCAGGCGGCTGACCCTCGATCAGTTCGGGCAGCAGTTCTCGAAGGCTTGGTCGCGGATCGAATGGCGGTTTCTCAAACTCGAATGTTGGCAGGCGTACGAGGAGCTTGATACCAACAAGT
>NZ_JBFBCI010000107.1:0-13540 GCF_040683095.1 Sphaerisporangium sp. NPDC051017
ACGTGGAGGTCACCTCCTGGTTCGGCGACATCGTCATCGTGGTGCCGCGCGGCTGGAGGGTGGACGACAGGGAGGTCGTCAGGCGGTCCATGGGGCCCGTCCACAACCGCCCCCGGGGCCCACTGGCGTCCGACGACGTCACCGTGCGGCTCACCGGCTACGTGAAGACCGGTGATATCTGGGTGCGCTACCGCCCCGCTTAGACTCGTCCGACCAGGCGCGGATCGACCGCCTGCTGGGCACCGCCGCCTTCACCTCGTAGCCCCGAGGGCGTCGCCGGGCTCGACGTCGTTGGCGGCGGCCCACGCGTGCGCGCCCTCCAGTACGGCGTGGTGGACGGCGCGCGCGACGCGGGCGCCCCAGGTCGAGCGGGGGCCGCCGAACGCCTCCTGCGGGCCGGTGGCGGGCACGGCCACGCAGACGGCGTCCGAGGCGGTGCCCGTGCAGGCGTACCCGGCCTCGATCAGGGCCTGGGTCTTGGCCTCCGTCACCGTCATCACGGTGTTGACCAGGGCGGCGTCGCTCATGGCCACGGGGACGGCCACGATGATGTTGATCGTCCCGGGGTGGACGGGCTCGCGCCGCACGGGCCGCAACTCCGGGTCGGGCGCCCCCTCCGGCGACGCGGCCCAGGTGGGGACCCGCAGCCCGACGGTCGCGACGGCCTCGGCTCCCCCGTCCTCGCGGCGGGTGTAGCGGGCGACCGAGGCCGCGGTCATCATGCCGACCCCGGGGCCCGGCGGAGCGAGCTCCCTCAGGTGTTCCGTCGGGTCCATGCGTGCGTACCCGGCCACCACCTGCGCGTTCAGCACCCACTCGCGCGGGCCGATGCCGCCGCCGAGGACGGCCGAGGAGATCATGCGCCAGCCGGGGCCGAACTCCCACAGAAGCGAGGCGAGGCGCGCGCCGTCCTCGTGCCGGTGGCTCAAAGACAGCACGGGCGCTCCTCACGGGCGGGTCTCATGGGCGGGCTCATGGTCGCACGAGGTTGACCAGCGGGCGTCCGCCCGGGCCGGCGCTCACGTGGACGCGCGCGCCGAAGTGGCGGGCGAGCAGCGGCTCGGTGAGCACGTCCCCGGCCGGGCCGGACGCGATGTGCCGGCCGCCGGCGATGAGCAGCATCGTGTCGGCGTACTGCCCGGCGAGGCCGAGGTCGTGGATGGTGGTGACCACGGTGAGCCCGTCGGCGAGGCGCAGCCCGTCCACGAGCTCCAGCACCTGCTGCTGGTGGCCGAGGTCGAGGGCGCTGGTGGGCTCGTCCAGCAGCAGGACGGGCGCCTGCTGGGCGAGCGCGCGGGCGAGGACGACCCGCCGGCGCTCGCCGCCGGACAGGTGGCCGAGCGGGCGACCGGCGAGCGGGGACAGGGAGAGTCGTTCGAGCACCGAGCCGGTGATCTCCCTGTCCCGGCGGGACTCGTGGCCGAGATAGGAGATGTACGGCGTGCGGCCCAGCATGGCGTACTCGAACACGGTCATCGCCGGGGGGAACAGCGGGTCCTGCGGAGCGTACGCCATCAGCCGGGCGCGCTGCCGGGGCCGGAGGCCGCGCGCGGGCGCGCCGTCGACGAGCACCTCGCCCCGGGACTCCACCATGCCCATCATGGCGCGCAGCAGCGTGGACTTGCCCGCGCCGTTCGGGCCGATGACCGCCAGCCATTCGCCGCCGCGCACCGACAGCCCGACACCGGACAGGACGGGCCTCCCGTCCAGCGAGACCTCCAGGTCCCGCACCTCGACCGGGGGCGCGCCGTCCCCGGTCACACGCTCACCGCCCGGGTGGCGCGCAGGACGCCGACGAAGAACGGCGCCCCGACGAAGGCCGTGACCACGCCGATCGGCAGCTCGGCCGGGGCGAGCATCGTGCGGGCGAGCAGGTCGGCGAGCACCATGAACGCGGCCCCGCCGACCAACGACAGGGGCAGCACGACCCGGTAGGAGCCGCCCGCCAGGCGCCGCACGACGTGCGGGACGACCACGCCGACGAACCCGATGAGCCCGCTGACCGCGACCGCCGACGCCGTGGCCAGGGAGGCGGCGCACAGGACGACGAGCCTGACCCGCCGGGCGTCGACGCCGAGGCCGACCGCCTCGTCGTCCCCCACCGACAGCACGTCCAGCAGCCGCCCGTGGGCCAGCAGGACCACCGACGACACCACGGCGTACGGCGCGACCAGCCACACCTGAGACCAGTCGCCGCCGATGCCGCCGAGGATCCACGAGTAGATCTTCTGCAACTGCTCGACGCGGATCTGCTGCACGAACGCCTGGAGCGCGGCGAGGAACGACGACACCGCGACCCCGGCCAGGACGAGCGTGGCCGTACCGCCACCGCGTCCCGCCGTACTGCCGAGCGCGTACGCCAGCAGCACCCCGCCGATCGCCCCGCCGAACGCCGCGAGCGGCACCAGACCGTCCACCTGGATCAGCACGATCATCAGGGTGGCGGTGAAGCCTGCGCCCGCGGCCGCGCCGAGCAGGTAGGGGTCGGCGAGCGGGTTGCGGAACACGCCCTGGTAGCCGGCGCCGGACATCGCCAGCAGGCCGCCGACGATCGCCGCCAGCACCACGCGGGGCAGGCGCAACTGGACGAGCAGCCCCTTCTCGACCGGCGACAGCCCGGAGTCGACCGTGACGAAGGGCAGCCGGTCGAGCAGTTCGAGCGCCACGCCCTTCAGCGGCATGCCGACCGCGCCGATCACCAGCCCGAGCAGCACGCAGACGGCCAGCACGGCGAGCGCGACCGTGAGGGCGGCCGTCCGCGACCGCGCCGAAGCCCCCGGGGCCGCGATGGGCGCCGGGGACTCGGGCGGGGGCTCGGTGGAAACCGTCGCGGGTTTCAGCCGGAGGCCTTCCCGACGGCCTCGCCCACCATTTCGACGAGGTCGACGACGCGCGGCCCCCAGCGGGAGGCGATGTCGTCGTCCAGGGGGATCACCCGGTCGTTCTTGATCGCCGAGAGCCCGGCCCAGCCCGGCCGCTTGGCGAGGGTCTCCTTGGACTGGCCGCAGCACTTGATGTCGGCCAGGAAGATCAGGTCGGGGTCGGCCTTGACCACGAACTCGCTGGACAGCTTGGGGTAGCCGCCGGCCGTGTCGGGCGCCTTGTCCGCGATGTTGGTCAGCCCGAACAGGCCGTAGATCTGGCCGAGGAACGTGCTGGAGGTCACGGAGTACGGCGTGCTGTCCAGCTCGTGGAGGTAGGTCAGGTTCTTGCCCTTGGGCGCGGCGGCGGCGAACGCGTCGATCCGTCGCTTCATGTCCGCGGCGACCTGGCCGGCCTTCTCTGCGTTGCCGGTGGCCGCCCCGAGGTCGGTGACCTCGTCGTAGGCCTCGTCCAGCTTGGTGGCTGCGGGCTCCAGCAGCACCGGGACGCCGACCTTGGTGAGCGCGGCGACGACGCCGTCGATGTCGTTGGACACAATGACCAGGTCGGGCTGCTTGGCGATGATCGCCTCGGCGTTGGGCTTGAACCCCGACAGGTCGGTCTTGGGCGCCTCCGGAGGGTAGTTCGACTGGTCGTCGACGGCGAGGACCTGAGGGCCCGCGCCGATCGCGAACAGGGTCTCCGTATGGCTGGCCGACAGAGAGATGATCTTCGTTGGCTTCTTGGCGATCGTCACCGGGCCGTTGCCGGCCTGGACGGTCACCGGGAAGCCCGCGGCCTGCGCGGTTTCGCCGGGGGATGTGGCGGGGGCGGGGGTGGCGGTGGTCTCTGCGGTGCCGGTCGGCTGGCCGCATCCGGCCAGCGTCAGCGCACCCAGCAACGCGCCCGCCAAGGCCGTGCGTACGGGCCTCACGTGGGTTCCTCCTGTTGCCGGGAAACAAGGGACCCGTGATGTGGGACGGATCACCCTTTTCCACGAGGGTTGACGACGTCGGCGCGGCAGGAGGCGACCTGGCTCGATCCGGGAGGATCTCACAGTTGCGGGACAGCGCCGGACTCACACCGGCTTCGCTCCACGCCGCGCGTCACTGGAAACCGTATCAACTGGGTTTATTGCCGCCTCCAACGCGTCGGGTTCAGGGCGCTGTGCCCATGGCCTCGCTCCGCTCGGCGGTTCAGGGCGCCCTTCAGGGACCGGCTCCGATCAGACCCACCGACGCTGGTTCCACGCTCGGCTCCCCGACGTGTGCCGACACTGGCGGCGAGACTAGCCCAGCCCAGGGCGTACCGGTCACGAGCCGCATGACGGCGGATATCCGGACAGTACAACCTGCCGTAGCCGGCCGGACCTTTGACCGAAAATCTTGCTCCAGGTCAGAAGATCGTGATATCAACTCGATCATGTGTCACTTTGCCGTAAGAGTAGCCGCTTGGGAAGTTTGCGGCTTCTGCGGCACCCGGTGTTCGACGTAGAGCTCCCGGCGAGACGAGGAACCCCTCGTAGCGGTGCGCCTCTGGGTCGTTGAAAGGGTGGAGAACGTCGGAATGCCGGTTGAAATCAACGCTGCCCGTACCGGGAAACGGACCATGCTGGCACGGGTGGCGCCGGCGATCGTGCGCGACCCCGCGAACGGCCTGGCCGCGCTGGGCAGGCAGGCCGGCGGGCGAATCGTCCGGCTGAACCTGGGCGTGCTGCGGCCCTACCTGGTGACCCACCCCGACCACGTCCAGCACGTCATGCGCGACAACTGGACCAACTACAGCCGCCAGGGCATGTTCTGGCAGCCGCTCGGCCGCCTGCTCGGCGACAGCATCCTCGGGGACGGCCCCGGCTGGGAGGCCAGCAGGAGGATCCTCCAGCCGCTGTTCACGCCGAAGTACGTCGCCGCGCTCGCCGGGACGATCGCCGCCACCGTCGACGCGCGGATCGAGGAACTGGAGGCGCGCGCCCGCTCGAAGGAACCGATGGACGCCGCCCGCACGATGGGCGCCATCGTCAACCAGAGCGTCGTGCGCGTGCTGTTCGGCGACCGGATCTCCCTGCGGGACGGCGAGCGCCTCACCTCCGCCTACCACACGGCCGACGCGGCGGTCTTCACCCGGCTGCTCCTGCCGTTCATGCCGTACCGGGTGCCGTTGCCCGGAGACCGGGCGTTCAAGACCGCGGTCTCGACCATCGACGAGATCATCTTCCCGTTGATCCGCGAGGTCCGGCGGGAGGCGGCCGACGGCTCCGACGTCGTCTCGGCGCTGTGCCGCGCCCAGGAGGCGGACGGCACGCCGCGCGACGACCGGCGTGTCCGCGACGACCTCGTCAGCATCTACGCGGCGGCGTCGGTGACGACGGCGTCGACGCTCACCTGGACCTGGCCGCTCCTGGAAGCCCACCCCGAGGTGGCCGCGAAGGTGTACGCCGAGATCGACCGCGTGGTCGGCACCGGCCCCGCCCTGCCCGCGCACGTGCCCGAGCTGCGCTACACCAAGATGGTGCTGCAGGAGGTCATGCGCCTCTACCCCTCCGGCTGGCTGCTGCCCCGCACGGTCGTGCGGAGCGAGACCCTCGGCGGAACGCGCCTGAAGGCCGGGTCGATGGTGCTGATCAGCCCGTACGTCACCCACCGGCTCGAAGAGGTGTGGGACCGGCCGCTGGAGTTCGACCCCGAGCGGTTCTCCCCCGACCGCGGCGAGCGGCGGCACCGGTACGCGTACTTCCCCTTCGGCGGCGGCGCGCACCAGTGCGTCGGCAAGCACCTGTTCTACATGGACGCCCCGCTGATCATGGCCGCCATCCTGAGCCGGTTCCGCCCGGCGGCGCTCGGCGGCCGTACCCCCGCGCCCGCGGCGACGGCGCTGCTGCGCCCGCGCGGCACGGTGGGACTCCGGCTGCTTCCCGTGAACTGCGCCGGGCAGGGCCCGCGATGACGGCTCCCGCCCGCGAGTGGCCGGGCGCCACGGAGTCCGGGCTGATCTGCGCGGTCGCCGGAAGCTCCCAGCGGCAGATGCGCGAATGGCTCGAGGCCTACCCTGGCCTGTTCTCGGCCAAGCCGTTCGACGACGCGCTGACCAGCACGTTGTCCCTGGCCATGGCGTTCAGCGGCCCGTGGTTCACCGCCGAACGGCTCTCGGTGGCCAACAAGGCCACCCTGTGGGCGTTCGGGCTCGACTGGCAGGTGGACTACGTCGCGGCCTCGGCGCCCGAGGTGGACGACATCGCCCGCCGGTGCCTGGCCGCCGCCGACGGCGCGGACCCGGCCCCCGGCGACGACCTGGCGCGGTTCCTGGCCGACCTCCGGCGGGACCTGTCCGCCGCCCCCGCCTTCCCCGCGCTCGGGCACGTCTGGCGCGAGGAACTGCGGGTCATGCTGGCGGCGATGCGCCTGGAGCGGGAGTGGCGCGACGCGGGCACGGTCCCCTCACTGGAGCAGTACCTCGGCAACGCCGACAACCTGGGCTTCACCTTCGTCTTCGTCTCCCATCTGATCCACACCGGCGCGCCGTCCGGCGCCATCGCGGCGGTGCGGGAGGCGGCTGCGGCCGTGCAACGGGTGATCCGCCTGCTGAACGACCTCGGGACCTACCGGCGGGACGTGGAGTGGGGCGACCTGAACGCCCTGCTGCTCGGTGCGCCCCGCGAGGAGGTGGACCGGCGCCTCGCCGCGCTGGCGGCCCGGGCCAGGGAGCTGATCGAGCCCCTGCGGGACGGCGACCCCCTGATCGCCGGCTACCTCGAACGTCAGATGGACTTCTGCGCGGGCTTCTACCGGCTCGCCGACTACTGGGGCGACTTATGAGCATTCACGGTGACGCGCTGACCGCCGACGTCGCCGCCGAGGCCCGAACCCTGGTGTCCGGGCTCATGACGCGCCCGTGGGGTGACGCCTCGCCCTCGGTGTACGAGACGGGGCGGCTGGCGGCCCTGGCCCCGTGGCTGACCGGGCACGCCGAGCGGATCGCGTTCCTCGTGGGCACCCAGCGCCCGGACGGCCTGTGGGGCCCGCACGAGGACTACGCGCTCGTCCCCACGCTGAGCGCGGCGGACGCGCTGCTCGGCGAGCTCGTCCGGACCTCCCCCGCCTGCTCCCCGGCCGTGGCGGAGGCCGCCGGACGCGCCCTGCGCGCGCTCGGGCTCCGGGCGCGGCGGGGCTTCGGCGCGCCGCTGCCGGACATGCCCGCGATCGAGCTCGTCGTCCCCGCACTGGTCACCTCGGTCAACCGGCTCGTCCGCGCCCTCGCCGGCTCCTCCGTGCCCGGGGCGTGGGAGTCCTGCCCGCTCCTGCCCTTCCCCGAGGACATGGACGACGCGCGGGTGCGGCTCGTCCGCGAGCGCCTGCGGCAGGGCGCTCCCCTGCCGGTGAAGCTGATGCACGCCCTGGAGGTCGCGGGCGAGGCCGCCGTGCGGGCCCCCGCCGTCGTGGTGACCCCCGAGGGGACGGTGGGCGCGTCCCCGGCCGCCACGGCCGCCTGGCTGGGCGAGCCCGGCGGCCCCGGACGGTCGGCGCCGCTGGCGCACGAGCACCTGGAGGCCGTCGTGCGGCTGTCGGGCGGCCCGGTGCCGTGCGCGGTCCCGATCACGGTGTTCGAGCGCGGGTGGGTGGTGAGCTGGCTGCTGCGCGCCGGCATCCCTGTGGACGTGCCGGTCGAGCTTGTGGCGAGCCTCGGCGAGCGGATCGACCCCGACGGGGTGGCGGCGGGGCCGGGGCTGCCCGCCGACGCCGACACGACGTCGGTGGCGCTGTACGCGCTGGCGCTGCTCGGCGCCCCGCGCGAGCCCGGCAGCCTCTGGGCGTACCACACCGGCACGCACTTCAGCACGTGGCTCGGCGAGGACGGGCACTCGACGACGGTGAACGCCCACGTGCTGGACGCGTTCGGCCAGTTCACGGCGGCCCGCCCCGACGCGCGCCCGCGCTACGCGGAGGCCGTCCGGCGGCTGGCGGCCTGGCTGTGCGCGCGGCAGCGGGCGGACGGGAGCTGGACGGACCGCTGGCACGTCTCGCCGTACTACGCCACGGCGTGCTGCGCGCTGGCGCTCGGCGAGTTCGGCGGCGCCGCGTCGCGCCGGCCGGTGCGGCTGGCGGCGGACTGGGTGCTGTCGTCCCAGCGCCCGGACGGTTCCTGGGGGCTGTGGGACGGCACGCCCGAGGAGACGGCGTACGCGTTGTACCAGCTCCTGCTGGCCGGGGGCGGTACGACGGGGAGCGCCAGGAGCCGGCGTCTGTCGGCCGCGATCGAGCGGGGGCAGGAGTACCTTCTGCGGTCCGCCGGGCGGGTCGAGGACCCGCCGATGTGGGTGGACAAGGACCTGTACCTGCCGGTGGCGATCGTCCGGGCCGTGGTCATGGGGGCGCTCCACCTGGCACGGAGCGTCACGACGTTGGAGCACTAGAGGGCACATCAGCCGACAAACGTGATACCGAATCACATAACCCGACAGCCAACCCGACATGTTTACAAAAGTGACACAGAACAGTCGGAGAACCATTTGCCATCGTGCTAGGGTTCCCCAGTGCGATGCGGTGGAATGCCTCATTGCCATGCGATGTGGCGCAATAGGGCACGATAGCGTGACCTGAGCTTTATGCGCCGCGAACCGTGATATGAGCTTCCTGACGCTCGCCAGGGATGGACTTATGCGCTTCCGTAATTCGCGTATTCGGACCAAGGTCACGGCGCTCCTGCTGTCGCTGGTCGCCCTGTGGGGGTTCGCGGCCTGGGTCACCCTGCGTGAGGGCTTCAACGTCCTGTGGGTCGCCACCCTGAACTCCGGCATCGCCGACCCCGGCGAGCGGCTGAGGGTCGAACTGCAGCAGGAGCGCAGGCTCACGCTCGTCCTGCTGGGCGCCCCCGGCTCCAGCCAGCAGCGCATCGCCCTGAACGCGCAGCGGACCAGGACCGACGACGCGAGCGCCGACTTCCGCAGGCAGGCCACGAGCACGTCCGTCCAGGACGCGGCCAGTGAGACCCTCAGGCGGCGCATCGACGAGGCGACCCAGGAGCTGCGGGCCCTCGGCCCGATGCGCGAGCAGGTGGACGAGGGCCTGATCGACCGCGGGCGCGCCTCCGTCGCGATCACCGGGATCGTAGACGCGCTCTTCCGCGTCTACGACTCGATGGCCACGCTGGACGACGCCGACTTCGCCAAGGACACGCGCACGTTCATCGAGCTCAGCCGCGCCGGCGAACTCCTCGCGCAGGAGGACGCCCTGATCGCCGGATCCCTGGCCGCGGGCGGCCCCGGCGAGAGCGAGCGGGCACAGTTCGCCCAGCTCGTCGGCACCCAGCGGTTCCTGTTCTCCAAGGTCGCCGCCGAGCTGCCCACGTCCGACCGCGCGGCCTTCGAGCAGATGACCAAGAGCGAGCCGTACAACCGCCTGCGCCGCCTCGAGAACCAGCTGATGATCACGCCCCGGCCCCAGCTCGCCCCCGTGGACGGCGCGCGCTGGAAGTCGGCCACCGGCGCGGTCCAGGGGCAGGTCGAGAAAGTGCTCACCACCGGAGGCGCGAAGCTCGTCGAACGCGCCCGGCCGATCGCCACCGGCGTCGTCGTCCGGCTGGCGCTGGCCGGCGGGCTCGGGCTCATCGCCGTCATCGCCTCGATCATCCTGGCCATCACCACGGCCCGCGCCCTCGTACAGCGCCTGGAGGAGCTGCGCGCCGCCGCCCTGGAGCTGGCGGGCCGCAAGCTGCCCAACGTGGTCGAACGGCTAGGCCACGGGGAGGACGTCAACGTCGCCGAGGAGGCGCCGCCGCTCGCCACGGGCAACGACGCGATCGGCCAGGTGGGCCAGGCGTTCAACACCGTGCAGGAGACGGCGATCCGCGTCGCGGTCGAGCAGGCCGAGCTGCGGCGCAGCTACCGCGGCATCCTGCTCAGCCTGGCCCGGCGCACGCAGTCGCTGGTCCACCGGCAGCTCACCATCCTGGACGCCATGGAACGGCGCGAGACCGAGCCGGCAGAGCTGGCCGACCTGTTCCGCGTCGACCACCTGGCCACCCGCATGCGGCGCAACGCCGAGAACCTCATCGTCCTGTCCGGCGCCTCCCCCGGCCGCGCCTGGCGCCGCTCGGTCCCGATGGTCGACGTCGTGCGCGGCGCACTCGCCGAGGTCGAGGACTACACCCAGGTCACGCTGATGCCCATGGGCGAGGCCGAGCTGGCCGGCCGCGCGATCGGCGACGTCATCCACCTGCTGGCCGAGCTGATCGAGAACGCGGTCTCGTTCTCGCCGCCGTACGCGTCGGTCCAGGTCAGCGGCCAGGAGGTCGCCAAGGGGTATGTCGTCGAGATCGAGGACCGCGGCCTTGGCATGACCCCGGAGGACCTCGCCGACGCCAACGAGCGCATCACCGACCCGCCGGAGTTCAAGCTCTCCGGCACCCCGCGCCTCGGCCTGTACGTGGTCAGCCGCCTGGCGTCCCGTCACAACATCAAGGTCACGCTGAAGGCCTCTCCGTACGGCGGCACGACGGTGGTGGTCCTGATCCCCCGCGAGCTGATCGACGGCGACGCCGACTTCGAACCCGGCACGGAGCCCATGACCGACGAACACGACGCACCGCGTCCTGGTGCCGTCGTCCCCGCGCAGGGGCGGCACCGCACCGGCGAGTTCCCCGCGATCACCACCGGTGACCCCCGCCCGGCCGCCCTCCCCTCCCCTCCCGCGGGCGGGCTTCCCCCGGCGCCGGACGGCGCGGGCCTCCACCCCACGAACGGCCGCCACGCGAACGGCAACGGCCACCCGGTGAACGGGACGCGCGACGGCGGTCCCACGCGGGCGTCGTCCTTCGACCCCGGCCCCACCGCGGCGACACCCGCGGACGGCCCCACCTTCACCCCATCCGGCCTGCCCCGCCGCGTCGCCCAGGCTCACCTCGCGCCCGAGCTGCGCAGCGAGCCGGCCACCCCCGCCGCCGAGGCCCGGGAGGACGAGGAGGACGGCTTCTCCCCCGAGGAGCTGCGGCGGCTGATGGGCTCCTTCCAGAGCGGCACCGAACGCGGGCGCTCGGAGGCGGCCGGGCTGCCGCGCCGCCGCGCCAAGCGTGAACAGGCAGAAGAGGACAGCGAGTGATGCAGAGGACCAGTTCCCCCGCCGATCTGACCTGGCTGCTGGACGACCTGGTCCAGCGGGTGAGGGAGGCCGAGCACGGGATCGTCCTGTCCACGGACGGGCTGCTCCTCGCGTCGTCGCGGGGGCTCGGCCAGGCCGACGCCGAGCACCTGTCCGCCGTGGCGGCAGGGATCCAGAGCCTCGCCCAGGGGGTCGGCGAGCGTTTCGAGGGCGGGGCCGTACGCCAGACCATCATCGCCATGAAGTCGGCCTATCTGGTGGTCACCGTGGCGGGCCAGGGCGCCTGCCTCGCGGTCCTGTGCGCGCAGGACGCCGACGTCGGCCTCGTCGCCTACGAGATGGCCATGCTCGTGGCCCGCGTCGGGCAGTACCTCACCTCCCCCGCACGATCGGAGAACCCTTCCCCAAGGAATGAGGGCGCCACATGACGAGCCTCTCCGACGGCAGCGCGGACGAGCAGTGGCTCGACGACGAGGCCGGACGCATCGTCCGCCCGTACGTCATGACGCGCGGACGCACCCAGCCGAGCCGGGGCAAGATCGACCTGATCACCCTCGTCGTGACCATCAACCCGGTGATCACTGCGGAACCCGGTCTCGGCCCCGAGCATCACAAGATCGTCAAACTCTGCGACCGGCCGTTGTCCGTCGCCGAGATCGCCGCTCACCTCGACCTCCCGGCCGGAACCGTGCGCGTCCTCCTCGGCGACCTCGTCGACAGAGGATTCGTGGCCATCCAGGAACCCGTGCGTGAGACCGACGTTCTCGACCTGGAAACCTACAAGGCGGTGCTCAATGGACTACGGAGTCTCTAGGCGCGACGTCGGCCGGGCGAAGCTGCCCACCGCGATCAAGATCCTGATCGCGGGCGGTTTCGGGGTCGGGAAGACCACGATGGTGGGATCGGTGTCGGAGACCCGGCCCCTGCGCACCGAGGAGATGCTCACCGACCGCGGCGTCGACGTCGACGACCTGTCGGGCATCGAGGCCAAGAAGACCACGACGGTCGCCATGGACTTCGGCCGCATCTCGATCGGCGAGGACCACGTCCTGTACCTGTTCGGCACGCCCGGCCAGGAGCGGTTCTGGTTCGTGTGGGACGAACTGGCCCTCGGCGCCATGGGCGCGGTCGTGATCGCCGACACGCGCCGCCTGGCCGACTGCTTCCCGTCCGTCGACTACTTCGAACGGCGCGGCACGCCGTTCATCGTCGCGGTCAACTGCTTCGAGGGGGCCCGCCAGTACGACATCGAGGAGATCCGCATGGCCCTGGACCTCGGCCCGGACTTCCCTGTCGTACTCTGCGACGCGCGGCAGAAGGAGTCGAGCAAGAATGTGCTGGTCGCCCTGGTCCAACACGCCATGCAAACCCGCACCACCCGCGAACCCGCGCCCCATTGACCTACGCGCAGATTCCGGTACGCAGCGTGGCGGTCGGTGTGACGATCTTGAGGTCTCGGACCACCTCGGACAGCTTCGTCTCCAGGGTGTAGGCCTTGGAGGCGATGGTCGCCGTCTCGTCGTCGACCGCCATCCGGCCATGGGCGAACGGCACTGTGACGATCATGACGTCGGCCACGGAGACGGCGACGTTGGCGATGTCGCCCCTCGGGTCGAGTTGTTGCATGACCCATCCGATGGTGTCGGACATCACACCGCAGATGTAGACGACCTCTCCCAGTTCGGTGGCGGGGGCGGAGACGAGCCCCGCCGCTTGGGCGGGATCCGAAATGATCGCCCGGCCGAGAGCCTCACGGGTGGCCCGACGCGCGTCCGCGTGGCCGTCGACGGCCGTACGGATGACGACCTCTCCGTCTCCGATGTCGTAGTGCCGTTCGTGATGTTCCTGGACCGCGTAGGGCCCCGGCTCCTCGAAGTGGAATTCGAGCGCCTCCTGAAGCTCGGCGCGCAATTCCCCCAAAGAGGGACGTCCGTACAGGAAACCCGGCGCCTGAGGCGACGTGGCGTAGAAATCGCGGCCACCCCGATCTTCCCTGACGATCAGGTGAATGATCTCACCGGTCACCTCGCACCACCCTCAACGCCTCGTCCATGTCCAGCCCTACCTGCTTGACCAGTATGTCTCTGACGACCCCGGGGGCGATACTCCCGCCATGAAAAGAGAACGTCACCCTCTGTCTGCCCTCGCAGACGAGCTTCCGATGTGATCCTTTGCAGGCGACCTCCTCGTATCCGAGAGCGAGCAGGATACGCAGCAACTCCTGCGGCTTGAGAGAGGGGAATGGGTTCGGCACGTCGACCTTCCTGGTGAGCCCGTGCCACCCTACCCGTCACTCTGCGCATGAGTACGTGACTATGGGCGATCAGGCCTGTCCACTGTCGGCCATGCCGCCCGTCCCGCCACCTCGCCGAATTGCTCGTCGCCGACGTGGGCCGGTGACGGCCTGCTCGAACACGCCGATGCAGCGCGCCTGCTCGAACGAAGTCAGACCCGATCAACGCTCGCGAGCGGTAGCACGTCGGCACGGGGTCGGCCGTTGTTGCAACCCACGTCGATGACCGGGGAGGTCCGGGCGGACACCGAACTCAGCCGAGTGCGTCACCGGCAAGCCGGCGCCCGATCGTCTC
>NZ_JBFBCI010000108.1:0-11517 GCF_040683095.1 Sphaerisporangium sp. NPDC051017
CCTCACGACCCCTTCGAGCCTGCTGTCCACATGGGAACGGGACGCGTTTCTCCGCGATTTCGGGAGCCGCCCAGAAGTATCCCCTCGGTAAGCGCGTTCGGCCGGTCGGCAACACTACGACCTCGGCCACGCCGCCCCCTTCCCACAGATTGCGGTCCAGGGCGTGCCGGGCGGGTGCGGCGTGCAGCAGGCCGAGATCGGCGAGCAGCGGCCGCTCCAGCAGCTCGCGCAGGTAGGGTGCGGCCTGGCGCAGGCCCGAATAGCGGGCCTATGCGGTGGCCTCCTCCAGCACCATTTTCACCACTGATGCTGTATCCGTGAGGTCCGGCAGAACTCGGAGAGCTCCGGCTTCGCGCAGTTCGTCGGCGGAGCTTCGGCCCGATGCCACCGCGATGACGGGTACACCGTTCTCGAGTGCGGCTTCTACATCGGCGGGGGTGTCCCCGATGAGCACAGCGTCCGAAGGAGTGACCGTCTCGCCAAGTATGGACGTAGCACGCCCGAGGGAAATACGGACCAACTCGGAACGAACATCGTCCCCACGAACGTCGAAATACACGGGGTCAGCATCGAGATGGAAGCCGGCGCTGCGCGTCGCAGACCAGATGTCGGGATATCGCGTGCGAATCTGCTCCAGGTGGGCGTCGCGCAGCGCGCGCAGGCCCGCGTAAATCTCCGCCTGGCGTGAGTAGTGCCGCGCCGGAGATCTCGACGTCGCCGCCTGGATTCGGACGGCATGGCGCGTGGCCGACCGTCCTCGGCGACCACTGGCGGCCGAAGGCACGCGCCGCACGCAATCCCGCTTCCCGCGGTCGGTGCGAGGGCCAAAGTTTCGGCAATGCCCAAGGGGCAGGCCTCGGCACGCCGGGACGGTCGCGGCACCCGTTGGTAGCGACCCGGCCGCCCGGCGGCGTTGGCCGGCATTGATGGCGAGCTGGACCTCTGGTCTCGTTACGGTTCAGCCCATTGCGCGATCTCCGTATGGGCGATGGTGAGGCGGTCGTTGGGGTCAGGGTGCGTAGGCGGTGATCTGTCTGGCTTGCCGGGTCGGTGTTGTTCGGGCTGGGCTCGGGCAGCGTGGGGTCTCGAAGACGACGCCGTCCAGGAGGTTGCCGGTCGCCGGGTTACCGCCTGCGGTCGACACCGACTGGAAGGAGAACCGGGTCACGGTCTGCCCCGGCGGGACGACGTAGGTCCCGGTGTAGCGGCGCCAGGCGGTGTTGCCGTCGGTGATATCGGGTGAGGAGGCTCCGGCGGGGGTCTGGGCGACGGTCGCGCCGGGGGCGCCGATGAGCACGTGCATCGTGTCGGTGCCCGCGACGCCCCGGTGATACAGCGACCAGGTCATGACGGTTCCGGGAATGGTGGGCAGGTCCTGGTACAGCGTGGAGAACATGTTGGCGTTGAGTTCGGCGAACTGCTGCCCGTCAGCCGATGGGACCCCGCCGTAGCCGGTGCGCCAGAACTCCACCAGGTTGTCGGTGGCGGTGGTGTGCCAGCCGATGGCCGGGTTGATCGAGGCGTCGGGGAGCATCTGGAACCCGGTCACAGGTGGCGCCTCGAAGCTGCCGTTGGCCAAGGTGACGGGTGTGTCGGTGCACGGGACGGTGACGGTCACCTTGGCGGTGGCGGTTCCGCAGGCGGTGGTGATGGTGTAGGTGAAGGTGTCGGTGCCGACGAAGCCGGGGGCGGGTGTGTAGACCACGGTGTTGCCGGAGATGGTCGCGGTGCCGCGGCCGGGGGCGGTGACGTTGCTGATCACCGGTGCGGTGCCGGTGTCGTTGGCCAGAACGGGCACGCTGACGGGTTTGCCCTGGGTGGTGGCGGTGTCGTCGGCGGCTGAGGTGGGCGAGATCGACTGGCCGCTGACGATCTGGATCGGCGGGGCGGGGGTGTTGTTCCCGAGCTGGCCCGGCGCGGCGATGACGCTGCTGATCCCGCTCGGCCGGATGGTCATGCTGCGTCCGACGGTGCCTTGGCGGACCCGGAAGGTGATGACCTTCGGTGACGGGTCGGTCTTGGTACCCGGCGAGGTGATCGTCAGGCTGTTGCCGCTGATGGTGCCGGCCCCCGACTGGTTGACGACATCGGCGTTGGCCAGCAGGGACGACAGGTCCCAGGTGGTGGTGTAGGTGCGCACCAGCAGCGGCCACTGCGCCGTGCGGTGGGTCAGGGTGAGGGTGAAGGTGCCGCCCGGCGTGATCTGCCCGCCCCACAGGGACGGAGAGGTGTCGACCGAGACCGACCCGCTGCCCAGCCGCATGCCGAGCGCGTTCTTCCAGTAGTAACTGACCGGGTAGGTCGCCTGCCCCTGCCGGACGCAGGGCGTGGAGGCGGTTCGGGAGACCGCGTTCGTCGCTGTGGTGGAGGCCTGCGCACCGGTCCGGGCGGCCACCATCTGCGTCCCCGATACGGCCAGCAGGGTCATCAAGGCGCAGGCCAGCGCGGTGGGCGCGGATCTGGGTCGTAGTGACATCAACACTGAACTCCGCTCTGTCGTGAGGGGTGTCCTCGTAGATCGACTTCATAGCGGACGCTACTATGTGCGTTCGATCAATCACCCAAAGTGCTGGATGCTGCGATCTCCGTGTCGCCCCCGGCATGACCGCGACCCGTGGAATCGACCCTCAGCTCAACCCAAGGTGCACGACACCTACGACGGCAGCCTCGGGACCCCGGGCCCTTCCTCGGCACCGAGACCGGCCCCATCGGCAAGCTCAAGGAGAAATTCACGTGATCGCGCAGGGGTGACCGGGCCGCGTCCCGGGCGGGCGGCTCACCGGCACCCGCCGCTCCGTAGCAGAGCAGCCCGTTCATGAGGACGCCGCGGAACACCGCTCCTCCTCCGCCTTCGGCGGCGCCTCCAACCTTGACACTGCCCTAGGGGCATGGTTTCCACTTGAGGCGATCGGCGATCCGGCCGGTGAGCGAACACACGGAGGAACCCGAGGTGGCGTGGAGCACCCGCCAGCTGGCCGAACTCGCGGGCACGACCCTGAAGGCCGTGCGCCACTATCACGAGATCGGGCTGCTCGACGAGCCCGCACGCACCTCGAACGGCTACAAGCAGTACGAAGTGCCCCACCTGTTGCGTCTGCTGCAGATCCGCCGGCTCGCCGACCTCGGCGTGCCGCTGAGCCAGATCCCGGCCATGAGCAGCGCCGACGCGAACCAGAAGGATGCACTGCAGGTGATCGACGCCGAACTCGCGGTCACCATCGAACGCCTCCAGCGCATCCGGTTGGAGATCGCAGCGCTCCGGCAGCATGGCACCCCTGCAGCCGAGCTCCCGGTCGAATTCGGAGCCATCGCGAACAACATGACCGAGACCGACCGGTCGCTCATCATGATCTACTCGCGCGTCTTCACCGACGACGCGATGCGCGCCTTCCGAGAGATCTTCCAAGTCGAGCGGAGCGAGGTCGACGAAGAGTTCGCCCAACTGCCGCCGGACGCCGACCTCGTGACCAAGCGCCGACTCGCGGAACGACTGGCCCCGGAGGTGCGGGAGCTCTACGCGAAGTATCCCTGGCTGCACGACCCTGACCTGCAGGCATCCCAGGGCAACCCCGCGCTCCTGCAGACCACGGTCAACCGTGCCATCGTCGAGCTCTACAATCTCGCCCAGCTCGAAGTCATCTACCGTGCGCATCTCCTGGCCACCGGGCAGACCGACGAACGACTCGACGTACGCGAACAGAGCTGACGAGCGACCGCATCAGCCCGAAGGGAAAGGGCGATTTCACACGATGATGACCGCGGTGACCGCCACCGAGATGCCGAACGTCAGCCACCACAGGCCCGCCACCCGGCGGGCGCCCTCACCGTGCTGGTTGAGCGTCGACTGACTCGACCGGCCGCATGCGGTCACCAGCATCAGGGCGGCGCCCAGTCATCAGCCGCAGGACGCCGTGAGTGCGCCCAGGTGGGTGAACTCGGCGGTGACCGGGCGGCCCGGTTCCAGTGGTGAGAGAGTCCCCGTCCCGGTGCCGCCTCCCGTGCTGGGCTCGTCGGGCCGGGAGCTCGCCGAGGTCCGGGCGCCCGTGCCCGCGTTGCTGTCAGTGATCGCCCGCGACGCCATCGACCTCGTCACCGGCCCCTACTCCCACCGCATCCGCGCGTGCCAGGGCCCCGTGTGCTCGGTCCTGTTCGTGGACCAGCCCCGGCCGGGCACCCGCCGTTGGTGCTCGATGAGGGGGTGCGGCGACTCTGCGAACCCTGCCGAATACCGCAGGCGTCACCGCGAGGCCGCGAAGGCGCGCTGACCAGAGGCGCTGCGCGGTCGAGCCATTCGTCGCTGCGGTTGGGCTGCGGCCACGGCGACGCGGCGTTCGTTGTTGAGCGCTCTTGTCGGGCGGGTGGTCCGGTAACGGGCGGCCGTCGATGATTGATCGTTGGTGGCTCGGCCAGGTTCGGCGCGACGGCCTGTGGTGGATAGCGCTCGGAAGGATTGCCCCGCGCGCACAGGCCGTCGCGGTCAGAAGGGGCCTGGGTCAGGCCGTGCCACCGCGTGCGGCGTCGAAGCGGGAGATCACGTCGGTCCAGTTGATCAGGGACCAGAGCTTTTCGACATAGTCGGGGCGGACGTTGCGGTACTGCAGGTAGTAGGCGTGTTCCCAGGCGTCGAACACCAGCAGCGGGGTGGTGTTGGCGCCGACGTTGCCGTGGTGGTCGTAGACCTGCTCGACCACCAGGCGGCGGCCTAGCGGCTCCCAGGCCAGGACGCCCCACCCGGATCCCTGGACGGTGGAGGTCGCGGTGGTGAGCTGCTTCTGGAAGGCCTCGAAGGACCCGAAGTGCTCGGTGATGGCGTCCGCGAGCGCGCCGTCGGGACGGTCACCGCCGTCCGGGGACAGGTTCTGCCAGAAGATCGTGTGCAGGACGTGCCCGGACAGGTTGAAGGCGAAGGTCTTCTCCAGTCCGACCAGGCCGCCGAACTCGCTCTTGTCGCGGGCCTCGGCCAGCCTGTCCAAGGTGTCGTTGGCGCCCTTGACGTAGGCCGCGTGGTGCTTGGCGTGGTGCAGCTCCAGGATCTCTCCCGTGATCGCCGGCTCCAGGGCGGCGTAGTCGTACGGCATATCCGGCAGCGAGTACTGACCCATCAGTCTCTCCTGAGCCTCGGTCATCCTCTATTGCATGCTTATTGCAACTACCTTAGTAGTGCAGGAGGGCTGATCGCCAAGGAGGCCGTGATGTTTCCGGGACAGGAGAGCCTGTACGCGCCGATCGGCGATCGCGAGGCCACCACCCCGGATCCTCTCCGACCTGGCCATCACCCAGCTCCTGGCCTGGTGGGCGGATGCAGAGGGGACGATCCACCGCCTGGAAGCGGCCGAACCGCCCGCCTGAGGACGCGGTGAACCGCCCTTACCGCCGACCGGCGACGGTCGCCATCGAGGCGAGGTCGTCCAGCGCTCGGCCCAGGTGTGGGTGTGCGGCGAGGGCATCGCGCACGATCGGGTCGGTCGCCTGGAGAAACGCCAGGTGGCGGATCGCATGGGCCGCGACGTTGTCAACCTCGATGTGATCGGGCGTAGGAGCGGCGGGGGCCGACCCGGTGGCCAGGCGCGGGTCGGTCAGCGCGACGGCGGGCAGGGCGGGCGCGGGGTCGGGGCAGACGGCGTAGGTCAGCACGACCTGACCTTCGGGCCGGTAGCGCCAGCTGGTGGAGTGGACGACGGTGTGCCGCGCGTCGGCGGGTACGCGCGAGACGCGGCGGGCGGCCTCGTCCGGGCTTTCCCCGTGCCCAGGAGAGGTGGTCAGGCGGCGATAGGCCCAGCCGCCGGTGGAACTCACGCGGAGCAGCAGAACCTCGACCGCGACGGGCGGCAGGACGGCGGTGTGATCGTTCATGTACGTTCCGTCCCGTTCCGGTCCCACGAGCGGGCTTCCCACCAGCCCCTTCAGTTGCGAAGAGTATGCAAGAGCAGCCTATATGCATTACTGCTCTTGCGCCGAACCCGGCCGTGTGCGTGGCTTTTATCAGGCCAGGCAAGGAGGCGCGGGCACGATGCGAGATCAGCCGGGAGCGCTGGCGCTGATGGGATCGGGCGAGACGAGCCCCACCATGGTCGAGGTCCACCGCTCGCTCGTGCGGCGTCTCGGGCATGCTCCCCGGGCCGTGCTGCTGGACACCCCGTACGCCTTCCAGGAGAACGCGGCCGACATCTCCGCCCGCGCCCGCAGGTACTTCGCCACCAGCGTCGGCCTGAGGGTTGAGGTCGCGGGCCCGGGTGACATCCTCGGCCGGCCCGACTGGGTCTTCTCCGGACCGGGCAGCCCGACGTACGCGCTGGACCGGTGGTCGGCCACGACCCTCGCCGCCGACCTGCGCGCGCGGGTCCGGGCGGCCGCCGGCGTGACGGTGCTCGCCTCGGCGGCGGCCTGCACGGCGGGGATCGCCGCGGTGCCGGTCTACGAGATCTACAAGGTGGGCGCCGAACCCCACTGGCGAGAAGGACTCGACCTGCTCGCGCCGCTCGGACTCTTCGCGGCCGTGATCCCGCACTACGACAACGCAGAAGGCGGCACGCATGACACCCGGTACTGCTACCTGGGCGAGCGGCGGCTGTCCCGGATGGAGAAGGAACTCCCGGACGGCGCCGCGGTCCTGGGCATCGACGAGCACACGGCCGTCATCTTCGACCTCCACGTCGGAACCGTCGAGGTACGCGGGCGGGGCGGGCTGACCGTGCGGCGCGACGGCGCGCAGACCATCCTTCCCTCAGGGGTGACGGTGGACATCGCCGACCTCCGGGACCTCGCCCAGAACGCCAACGGGTCGACGATTCCGTCCAGTCTCGCCGTCGTGGCGCCGGACCCCGGACACGCCGGCGGCGGCGAAACGCTGGGGGAGGCGATGCGGGCGTGCCAGGAGCGTTTCGACTCCGCCCTGGACCGGCGCGACGTCGACGCGATCATCCAGGCCGTACTGGACCTGGAGTCCGAGATAAACAAGTGGGCGGCCGACACCGAGGAGGACGACGGCGGTGTCGAGCAGGCGCGCGCCCTCCTGCGCGGCATGATCTCCCGCCTCGCACGCCTGGTCGACCTGCGCGATCCCCGCGAACGGCTGGCCCCTCTCGTGAACCCGCTGCTGGCCTTACGCGGCGAACTACGGGTCGCGGGCGCGTACGAATTCGCCGACACCGTCCGCGACGCCCTCGCCCGCGTCGGCGTCACCGTCCAGGACACCCCCGACGGCCCGCACTGGTCCGCATCCTGACCCTCGAGACCGGGGCCGCAGGGTGGTCTCGCGTTGGGTCGGCGACTGAGGAGTAGACATGTCTTCCACCGAGGCGCGAGAACTTGTGGCCGGCGCCGAAGGATGCCTTGCGGGAGGCGCGGCGCAGTGTCGCCAGGATGGCCGGGCCGAGGACGATGATGGCGATGGTGCATGAAGAACACCGTCTCGATGCCCGCGGTGCCCGCGCCGAGGGGCCTGAGCGCGGCGTTGACGGCAGACAGGACGCCGAGCATCGCCAGCGCCTTGGAATCCATGCCGCCTTCGGAGAACTCGGCGAGCACGACGATGATGAGGACGGGCAGGATACCGATGAAGATGAACGGCGCGTCGGGCGCGTGCTGCATGGTCTGCGGCTCGACGCGGACGAGCAGCGGCCACACGAACATCAGCCCGGCGATGGACGCGAGCGTGAGCACGGCCGCCGACCGCAGGCCGACCCGGACGGCCGGTGTCCCCTCGGTGGCCGGCGTCGTCATCGGGCCTCCTGGGGGAGTGCTGCGCGGACGGCGGCGACGGTCAGCCAGTCCGGGCCGAGGATCTTCGCGACCTGCGGCGCGAACGCGGGTGAGCCGCCGAGCACGTCCCGGGCCGGGCCGTCCGCCACGATCTCCCCTTCGGCCATGACGACGACGCGGTCGGCCACGGCCGCGACGAACTCCACGTCGTGGGTGGCGACGACGACGGCGCGTCCCTCAGCGGCGAGCTCGGCGATCGTGGCGGCGAGCGCGGTCTTGGCGTCGTAGTCGAGGCCGCGGGTCGGCTCGTCGAGCAGCATGACCGGCGGCGACGCGGTGAGCTGCACGGCCAGTACGAGCGCGAGGCGCTGCCCCTCGGACAGATCGCGCGGGTGGGCGTCCGGGTCGATGCCGGGCGCGAGCCGGTCGAGCAGGGTCCGGCATGACCCGGGTGCGGCCTTCGATTCGTGGTCGGCGGCGGAGCACTCGTCGGCGACCCGTTCCAGGTACAGCAGGTCCCCGGCGGTCTGCGGGACCAGCCCGACGAGCGCCCGGGCCCGCGCGCTCGGCAGCCGTCCCGGGTCGGACCCGGCGACCGTGACCGTGCCGCCCTGGCGCGGTCCCGAGCCCTGCAGCGCCCACAGCAGCGAGGACTTGCCGGAGCCGTTGCGGCCCATCAGCGCGAGCACCGCCCCTTCGTGCAGGTCCAGGTCGATGCCGCGGACGGCGACGGTCTCGCCGTACCGGACCACGACGTCGCGGCCGGTGAGCACCGGCGCCCCGGTCGTGCCGGGAGGAACGTCCGGAACGCGGGGCAGCGCCTCGCGCCGCGGCCCGGCGCGCCTGCGGGCTTCCCGGACGGACAGGGGCAGCGGCTCCCACCCGGCGAACAGGCCCAGCGCGACGATCGGCGGCCCGATCGGCATGTCCCGGAGCACGGCGGCCGGCGGGCCGTCGACGAGGGTTCCGTCGCCCGGCAGGTACAGCATCCGGTCGCGAACGAGACCACGCGTTCCATCCGGTGCTCGGCGAGCAGGACGGTCGTGCCGAGGTCGTGGACGAGCCGCGCGAGCGTCGCGAGGACGTCCTCGGCGGCGGTCGGGTCGAGCGCGGAGGTCGGCTCGTCCAGGACCAGCACCGGCGGGTGCATGGTGAGGACCGAGCCGATCGCGACGCGCTGCTGCTGCCCGCCGGACAGGGTGCGCAGGGCCCGGCGGCGCAGGTCGGCGATGCCGAGCAGGTCGAGGGTCTCCTCGACCCGGCGGCGCATGACGGAGGGCGGCAGGCCGAGCTGTTCCATGCCGTAGGCGAGTTCCTCCTCGACGGTGTCGGTGACGAACCCGGCGAGAGGGTCCTGCCCGACGACCCCGACGAGATGGGCGAACTCGCGCGGCGGATGGGACGCGGTGTCGGCGCCGCCGACCGCGACAAGACCTTCGAGATGGCCCCCGGTGAAGTGCGGGACGAGCCCGTTGACCGTGCCGAGCAGGGTGGACTTGCCTGCGCCCGTCCGTCCCGCGACGAGCACCAGCTCCCCTTCGCCGATCGTCGCGCCGACGCCCGTGAGCACGGGATCGGCCTGCCCGTGGTACCAGAAGGAGACGTCGTTCAGCTCGATCATGCGGCCACCTTCTCCGGGAGCACCCCGGCCGGGACGTGCGAGAGCTCAGGCGGCGGGGTGAGGAACGCCGGCAGCGTCCCGGCGAGCACCCCGCACAGCGGAGCCCACGACAGCATCGGCCACGACAGCTCGATGAGTGACGGGTTGAGGTTCGTCGGGTCCACGCTGGACGTCGCGAACAGCACGACCGCGGGGTGGTGCGCCGGGCGGGAGCCTGTGCGGCGGGAGAGCCGGGGTTCGCGCGTGGAGCGGGAGCTTGCGCAGTGGGGGAATCGGAGTCGCTGTGCGGAGCCGGGGCCTGCGCGGCCGGGGAGTCAGGGTTGGCGCGCGGGGCCGGATCCTGGGCCGCAGGGGAGTCGGTGCGAGGAGCGGGGTCCTGCGCCGCGGGCGAATCGGGGTTCGCGCGCGGCGCGGGATCCTGCGTGGCAGGGGGATCAGGGTCCGGCGAGTCCTGCCGGGTGTCGCCGCCGCCCGGCCTGGGCTGGACCGCGCTCGGGTCGTTGGACGTGGGAGCGGGCTCGTCGCGGGCGTTGCACGGGCCGCCTTCCGTTCCGGGACGGACCGCGGCGATCCGTGGCTTCGGGTTGGTGTCGGCGGTCGCGTTCAGGGAGAACGACCAGCCCTCGAAACCGCCCGGGACGAAGTCGCGGTTCTTGACGCCCCACTGGCTGTACTTCCAGGCGCAGTTGTTGCCGGCGTGCCAGTACGACCAGTACCCGGCGGCGGGCGGCGTGTCGATGCACGCTTCCCGGTAGCCCTCGTTGCCCTTCACCGGTATCTGCTCCACGGCCGATGGGCGGTTCTCGATCCGGCAGATGAACGCCTCGCCCCACCGCCGCACCCCGTCGATCTGGAAGCCCGCGCCCTTCAGGGCGTCCAGGCCGGTGCCGCGTTCCCGCTGTGGGTCGCAGCGCACGATCGTCGTGCCGCCCAGCCCCTGGAAGTCGACGACGACGGTGACGCCGTTGCCGTCCGGGCAGAACCCCGGCAGGCCCCGGGACGGGTCGATCGCGGACGCGCCGGCCGGCGCCGGGTGGACGGCGACCAGCAGGACGGCTGCCGCGGCGAATACCCGAACGGCGCGCAGGGCCGTCCGGGTGCCGCGGATGGACGGTAGCGTCACTGGACCGTCAGTGTGGCCGTGTTGTACACGGTCCCGCCGGTACCCGTGGCGCTGATCGTGTACGTGTAGGTGCCCTTCGCCGTCGGCGTGATCGTCTTCGTGCCGCCGGGGACGGCCAGCGCGCCCGACCAGGAGCCGCCACCCGTCGCCGGCGTGACCGAGAACGCGGTCAGCGAGGTCGCGTTCGTCGACGTCCACGTCAGCGACGTGCTCTGACCCAGATTGATCTTGCGGTCCAGGTCGTCCACGGACAGGTTCACGGTCGGGTTGTTCGGACTGACCGCCGGGTTGTTCGGAGTGACGCCGGGCGGCGGGTTCGAGGTGGCGGTCTTGTTCAGCGAGAACGACCAGCCCTCGAAGCCGCCCGGGACCACGTTGCGGTTGGACGCGCCGTAGCTGCTGTACGTCCACGTCGTGCCGGCGCCCGTGGCGTGCCAGTACGACCAGTAGGCGGCCGCCGGCGGGGTGACGACGCACGCTTCGTGGTAGTTCGGGTTGCTGGTGATGGGGATCGATTCGGCGGCCGAGGGGCGGCCCTGCAGCCGGCACACGAACGCCAGCCCCCACTGCACGACGCCCGTCACGCTGATGCCGGCGTCCTGAATGGCCTGGATGCCGGTCCGCTGCGTGCCCGGCGTGGGGTTCGGGGAGCAGCGGGTGACCGTCGGGCGGGTGTGCCGCCGTTGCCGTCCAGTTCCTGGAAGTCGATGACGATGGTGACGCCGGTCAGGGCGTCGGCACCGGTGCAGATGCCGTCATAGCCGGCGGCGTGCGCCGGCGTCTGCACGGCGACCGATAACGCGGCTGACACGACGAGGCCGCAGAGTCCGGCGAAGATCCTTCTCGCGTGGTGTTCCCCTTAGAACTCCTAACAAAATGATCTAGGAATAAGGTTGATCACCTTCAGGTTGATCACCGCGTGAGAAAGGGCGAGCAGCCACCGTGGATCGTGTCCGACGAGTTGTGGGCACGGATCAAGCCGTTGCTGCCGGTCGTGCCACGCCGCACCGACCATCCTGGCCGCAAGCGTCTGGATGACCGGAAGGTCCTGTCCGGCATCTTGTTCGTGCTC
>NZ_JBFBCI010000109.1:0-10448 GCF_040683095.1 Sphaerisporangium sp. NPDC051017
GATGCGCGCGAAAGACACGCGGCGGGGACCAGCGGGTACGGCGAAGGCGTTGCGCGAGGCTGCCAACAGATGTCCTTCCGAGGGCTCGCGGACTGACTACACGCACGCCAGACGACCATGTTCCAAAGTTACCTAGAGAAGCGGGTCGTCAAAGGGCAGCGCAAAGGGGCAGTGTAGCCGATAGGCATACACCTGTCCACTCCAGTCTCGCTCTGCGCTCCACGTTGGACGCAGCATCGCCCGTCAGCGCCGAAACGTCAAGCCCGAGAGGCCCGATTCGAGCGAACCGATGGCCGTCACGCTGCGTTTTCTTCCCCCGGGGCGACCAAGGCCCGAGCCGAACCCAGACGATACCCGCGCGGCGGATCGGCTAACGCTCAGTCACTCCGAGGGTCGAAGGCTTACCCGCCATCGACGCTGTCGTGCCCTTATCCCTGCCCAGGCTCACGCGGCCCAAACCTAAGCTTTACTAACAATTGGATAACGCGCCACGCCGTGCCCATGGCGAGCCGCCGGACATGTCTCAGCTTGTCGGGGCATTGCCAATCAAGGTCGACAGCTCAGCCACCAACCAGTGGCCATCACCTCTGACCAGCAGAAACCGGGCGCGGTTCTGATCCACCTGCTTCTGGGGCACCGTCTCGCCCGGCAACACCTTGGTCGTTCCCACGTTCATGAACAACAACACCTGGACGCGGTCCGGCGTGGCCGACTCCACGGCCGCCGCGGCCACCACCGCCTGCTGGACGGTCTGCTGTTTCTTGATCGTCGGGGCCAGCACCCGGGCCAGCTCGCGGTAGTGATCGGCCAGGGGGCCCGTCGCGTACCCGCGCGCCCGCGCCAGGTCGGCGTCGATCGTGCGGTAGTCGTAGCTGAGCATGTCCGGCGCGTACGCGAGCGCCACCGCGAGGGCCTCCGCCGAGGCCGCCTCACTTTCGCGCAGCTCCTGGAGGCGGAAGTAGGTGATGGCCACCAGGACGGCCAGAACGGCCGCCAGGAGCGTTCCCAGCCCGATCGCGAGCAGATACCCGTAGCGCCGGGCCGGGCGGCCGTCAGGCCGCTCCAGGCCCGCGGAGAGCCCTTCGCCGGTCACGTCACCCGCTCCAGCTTCGACACCCACCACACTCCACGGCTCTTGGTGACCTCCATGCGCCAGCGGTTGAAACGCTCCTGCGGGGGCGTCTTGGTCCCGTCCCAGCGGACCACCGCGTCGGCCACCACCAGCACGCGGGCGCCGGCCCGGCGCGCGTCCATGGAGACCAGCCCCGCGGCGCGCACCACGCCGGTCTGGACGACCTTGTGCTCGCGGGTCGCGGCCTTCAGGCGCTCGGCGTCGCGCTCGTACTCGGCCCGGGCCTGGCCCATGGAGGAGTCCAGCGCGCGCCGCACGTCACGGTCGACGGTGCGGTAGTCGACCGCCATGAGGATCAGTGCGTAGCGCTCGGCGGCCTGGGTCGCGGCCACACGGTCGGCCGCGGCGGCCCTCGCCTCGTCGAGATCGGCGCCGACGCGCACCCAGGCGACGCCCAGGACGCCGATGAGGACGATCAGCAACGCCACGATCAGCGGCAGCCAGCGGCGGGGAGAGCGAGCCGCGTGCAGCGCCACCTATACCCTCCCTCGCCTGGGGCCGCCTCGCGGGCATCACGGCGACGGGCGCGTCGCGATGCCGGGACCGGCGGCCGGTCGCCGGATCATAACCCGCCGCCAAGATCATCTAGCGGGGTTCACCGGGTTTCCCGGGACGGGACGAACCACCGGAAGGCACGGAGCCCGCAGCGTTCTACGCACAATGCCCCCGAGATGACAGAAGCAGATGTATTCATCCGATTTCCGTCATTGAGTGCCATGGGGTGACATGTGGCCTGAACAACCCCAGAGCATGCGAAAGGGGCGGGCCCACCCGGCACCTGGGTGGAACCGCCCCTTTCGTTTACGGCTTCAGCCGCGAGAGGTCACTTGACGGTGACGGTGGCGCCGGCGCCCTCCAGGGCGGCCTTGGCCTTCTCGGCGGCTTCCTTGTTGACCTTCTCCAGGACCGACTTGGGAGCGCCGTCCACCAGGTCCTTGGCCTCCTTGAGGCCGAGGCTCGTGAGGGCGCGGACCTCCTTGATGACCTGGATCTTCTTGTCGCCGGCGGCCTCGAGGATGACGTCGAACTCGTCCTGCTCCTCGACCTCCTCGGCGGCGGCGGCAGCGCCACCGCCACCCGGGGCGGCGGCGACCGCGACCGGCGCGGCGGCCTTGACGTCGAAGGTGTCCTCGAAGAGCTTCACGAAGTCGGACAGCTCGAGGAGGGTCATCTCCTTGAACGCGTCGAGCAGCTCGTCGGTGCTGAGCTTCGCCATAGTGGTGGTTCCTCCGTGTGTGTTACAAAACTTGGAAACGGACCGCGGTATGCGCCTGAATCCCCTGCTGTGGTCGCTTGCGCGCCCGACCTACTCGCCGCTGTCGGCGGGCTCCGCCGCGGCGGGCTCCTCGCGCTTGGCGCGCAGGGCCTCGACGAGGCGGGCCATCTGCGTGGGCAGCGCGTTGAACGTGGCTGCGGCCTGAGACTGCTTCGCCTTCAGCGCACCGGCCAGCTTCGCGAGGAGGACCTCGCGCGGCTCGAGGTCGGCAAGCGTGTTGATCTGCTCGGGGGTCATCGACCTGCCGTCGACGACGCCGCCCTTGATGATCAGGAGGGGATTGGCCTTGGCGAACTCACGCAGGCCCTTGGCCGCCTCGACCACGTCGCCGTTGACGAACGCGATCGCGGTCGGCCCCTGGAACAGATCGTCCAGGGAGGTGACCCCGGCCTCGTTGGCCGCGATCTTGGACAGCGTGTTCTTCGCCACGGCGAACTTCGCATGCTCACCGAGCGACACGCGCAGCTGCTTGAGCTGCGCGACGGTGAGACCGCGGTACTCGGTCAGGACAGCGGCGTTCGAGCTCTCGAAGCGATCTTTGAGCTCGGCGACCGCGGTCGCCTTTTCCGCCCTCGCCATGGGCCTCCTTCCAGATGTGCCGCCGGCGAAGGGCTCAAGGGACCTGGAAAAACGAACGAGCCCCGGCGCAGGCGCACGGGGCTTCACACACGGGACACCAGGCGGCGCGGAGCCGCATGACAGACCATATGAAAACTCGCATCACCTACGCTGGCCGTCCACGTCGTGGATCCTTGGGCCACCGAGCCATGAGAGGCTCGGCGACGACCGGCGGTCTTCGGCAGACCACACTGTACGTTGTTCCTCCGCGTCGCGCAAAATCCGACCCCACGAAGGCCCCCGAACGGCGACGCAGCCCGCGGGTGTCCATCCCGCGGGGTGCGTCACAAGCGTCTCTGATTGGCTTAGCGATCCTGTGCGTTACACAGAATCAAGGCACAACGAACTGCCCGGTATTCACCGATCGTCTTCGTGCCCTGGTGCCGACAAATGGAGCCGCCGGCCCGTCGAGCACGTCCCTCCGGACGCCGACCGGTCAGGCGTGTACGGCCTGACCGGGGAGGGTGCCCGACGTCGCCTGGGCGCCGGGCGTGCTGGTAACAGCATGCCACGACATAACTACGATCCGCTAATCGAATCAAAAGCCTGGGCGGACCCGAGGTCAGGTGCCGCTGCCGGCCATGCCGCCGTCACCGGCGGGCGCGTTCCCCAGCGTGTTCGGAAGCTCGCCCACCTGGTCGGCCGGCGGGGCGGTGACCTCGGCGGCGTCGTTGAACGACGTGAACTGGGCGGCCAGCTTGAACGTGCCGTCCTGGCCCGCGGCGCCGTTCATCTCGACCTTGCGTGGCAGGTTCTGCGCGTCGATCCACGCGTCGAACTTCATGTCCTTGACGTCGGAGATCCGGCCCTCCAGGTTCTGCCGCATCTCGGGCGTGAGCTGCTTGACCGCCTCGGCGACGCTGAACGTGCCCTTGTAGTGCGTCGTCTCGACGCCGCCGACGGACTCGGTGCCGACCTTGGCGACGTCCTTGGAGCTGGTCAGCATCTTCACGCTGCTCTGCAGGTCGACCTGCTGGGCCTGGCGCAGGAACTGGTTGACGTCGACGCCCGCGGACTCACCGGCCTTCTTGAGGTCGATCTTGATCCACGGCTTGGTGCCGCCCACGAGCTTGCTGAGCATGTCCATCTTCAGGTACGCCGTGTCGCCGAGGAGGATCACCCGGACGCCGCCGGGGACGTTCTGCCCGGCCATGCTGATCTGGCTCAGGGTGACGTCAGAGGCGAGCTGGGGCTTCTGGTGGTACACCACAGTGCCCTTGACCGACCCCGCGCCCTCCTGAGGGGCGGAGAAGTCGACGGCGAGCTGGGCGGTGTACGAGGTGACGTCCTCGGTGTTCTTGACGCTCTGCTGCAACGTCTCGGCGGCGGAGAGCTGCACCGCCCCGAGCGAGGTGGCCGGCTGCTGCGGAGCCTGGCCGCACGCCGATACCGCGATGAGCATGGCTGAGCCCACGGCCGCGAGCACGGGGGTCATTCGCCGCTTCACTGGATATCCCTTCGTCTTCCCCATAGGTCGTTTCGACCCTACGCGCAAGCCCTGCCCCGTGCGTGGCCTTGTGTGCGCGAAATCCGGTGCCACGGCGCGCGCGAGCCCGAAACGGCCTCTCACCTGCGAGGAAGGAAATGTGAAATTAACGTGCAGAGGGCCCCCACCCGGAGGTGGAGGCCCTCTGCGACGTCGGCCATGGCCGGGACACGTGACGTGCCACGGCTACGGGATGCCGGTGGTGCCGGCGATCGTCAGGCGTCGAGCTCGGCGGTGATGCCCCGCGTCACGTTCGGGTCGACCGGAATGCCCGGGCCCATGGACGTGGAGAAGGTCACCTTCTTGAGGTAGCGCCCCTTGGCCGCGGACGGCTTGAGACGCACGATCTCGTCGAGCGCGGCGGCGTAGTTCTCCAGGAGCTGGCGCTCCGGGAAGGAGACCTTGCCGATGATGAAGTGGAGGTTCGCGTGCCGGTCGACGCGGAACTCGATCTTTCCGCCCTTGATGTCGGACACGGCCTTGCCCACGGCCGGCGTGACGGTGCCGGTCTTGGGGTTCGGCATGAGGCCGCGGGGGCCCAGGACGCGGCCGAGACGGCCGACCTTGCCCATCAGGTCCGGCGTGGCCACGACCGCGTCGAACTCGTTGAGGCGGTTGCCCTTGGCGATCTCATCGATCAGCTCGTCGGCTCCGACGATGTCGGCGCCCGCGGCGCGGGCCTCCTCGGCACGGTCACCGGTCGCGAAGACCAGGACCCGGGCGGTCTTGCCGGTGCCGTGCGGGAGGTTGACGGTGCCGCGGACCATCTGGTCGGCCTTGCGGGGGTCGACGCCCAGCCGCAGGGCGACCTCGACGGTCGCGTCGAACTTGGTGACCGAGGTGCTCTTGGCGAGCTTGGCGGCCTCGACGGGGCTGTACAGGGCCTCGCCGTCGACCTGCTCGTCGGCCTTGCGGTAGCTCTTGCTGCGCTTCACTGCTTCTCCTCGTGGAGTGTGTGGTCGCGGGCCAGCGCCTGGCCCTCCCACAGGTGTTCTGTGTCGGCCGCGGTTGTGTCGGCCGCGGTTGTGTCGGCCGCGGTTGTGTCGGCCGCGGTTGTGCCGGCCGGTGTCAGTCGGCGATCGTGATGCCCATCGACCGGGCGGTGCCGGCGATGATCTTCTCGGCCGCCTCGATGTCGTTGGCGTTGAGGTCGGGCATCTTCGTCTCGGCGATCTGGCGCAGCTGCTCCTTGGTGAGCTTGCCCACCTTGTCGCGGAGCGGGTTGGCGCTGGCCTTGTCGAGACCTGCGGCCTTCTTGATCAGCTCGGGCGCCGGCGGCGTCTTCGTGACGAAGGTGAAGCTGCGGTCTTCGAAGATGGTGATCTCGACGGGGATGATGTTGCCCCGCTGGGCCTCGGTCGCAGCGTTGTACTGCTTCACGAAGTCCATGATGTTGACGCCGTGGGGACCGAGGGCGGTACCGACCGGCGGCGCGGGAGTGGCCTGGCCAGCGGGAAGCTGGACCTTGACCAGAGCCGCGATCTTCTTCTTTGGAGGCATTTCCTACTCCGGGTCCTTGACTGCTGAGAGACCCCCGCGGGGAGCGGGGGCCCCCGAGGGCGCGCACGGGCCACTGCGGGACTGTGCGGCCTCGGGATTCACCTCGCGGACGGCGGCACGCCGACGCGCGGGGACGAGTATCCAGTGTATGTGCGCCGTCAGATCACCAGGACCTGCTCGCGTGTCAGATCTTGGAGACCTGGTTGAACGACAGCTCCACCGGCGTCTCACGGCCGAAGATCGAGACGAGCACCTTGAGCTTCTGGGACTCGGCGCTGATCTCGCTGACCGTGGCGGGCAGGGTGGCGAACGGGCCGTCCATGACGGTGACGGACTCGCCGACCTCGAAGTCGACGGTCGCGGCGGCGGCCTTGGCAGTGGTGATCTTGGCCTGCTCGGTCGGCTCGGGCGCGAGAAGCTTGGCGACCTCGTCGAGGTTCAGCGGGCTCGGCCGGTTGGACAGGCCCACGAAGCCGGTCACACCGGGCGTGTTGCGCACCGCGGACCAGGACTCGTCGGTCAGGTCCATGCGCACCAGGACGTACCCGGGCAGGACGCGCTCCTTGACCGGAGTGCGCTTGCCGCCCTTGATCTCGGTGACGGTGTGGACGGGCACCTCGACCTGGAAGATGAAATCCTCCATGTTGAGGGACTGGGTGCGCGTCTCGATGTTGGACTTCACGCGGTTCTCGTAGCCCGCGTAGGAGTGGATGACATACCACTCACCGGGAAGGCCGCGCATCGAGCGCTTGAACTCTTCGACGGGGTCGACGTCGGGAACGAGATCACCGTCTTCGTCGGCGGCACCGGCGGGAGCGGCGGCGTCGGCGACGTCGGCGACGTCGTCGGGCTCCTCGGCCTCACCGTACGCGCCGGCCTGGCCGGACTCTTCGGTGATCTCGATCGCCTCTTCCGGCTCGCCCTCCCACTTCTCGCGGGAATCGCCAGCCGACAGTGGGGACTCGGACACGGTGACTCTTTCTTCTCTCGTCGATGGTGCGATCTTTTACCGCCCTGTCGAGGGCGGGTGTCGCGTGGTATGGGTGCGGCTCAGGATCAGCCGAAGACCGCCAGTACACCCTTCGTGAGCAAGGCGTCTACCCCCGCCACGATCCCGACCATGATCACAACAAAGACGAGGACAACCGTGGTGTAGGAGATGAGATCCTTGCGTGTCGGCCAAATGACCTTACGAAGCTCGGCGACGACCTGCCGGTAAAAGAGTGCAGGCGAAGTGCGCTTCTTAGCAGGGCGGCCGGTCGGCTTGCTCGGCCTGTCCGCGGCCTCGCCGCGAGTGTCGATCGCCACAGTCCTCACCTGATCCGTCGTTCCTACGCAACTTTACGGCGGCATACACGCCATCGGTGCGCGGACCGCACTTCGCAGGGCACGAGGGACTCGAACCCCCAACCGCCGGTTTTGGAGACCGGTGCGCTACCAATTGCGCTAGTGCCCTCTGCCGTGAACCACCTTACCCCGAGCAGCCCGAGGCGTGTCGCTCACTAGTTGCAGAAGTGTACGGGGGAATGAGCCTCACGTCGAACCAACTCGTCAGGCACGCCGCACCATTCCACCGACCGGCACATCCTCGCACGTCCCGGTCCACATGCTGAATATGCGTCGGTGGTGGTCCCGGCCGTCTGGAACCATGGAGGTATGACCCGTCCTCGCATCTCAGCGCGCATCTCCGCCATCACCGAGTCCGCCACGCTGGCCGTCGACGCCAAGGCCAAGGCGATGAAGGCCGCCGGTCGGCCGGTCATCGGCTTCGGCGCCGGCGAGCCGGACTTCCCGACGCCCGACTACATCGTCGAGGCCGCCATCGAAGCCTGCCGCACGCCGAGGTTCCACAAGTACACCCCGGCCGGAGGCCTTCCCGAGCTCAAGCAGGCCATCGCCGAGAAGACCCGGCGCGATTCGGGCCTGGAGGTCGACGCGGCGCAGGTCCTGGTCACCAACGGCGGCAAGCAGGCCGTGTACGAGGCGTTCGCCACCCTGCTCGACCCGGGCGACGAGGTCCTGGTCGTCGCCCCCTACTGGACGACGTACCCCGAGGCGATCAAGCTCGCCGGCGGCGTCCAGGTCGACGTCGTGACCGACGAGTCGACCGGCTACCTCGCCTCGGTCGAGCAGCTCGAGGCCGCGCGCACCGACCGCACCAAGGTGCTGCTGTTCGTCTCCCCGTCCAACCCGACCGGCGCGGTGTACTCCCCCGAGCAGGTCGAGGCCATCGGCCGCTGGGCCGCCGGGCACGGGCTGTGGGTCGTCACCGACGAGATCTACGAGCACCTGGTGTACGGCGACGCGCGGTTCACCAGCATCGCGACGGCCGTGCCCGAGCTCGGCGACCGCGTGGTCGTCCTCAACGGCGTCGCCAAGACCTACGCCATGACCGGCTGGCGGGTGGGCTGGCTGATCGGCCCGAAGGACGTCGTGAAGGCCGCGACCAACCTGCAGTCGCACGCCACCTCGAACGTCTCGAACGTCGCGCAGGCCGCCGCGCTGGCCGCCGTCTCCGGCGACCTGTCGGCCGTGGCCCGCATGCGCGAGGCCTTCGACCGGCGCCGCCAGACGATCGTGCGCATGCTGAACGACATCCCGGGCATCGTGTGCCCGGAGCCGTTCGGCGCGTTCTACGTGTACCCGTCGATCAAGGGGCTGCTCGGCAAGGAGATCCGGGGGCGGCGCCCGCAGACCTCTGGCGAGCTGGCCGAGGTCGTGCTGGAAGAGGCCGAGGTCGCCGTGGTCCCGGGCGAGGCGTTCGGCACGCCGGGCTATTTCCGCCTGTCCTACGCCCTGGGCGACGACGACCTGGTGGAAGGCGTCAGCCGCCTGGCCAAGCTGCTGGCCGAAGCCCACTGATCGGCGGTAACGTCCGCATGCGTACGGAAGGCCCCGGACCACGCCCGTCCGGGGCCTTCTTCGTGACATGACCTGTCGCCCGCATAGGTGGCCGGTCGCACCAAAACCATTTCTGTCTGACTATTTCCCCCATATAAGGCCGTCCGGGATATATCCCACCCGGATCCCACCGAACGCGCGCCTCCCTGAGGCCGCCGAGATCTTGGGGCGAATTCGCGGCGACTAGGAACCCGTCGAAGGTCGCTTCGTCGTCTTCCGTCATGAGCGGTCCCCTTTCGCCCTCCAACGCAGCGGGGCTTCCGGGGTCGAGTGCCGAAGCCGGCGTCGTGGCATGACTCGCGTACGGCAGGATATGGAGATGGCACGCCCGCTCGACCAGCTACCCAAAGCCCACCTGCACCTGCACTTCACCGGCTCCATGAGGCATTCGACGCTGCTGGAGCTCGCACAGGAGCAGGGCCTCCACCTGCCGGACGCGCTCGTCCAAGATTGGCCGCCCAAGCTGCGCGCGACCGACGAGCGCGGGTGGTTCCGCTTCCAGCGGCTGTACGACATCGCGCGCTCGGTCCTGCGCCGCGAGAGCGACGTGTACCGCCTGCTACGCGAGGCGGCCGAGGACGAGGCGGCCGAGGGCTCCCGGTGGCTGGAGATCCAGGTCGACCCCTCGGGGTACGCCCCGCGGTTCGGCGGGCTCACCGCGACGCTGGAGCTGGTGCTCGACGCCGCCGGGCAGGCCGCGCGCGCCGCGGACGTCGGCATCGGCGTGATCGTCGCGTCCAACCGCACCCGCCACCCGCTGGACGCCAAGACCCTCGCCCGGCTCGCCACCCAGTACGCCGACAAGGGCGTGACCGGCTTCGGGTTGTCCAACGACGAGCGCCGCGGCCGGGCCAGGGACTTCGACGGGGCCTTCCGCATCGCCCGGCGCGCGGGCCTGCTGGCCGTGCCCCACGGAGGCGAGCTGTCCGGCGCGGCGAGCGTCGCCGAGTGCGTGGACGATCTGGAGGCCGACCGTATCGGCCACGGAATCCGGTCGGCCGAATCACCGCGCCTCATGGAGCGCCTGGCGGACCGGCAGATCGCCTGCGAGGTGTGCCCGACGTCCAACGTGGGCCTCGGCGTGGCGCAGCGGGCGGGCGACGTGCCGGTGAGGCGGCTGTTCGAGGCCGGCGTGCCGATCGCCCTCGGCGCCGACGACCCGCTGCTGTTCGGCGCCCGGCTCCTGCCGCAGTACGAGCTGGCGCGCACGGTGTACGGCTTCGGCGACGCCGAGATCGCGGAGCTGGCCCGCCAGTCGATCCGCTCCTCCGCCGCGCCGGACTCCTCCAAGAAGGAGCTGCTGGCGGCGGTGGACGCCTGGCTCGCCGGCTGACCCGCGGCGCGACGCCCCGCCTGAACAAGGCGAAAGCCCGGCGGAACATTGAGCTCCGCCGGGCTTGCCCGGGTTCACGCCGTCGCGGGACGGCGGGACGTCACTGCGAGTGGATGTAGATCGTGTCGAAGACCTCGGCGAGCTTGGTGAGGTCCTGCGTCACTCCCTTCTCGGGGTCGCCGGCGTCGAAGGTGACCGCGAG
>NZ_JBFBCI010000110.1:0-10344 GCF_040683095.1 Sphaerisporangium sp. NPDC051017
CTGGCCAACCCGAATCAGATCTGGGTGATCCGCGACGGATCCATCGTGATCAAGGACACCCTCGGCACCGCCCGCGAGATGTGCATCGACGCCGGCACCACCCGCAACAACAACGACAACGTCTTCCTCTACCAGTGCGGCGCCACCAACACCAACCAGAAATTCGTCATCCAGCGCGGCCAGATCAAGGTCGAAGACACCCTCTGAAGCCGTGGTGCCGCTCCCGCGCACGGGAGCGGCCACCAACAAGCCCCCCGGCAGGGGGGCGAGATGTGGGTTCCTGATGAAGCCGTATGAAACACGTGCCGACATGCGACTTTTGATGCGATCAGTCAGGTGGGGTGGCGTAGGGGTGGGCAGTGGGTCCAGGTGGCCCAGCGCCACAGCCACTCCAGGGGGCCCTGGCTGTAGCGGCGCAGGATTCCGCACAGGGCGAGCCCGCGCAGCACGTCGAGCGCGGCGATGCGCGATCGGCCTCAAGGCGGGCCGCTCAAGCGTAGCCACCCAACATGATCAACTGGGTGCGTCGAGGCTGCCAGCCGATCCCCGTTTCGGCGGCTTAGGGGAAGGTGTGCGCTCTGGGCTGCGGTGAGTGCTGAGGAGCGTGGCGGTGGTGTCCATGGCGGTGGTGAGGGCGTCATGGAGGTGGTTTGGCAGCTGCCCGGCGCCGAGCGAGCACTGGTGAAGAATGTCTTGCGCGTGCCTGGTGTCGCTTGAGGTGAGGAGTGCGGCGCAGTGGGGATGGGCGAGTAGGTCACGGATGGCGTATCCGTCGCGGGTGGCGAGCGTCTGGCGGATCAGTGTGGTCGCATGGGTCTGGGCGTCGGGGTGGTGTGCGGCGTCGAGGACGGACAGGCCGAGCCGGGTGTAGAAGACCGCGAGTTCCGGGGTTGGTGTGAGGTGCTGGTGGTGGCGCAGCATCGTGGCGACCGCCGGGCCGGTGGTGCGGCCGGACAGAACGGTCAGGCAGGCTGCGATGGCGTGTTCCCAGGGCTCGTGTGGTGTGCTGGCGTCCAGGAGCGCGAGGGCACCAGCCGGGTCACCTGAGGTGAGGGTGGTGATGACGGCGACTTGGAGGCCGTCCAGGAGCCGGTAGCCGATGCCGTGGTGGCGTTGCAGGTGGGTATAGGCCTCGTGCCAGCGGCCTGCGGTGATGAGGGCGCGCGGTGCGTCGGCGAGGATGACCGACCACAGCCAACGGCACACTTCCTGGTGGTCGTCGTCTGTGGCGGTGAGGGTGGAGGTGGGCAGGTCGATGCCATCGATACTGGTGTCGGCGCGGGTGGTGACCGCCTCGTAGAGGTTGGTCAGCATCTGGTAGGCGGTCTCTCCTAGTCCCGCGCGGATGTGCAGGCGGCCGAGGTTGACCAGTGGTTCGAGGGCGCAGCGGGCAGCCGTGCCGGTCAGCGGGAGCGCCTCCAGGTGCAGGCGAGCGTGACGGTGACACCACGTGCGCGCGAGGTCCGGGAGGCCGCAGTCGGAGGCGAGGAGTGCGGAGCGGTTGTGGACGGCCGCGGCTTTGGTGGGGTCGCCTGCCTGGACGGCGGCGTGGGCCAGAGCGCTGATCTGTTCCACGCGCGCCGTCAGGGGCGAGCAGATGGGCCGGCTTCGCGGCAGTAGCGGGAAGCGTTGTGCTATCGGCCCGGTAGGGTCCACAACGTCACCGCCAGGTCACCACGATGGGGCGTCCAGGACGAGGCAGGACGAAACGGCCGGCGGCCAGGTCGGTGGCGCCGGGGTCGCGGTCGGGCAGAGCGAAGGTGGCGGTCTTGTCCCGGTAGAGGGCGTCCCAGACGTGGATCTGCTCGGCGACGTCCTGAACCAGCGCTTGACTTTCTGGTCCGTGCCCGGCGACGCCGACCTCGAAGTTCCCTTCCGGGGTGCGCCGCATGGTCAGGTAGGCCAGGTTCGCGCCACGGGTGGTGGCCATCGCTCCCCACCCGAACATCGGCGTGAGAGCGTGCCGCTGCTTGGCCTCGACGGCGACCGACATGCGCATCAGCGCGTTGTCGAGGGTGAGGCCGAGCCACAGGTCCATCCACTCGAACGACGCGCCAGGTGGAAGCCGCACACCGGTCCACTCCTGGAGCGCGGGGGCGTCGAGCACATTCTCCATCTGGTCGGCGTCGACGGTCTGGTCCTTATGAACCTGGAGGGTGACATCCTGCTGAGGGGTGAGCGCGACGGTACGGCGTGCGTCGTCGCCTAGGCCGCGCAGCGGCATGAATACCGACAGGTGGCTGTCGACCGACCTCCAGCCATCCGTTTCGCGCTCGAAGGCGATGGTGCGCGAAGCGGTGCCGCGCAACCGGGTGGGGACGACCAACCGGCCGCCGTTGGTGAGCTGGGTCAGCCAGGGGGCGGGGATGTCGTAGGCGGAGCAGGTGGCGATCACCCTGTCGTAGGGGGCTTCGGACTGGCGGCCGAGCGCCCCGTCGCCAAGGATCACCTCCACGTTGGTGACACCTGCGTCGGCCAGGTGGGCTCGGGCTCCAGTGGTGAGGTCGTCATCGACGTCGATGGTGACGACGCGCCCGGAGGGGCCGACGAGATGGCCGAGGAGGGCGGCGTTGTAGCCGGTTCCGGCACCGATCTCCATCACCTTGTCGCCGGGTTCGGCCCCCAATTGGTGGAGCATGAGGGCGACCACGGTCGGTTTGGAGGCTGCCGAGATGCGGGTGCCGCCTCCGTCCGCCTTGGTATAGACAGGGTCGTCGGCGTATGCCTGATCGACGGGAACGCCAGGTAGGAACTTCTCGCGGGGTACGGCGCGAAAGGCATCTTCAATGGCGGCGTCGGTGACGGCGCCGTGCTGGGTGAGCCGGTCAGCGAGGGCGTTACGTAGCGTATGGGCGTCCATGGGAGCCTCGTGGCTGAGGGCCGTCATCTGCCCGACCTTACGGGTTGTCGGAGCTGTGGCAGTCGCGGACACGACAGCGCGGTCGGGAGCGAACACGGTACGGACAGCAAAGTCGGCGAGGACGGCTTGGTCGATGGCGGGGATGCCAGCCCGGTTGAGGTGGAACAGGATGTTCTTGGCCTGGCTTCCCCGCCCCGTGTTGTCCCAGCTCGCCGCCACATGAACAACCCGCCACCGAGGAAATGGTCCTCGCTCCGCTCGGGCTGTGTTTATCAGGGCTGCCGCCGCTTCAGGCTCGCTGTCCGGCGAGCCCTCGCCGAGCCCCTGAGCAGTGGCAACACGACCGGCAGCGTCTCATAGAAGGTGCGTCAAGGCCCCTGGGGTCTCTCGCCAGGGGCCTCGACCTCACGCCTTCAGGAGCTTTCGAAACGACCCGTACCTGAACCCGTGATCAGAAACCGTTCGCCGACACTCGAAGCAGAGGCCACAGCATTAATGAGGCTGTTCGAACGCGCCGTTCCTGATGGCGGCGCGGAAGACGTCCCATCCAGTGGGAGTGAGCGTCAGCACGGGCCCGTCGGGAACCTTGGAATCGCGCATGAGGTACATCGTCTCGCCAACCCCCTCATGTGCCATGAGGTTCAGGTCGTCCGCCACAGCGATTTCGACGCAGTCTCCGCCGTTGTTGCTGTAACTGCTCTTACGCCATTGACCGCGGAGTCGGAACTTGTCGTCCACTCTGAGCCCCCCTGAGGAGTTGGTCATGTGAAGTCTCTGGCTGCCTGTGCGATGAGGGCACGCGAGTCCACCGGATCAAGCGCCTTGGCACGCAGGTGATCGAATACCTGGTCATACCGATCAACCTGCTGCCGCTCTTCGAGGTACAACGCACCAGTTTGACTCTCCAGGTACACAACGTCCAGATCGGCCGATTCGGGAAAGCCGACGATCACGAATGGTCCGTCCATCGCCGGGTGCATGCCTACCGAGAACGGCAACACCTGGACCGTCACCTTCGGATGCGTCGTGTGTTCCAGGATGTGCTCGAGCTGCGCTCTCATGACGGCGCAGGATCCGGCAGGGCGTCGCAGCGCGGCCTCGTTCATGATTGTCCAGTAGTTGGGCGCGTCGGCGGCCTCGAGCCGAGCCTGGCGCGCCTTCCGCACCTCGATCTTGCGCTCGATCTCCTCATCGCCGCTCGCCATGGGTGAGGCGTGCATGAACGCGCGGTAATAGTCGGGGGTCTGCAACAGCCCATGGACGAGCTCAGGTTGGTAAGTACGCAAGGTGCTCGCTTCGGCTTCGAGACCGACGTAGATCTCGAACCATCCGGGGATCACGTCGCCATAGGAGTGCCACCAGCCCCGCTGTCTGGCGTCCCGAGCGAGTTGGAGCAACGTATCCCGCTCGTGATGACGGTCCGGAGCGCTCAGACCGTACAGGTCGAGCATCGCCCGGACATCGGGAACCCGAACCGGGATGGTCCCGCGTTCGATCTTGATCTGCTTGCTCTCCGACCAATCGAGTTGCCGAGCAACTTCTATCTGGGAAAGCCCCGCCTCCAACCGGAGGCGCCGTAGTTCCTGCACGAGCCTCCGCTGGCGCACCGTGGGGCTTAGAACAGCCATCGAGCCTCCTTGAGCCTTTGCTGGAGTCCCAGCCTGGTTTCCACCTGGAAAATGCTTGCCCTGTACATCTTCCAGGTGCATGGTTGACACACAGCATCCGTCCAGGTGCAGAGTGTAGCCATAGGAACTCAGAAGGGCTGACCTTTCGTGAGTAACGGCTCGCCCTCGACCTGCGGACACCAACGGGGCGCCTCGGCCCCTCGAACCGCACATCGGAGGTGCCACCGGTGTTCAAGGCCAGTAGGTCTGTACGGATAATCCGGGTGCGTTGGCGGGCCGAGTGGCCGCCGATGCCGCTCGGGTGCCGGTGGTGTGGCCATCCGCCGTACACCCATGACGCCGGAAGCCTGCCGCACCGGCCACACCACGAGTGGGAGCAGCCCACGCCCGCGCAGGTCAGCGCGCGTCTCAGCGCTCGTCGGCGTCTGGGGCGGGACGGCGGGTCGCCGGCGGCGACGCCGTTGCGGCCGTTGCCGAAGCATGAGCCCTACCGCATCTCGTCCATGCCCCGCTCGGTGCCGGTCGGTCGGCACAGGCGGACGGCCGAACCTGTCACGGCGAGAGCGGTGCCGCACCGGCGTGGCCAACCCCCGGGCACCGGGACCTCATCCAGGGGGCAAGAGCCGTACGGAGGGGAAGCGGCGGCGTGAACGGGCGCGACCGTGAGACACGGCCGGGTGGGCGGCACCGGCGAGGGAGGACCATCGAGCAAGCCGCCCAGCGGCGGTGGGACCTCGCCGAACGAGCCGCCGCACACCAACTGGACCAGATCGAGCCCGGGTGGACCGTCTGGTACGGCGTCGGCACACGACGCTATTACGCCATCGCCACCTGGCGTACGCCTGAACCCTTGATCGTGCAGGGCCGCATCGTCGACGAGCTCCGCGACCTGATGCGGGAAGCCGAGCAGGTGGCGCGAACCCGGCCCGTGGCGACGAGGTACACGCCATCCCAGGCGCTCTCGCACGCGGTCGGAAGGTCCCCCGATGAGGCATCTCACCTGCCCGAACGCCTCCAACAACCATCATCACGAGAAGCCCGCATGCCAGAGACGCCGAACGGTCTTCGCACCGTCTGCTGGGACCTTCCCCACGACCTCTCGATGGTCGGCGCGACGCGCGCCATGGTGCGAGACACCCTGACCACCTGGGCGCTTGGCGACCTGGCGGATGACGTGGTCCTGGTGGCCGATGAGTTGCTCGTCAACGCGATCAACTACGGCGACCCTCCGATCAGGCTCTCCCTGTGGGCCTCGCCCGGAGATCTCTGCGTGCGAGTCACAGACCATGGGACCGGACAGCCCCGCCACCTCGACCTCGGGATCGAGTCCGTCCACGGCCGTGGTCTCACCATCGTGGCCGCCCTCGCCCACGACCACGGCATCACCGCACTTACAGACGGCCCAGGCAAAACCGTCTGGGCTCGCTGGAGGCACGCCACCCATAACGCTTCCGAAGCCCCGCTGGCGGAATCTCGGTGAACTGCGACTCACCCGGCGGGTAACGCGGCAGGGGAACGTGGAAACACAGCCTGAGCGGAGCGAGGACCATTGACGCGCAGTTGGCGGGCTCGGGGTGAGCCCGCCAACCGGTCAGGTGCGCCGCTGCGCGCCGACCCGGGGATGCACTCCTCGGCGCCCCCGCGTTTCGGCGCACCCTGATTCGCCAATTCTCAGCCTCGGGCGACTGGCCGCTGACGATTCGTGCAGGGCGGGCTGGTGGTGAATCACGTCGCCTCCGTTTTTACCGAGGGACTGTTCGAACTTGGTACGCTTTGAGCGTTCAAATCAGGTGGCGGCGAGAATAGCAGACCCCGCGGCGGCCACACTAGGGGCCACTTCCCGGACAATGCAGCCAGGGATCAGCGCAGGGGACTCGTGGAGGGAATGTGGACGCTCTGGAGCGGCGCGAGCGAGATCGTGCGAACTCGCCGACGCTTCAGGACGTGGCCCGAGTGGCCGGAGTGTCCAGGCAGACCGTGTCGAACGTCCTGCATGCACCTGAGCGTGTACGTCCCGCCACCCGTGAGCATGTTGCGAAGTTCATCGAACTTCTCGGCTACCAGCCGAACCGGCAAGCGCAGGCGCTGGCGCGCAGTGCCTCCAGGATGATCGGCTACCTGATCAAGCCGTTGGCTCACGGAGCCCTTGCCTCGATCAACGACAGATTTCTGCACGCCCTCGCCGAGGCGGGCCGGACCACCGACCACCACTTGGTGCTGTTCAGCGCCGAGGACGATGCCGCGGAGGTCGACACCGCCAGCCGTCTCTACCGCGGCGGGGCCGTGGACACCGTTGTCCTCCACGGCTTGACGGCCGACGATCCACGCCCCACGGCCCTGCTCAAGCTGGGCGTTCCGTTCGTCGCCTTCGGCCGAACGGAGAGCGCCGCCGACGCCTACCCATGGATCGATGTGGACAACGTCGCGGGGGTAGGCGCTGCCGTTGACCACCTGGTGAATCGTGGTCATCGACGCATCGGCTTCGTCGGATGGCTGGCCGGCGACACCATCGGCGACCGTCGTGCGCGCGGCTGGCGCACCGCCATCGACCGCCACGAGCTCGGGTCGGCCTGCCACGCGCTGGACGTACGCAGCGAGGAATCGATCGCCTCCGCCGTTCAGAGCACCTTCCACCTACTGGAACAACCAGATCCCCCCACCGCGATCGTGGCGGCGACCGACACGCTCGCTGTCGGGGCCATGCAGGCGGCTCAGCGCTGGGGGCTCGAGGTCGGCCGTGACCTCGCCATCGTCGGCTTCGACGACACACCGACCGCCGAGGCGCTAGACCTGAGCAGCATCCGCCAGCCCATCGAGCTGGCCGGCCAGCGCGTCATCGCCGCCCTGCTAGGCACCGATACGGCGAGCCCCACGAGCCGGCTGCTGGATCCTCAGCTGATCATCCGATCCTCCAGCGCCCGACCGGCGAGCCCACGCAGTTAACTCGGGCAACGGGTTGACATCTTTTCTCTGGCCCACCAGATTTGAGCGTGCAAATGCTCGATCTCGGCATCCGCGCTCACCCCCCTAGATCCACGCGGAGGAAATCATGAAATCGATTCAAAGGCGGCGTCGCCGGGCCGCATGGCTGGCCGCCGTGGTGCTCGCCACGTCGGGCGTCGCACTCGGCGGCCAAGTCATCGACACGCCCCCGGCTCAGGCGAGTCCTACCCAGGTCGACAGTGCCGTGATCGGCTGGGAAGGTGACTGGTGGGCCTCGATGGCGCACCGGGACGGGAGCTTCGATATCCAGGCCGACGGCAAGCGCGGCCTCAAGGTCGGCTTCGGGATCTACAACAACCCCGCCGGCATGCAGTGGTCGAACGCCGAGGGCTACCTCCCGGCTCTCGTCACCCAGTTCGAGCGGGACAACTCGACGGTGACGATCACCAACTTCGGTGACAAGGTGACCGTCGGCGGCAACGACTACGTGGCCATCTACTCCCGTGTCAGCGTCCGCAACCACGACAGCGTCGCCCGCACGCTGGACCCCGCCCCTTCCCCACAGTTCCTCGCGCTCAATTCCGCCCCCAATACCGTCGCCCCCGGGCAGACGGTGAACCACGACTACGTGATCGCAACCGACCGGTTCGGCAACACCTACCCCTGGCCCGCCGACACCAGTCTGATCGCCGCCGGCGGCTACGACGCCCACTACTCGCACATGAAGTCCTACTGGAACGGCAGGCTCGCGGGCATCGCCCAGCTCGACCTGCCCGACACGCGTCTGGTCAACGCCTTCAAGGCCGGCTTCATCTACACCAACATCGTCAAAGACGGCCCCCGGCTCAACGTCGGGGAGAACGAGTACGACAGGCCCTTCGACCACGACCTGATCGGCATGGTCGTGAGCCTCATCCAGCAGGGCGAACTGGTGAACGCCAAGGACTACCTGCAGACCCTCTTCCACGACCAGTACCCCGACGCGGCCTACAAGTACAGCTGGCCGTGGGCGGTGTACCTGCAGAAGACCGGCGACACCGCATACGTCTCGGCCAACTTCACCAAGATCCGCGACTTCGCCCGCAGCATCGTGACTTCGGCCACCGGCCCCGGCGGCACCATGAAGCTCTCGCCCGCCATCGACCATGACGGTTACTGGACGCTGGACAGCCAGTCAGCACTGGTGGGCCTGCTCGCCTACAAGTACATCGCTCAGCGGCTGGGCAACACCACCGAGGTCAACTGGGCCACCACCCAGTACAACACCCTGTTCACGGCGGTCAACAACCAGCTCCAGAAGGTCATCTCAGCCAACAACCTCAGCTACATCCCGTGCTCGGTGACCGAACCCAACACCCGCAACGCGTGCGGCCAGACCAACAACGCCAACTGGGGCTCCATGCTCATGTTCGGCCGCTGGAACTGGGACGGCTACCTGTTCGGTGCCGCGCAGAGCGGCCCCATGGCCAGCCTGCTGGACTCCACCTACGACTACGGCTTCGCGCACCTGTCGGGCCTGCCCGCCCACACCTTCGGCGGCTACCCCGGCTACAGCACGAGCTACAACGCCGCCTACGGCGAAGCCGCCCTGGCCGGGACCCGATACCGCAGCGAAGGCATCTACGCCTACGAATTCATGATTAACAACACTCAGAGCGCCCCGTTCTCCTGGTGGGAAGGCATCCCGACGGTGGGAACCACCAACTGGAGCCCCGGCACCCACGCCACCTCCGGCAGCGGCTCCAGCCCCCACATGTGGGGCCAGACCAACGCCTCCAAGGTCCTGCTCGACTCCCTGATCGCCGAGAAGAGCAACGGCCAGGCCCTGGTCGGGCGGGGCATCCCGAACGAATGGCTGAGCAGCGGACGCCAGGTCAGCATCACCAACTACCCCATCGCCGGCGGCCGGATGGGTGCCACCGTCACCAGCACCGGCAACACCGTCACCCTGAATCTGTCCGGCAGCGCCCCGAGCGGCGGCGTCCAGTTCAGCCTCCCCGCCTTCATCGGCAACATCGCCTCCGCCACCACCGGCACCGTCGACAACGCCAAGGGCGAGGTCACCCTCCCCTCCGGCACCACCAACGTCACAGTCACCCTGTCCACCGCGCCGACCTACAAGCAACTCGGCGGCATCAACCTCGATTCCTACTGCAAGAGCATCGGCAACGCCGGCGGCGTCATCTCCGATGGCAACACCGTCAACGACTGGAAGTGCGTCACCGGCTCAGGCGACCGCATCGGCCTCAGCGTGAACGAAGCCTGCGCCTGGCAGTACCCCTACAACGCAGCCGCTTTCTCCAAGTACACCGATGTCAACGACCGTTTCAGCTGGAAGTGCTACTCCAGCTGAGCCTGCACCGACAGTCCCAACCCCCACCACGTGACGTCGCGCCCGACCAGGCCTTTCCGGCTCACGACACGTGACTCCAAGCCCGTGATCACGCCCGGTTCGGCCCCGCTGCTTGCGACGAGCAGCGGGGCCAGCCGCCACAGGATCGGCTCGTCGCCGAGAAATGGTGGCCGGCCCAGCCTGAGCGGCGTCTCGGCCGAGGGACTTCCCCAGACGCCGATCCATTGCGCAGCGCAACCGGCGCGCTCCGCCTACTTATTGGGTTGTCCGGAGAGTCGAGCCAGACGTATCGACCTTGGGGCGTGACCGTCATCCCGAACCGCTCCCGCTCCGGCTCGCCCCAGGAAACCCACCGCCGTCTGTGGTCGACGCGCCGACTGGAAGGAGAACCGGGTGACGGTCCGTCCCGGCGGGACGGCCACCGGGTGGATCTTGGATGTTGACGGCATCGCCACCACGGCCCGACCATGGCGATCTTTACCGATCGCCGACTCCGAAACACCCGCTGATCAGCGGCGGAGCAGACCGCGCCTGCATACCGTGACCCAGTCACTGTAAGT
>NZ_JBFBCI010000111.1:0-9568 GCF_040683095.1 Sphaerisporangium sp. NPDC051017
GGCCGGCCGAGCCGGCCGACGACGGGTGGTGAAGGACCGCAAGTTTATTGAGTTTTTGGCGATTGGTTCGCTAGGGCGTCGCGAGAGGTTCGTCGGTACGCGATTCTGTTCTCGTGACGATCGAGCGAGAGACCAGGACTACGTGCGTGACCTAATTGGAATCATGGCTAGGCGGCCGGACGGGACTCCGGAAGGTCGCGAAGCGAAGCTCCTTCCACATGCCATAGTCTTCCAGTGAGACGCTCCACGTCCAAGAAAACTTCCGCAGCGTCAGGGAAAGCTCGATGGACTTCGCGCCGCCAGGAGCGCGACGACGACCGATTCGGGTATTCAGCACTATGTGCTTCGCCTTTCGACTTCGGATGACTGAGAGAACCCCGATGAGCGACTCGCGATGTGTCCCGTCCCAGGTCGGCGGTCTACGGATCGAGTTGACCGGCTCTGTGGGGGAAATGCGAATCGTGATGACCATTCGCGCATGCGGAAGCGCGGAGATGGACGACGGGATGAACCTCCCGTCCGGGTATCAGAAGATGCGGACGGCTCTACGTCTCCATGAGTGTGCGGCCACCTCTCTGGGGAAAGCGCTGCGGGGCTTACCGGTGGAGCTTTACGCGTTCAACACAACAGCTGGCCCGAGTGCCTCGGGGTGGCGCAAGACACAACTCACCCGTTCGAGATCGGATGTAACCCGATCCCGTTAGGAGTGCTGACCAAGCTACCGCATCTTCGGGCTATTACGCCACCTTCCCGGGGAAATCTTGCTGAGCTAGGCCATGCGACGATAAATCGCTGTAAATGTCCGATTACTGCCTGGAGGGCAGTAATCGGACTTAACCGGCGAAACGTGCAGCCCGTGGAGGGTGGGGCGGGATCGGCGGGTGCCTTGCCAGGTGGGTGCGCGGCAACTTCGATCTTGGTGTGCTGAGCACCGGACCATAGTCTCAAACTTCGCGTCGTAGACGTCAAGCGGCATTTGACGTACGCTGCCGTGTCAAAGGGACGGCGGGGCGCTGGCTCGCCGCCCGGAGGAGGAGGGCATGGAGGACCAGGGCGGCTTCGGAGCCTGGCTCGGAAGGCAGCTGCGGCGCCAAGGCATGAGCCAGGCCGAGCTGGCTCAGCGCCTCGACGTCACGCGAGCCGCCGTCTCGGCCTGGGTCACCGGACGTGCGGAACCTCGCCTCGAGAAGATCCGGGCGATCGAAGAGATCCTCGGGTTGAGCACCGGCTCGGTGATGACCTTGGATGACGTGCCCGACTCTGCGGGGCATGTCGTCTGGTATCACCGGCCCGCGCATAAGGACGGCGGTCGAGAGCTGGGTAATCCGGCGGCGTTTGCCTTCGATTCGGACCTGAGAGTGCTCGCGAGGGAGGCGACCCAGAACAGCCTGGACGAGAGGTACGACCACGGTCGATCGGTGAGGGTGCGCTACACCCTGCATGAAATCTCCGGTGAGAGGCTGTACCGCTTCCTGGAGGCGCTGCGCTGGGACGAACTGGAGGCGCACTACAAGGCGGCTGCTGATGCCGCCACAAAGGTCGGACGTATCCTCGCCAACGGATTGCAGGAAATGCGCGAATCCAGCAGCCTGCTGCTGTTGCGGGTCGATGACTACAATGCCAACGGTCTCATCGGGCCCGAGTACGACGACGGCCGGTTCTCCGCCGTGGTTCGTCGTCAACTGGACAGCCACGACAAGTCCAGTTCGGCTGGCGGATCGTTCGGCCTGGGGAAGGCCGTTCTCTGGGCCACCAGTCAGTTGGGTCTGGTGCTGATCAACAGTACGCTTTCCGAGGCTCATGAAGGACGAACCGCACGCCGAGTCATCGGACGTCTCGATCTCCCGTGGCGCCGAGTGAACGGCAAGGACTATGCGGGCCCGGCGTGGCTCGGGGAACCAGACGCCCAGCGAGGAGGAACGGCCTGTTCCTGGTGGGCCGACCCCGGCACAGTTGAGGCGTTGGAACTGCAGCGCGACAACGACGCTCCGGGAACCTCGTTTCTCATCGTGGGCGCTCATGACGGCACGGGGGAGGCGACGACCCTGGAGGAGATGCACGAGGTCCTGGTCAAGAGTCTCGCGGAGAACTTCTGGGCGTCGATGGTCTCGACCGCCACGGAGCAGCCCATGTTGGAGGCTTCGGTGATCGCGCTTCGCGATGGTCAGGTCGTCAAGGCGGCGGAACGCGTGGATCCCCGCGAGCACGAGCCGGCTCGTGTCCGTGCTCTTCGCGCCTTCCTTGCAGGGGAGACGGTAGAGCAGTTGACCTCGGACGAGGACGTCGTGAGCACGACCGTGCGCTTGGGGCTTCCCGCCCTGAGACAGCCCGCGGCGAGCGCGTCGGAACCGCCGGCCGCACACGACGCCGTGCTCCTGCTGACCCCGACCACCGACGATGACAAGGCCCCGAACAAGATCGTATGCATGCGTGGCAGTCGCATGGTGGTCATGTCCCGTTCGGTGACGGACCTTCCCCTGGGAGTACGTCGCTTCCAGGCCGTTCTCCTCGCAGGCTTGGCTACCGGCTCCGAGGAAGAGGACGCGTATGCCGCGGAGAAATTCCTACGCGCGGCGGAGCCGCCGGAGCACAATGACTGGAAGAAGACCGACGACCTCACGGCCATGTACTTGAGAGGCGCCGCGACTCGGATCCAGGAGTTCCGAGCGGGGATGCTCGCCGAGGTCCGAAAGCTGGTTCGGACACCGGAGAAGAAGTCCGAGGACGGTCCGACCGTGCTCCGCGAGTTGCTCAGTCTTGATCTGCCGTCCCCTCCCCGGAGTCCGGGCTTCCCCACGGTCGGAGCGGTCGAGGGGATCGTGAGACCGGATGGCGCCTGGCAGGTGCGGGTCGAGGTCCGGCTTCCGCAACGAGAAGATCCTTGGATCATGGCACCGGTGCTGCGGTTCGCCACACGGTCCGGTCCGAAACCACTGGTCGGGTGGGCTGAACTCGTGCCCGAGTCGCACTGCGAACTCGTTGACGGAAAGCTCCTGCGATTCACGTCCGGCGCCCGAACGGCGGCGTTCACCGGTGTGAGCGATGTCGGCAGCCATCCTGTGGCGGCACAGATGTCCGTGGTCGAAGTGGATCTAACGCGTCCCAAGGAGGCCGGCTCGTGAAGGCGTTGACTCCGTATCCGACCCTTCACGGCGAGATCACCCTGGAGGTCAAGGAAGCGCGCCTGGACGGCAAACCTCTACCGCTCGCGCTCATCTCGCCACAAGAACAGGTCGTGGCGTTGCACCAGGTGGAACGCGAAGACTGGGAGCGCGCACGCATCGTCTTCCGCATGCGTACTCCCACTGAGCTGGACTCGGACGAATGGGGTGACCCGCGACGTGCCGTCGTTCTCACGGAGAGAAAGACGAACACCCGCCTCCTCACCCTCATGCGGCCCCACACCGATGGCTACTACATCGGCGTGGTGGAGCTGCATCGGGATTGGCACGTGGGGCAGGCAGAGGTCGAGGGCATCGTCACCGCCACGGTCCACGGGGTGGCAGGTCGGGTGGTCGGCCGGACCGACCGCCGATGGACCATCGATCTGCAGGTCCGCACACCCACACGGAAGCGGACGATAAAGACCGTTTGGAAAGACTTCTCCTCGGAGGAGAACCCGTATCTGAATCCGTACAGGACCGATCCCTGGGCCGTTGAGGCCGCCGACGACGAGCCCATCGTCTATCTCAACACCGGCTTCGAAGGATTACAGCGGCTCCTGGATTCGGGTAGCGGCGCCGACAGGGCCGTTCAAGATGCCGTTGCGGCACAGATCGCCGGGGATTGCTGGGCCGCTCTGTTCAACGCGGCCGTGTATGCGATCGAAGTCGAGGAGGGCGAGCCACAGTGGCCCGGCGGGTGGAGGGAGTCGGTTCTTCGGAGAATGCTGTCCGACGTCTACCCGGATCGCTCACCTGGCGACGCATTGGTCGAACTGTGCGAACGGCGTCGAGAAGGAGAGGGCGGAGGAGAACTCCAGACCCGAATCCTCCACGCCGCGATGAAACAGGCCAGAACATCCAAGTCCCTCGGCGCGTTCATCCGCACGATGAGCTCCACGGGGGAGGGCAAGTGAACGAACTCGACAGGCCGCAACGGTTGGCTCTGCTGCCGGATGCGACCGTAACGAAGTACCTAACCGTCGGTGTGCGCACCGGCGCGGAAAGCCTGCCCCAGGCCGCGCTCGCCAAGGCGTGTATCGCGCTGGACTCGTCGTCGCGTTGGGCGGCGGTGAGGGTGCGTGAACTGGTCGACGAGGCCATGCGGCGGTACGGCGACGGACCCACGAGGGCCGACGCCTGGTTGGCGCCTCGTCTGCACGCAGCGCTGCGCTTGTCACGGCGAGAGGCCGCTGACGCGAGACTATGGAACTTCCTCGCCTTGCGGCTCGCATCGGACTATGTGTTCTGGCGCCATCCTGGACGGCCCGGCAAGGAAAAGCCCGTACCCGAGGTGAGCTCCGCTCGTTTTCAGGGAGCTTTTCACACGCAGGCGTTCGCTCGTCTCTGGTGGGTGGCGGAACTTTTCCGGGACGGAGACGACTACGGTCCGGTGGAGATCGCCTGTGGAAACCAGGACATGCTGAACACCACGCTCCGACTCGAGATCGTTCAGCACAGGCCGACCGCCCAGGCGATCGTCCGAATGCTCGACCGACAGAGCATTCGCATCGGACGGGAGGTCAACGCCTTGGCGAAGGCCGTCAACGCCGCAGGCAGCACCTTGATGTACGAATTGCTAGCGCCCGACGAGGTGCAGGACGCGGATGCCTACCGTGCGTGGATGGACGACATCGACAGCGTGCATCTGCCGTACGAGTCCCTTCCCGAAGGGCCCGATGACATCCGCGTACCCGAAACGGCTGTGGACGCCCTGGTGCCGTTGTTCGAGAAGCTGTACGAAGAAGCACCCGTCCGGGGGCGCGAAAAGGTGGCCACCGCATCGAACGCTTGAGCAGGCTCGGCGGGAATGCGACGTCGCAAGGTCGGGGCGACCTGAGGATGAGCCCCGGCCTACCGTCGGAGAACCCGTGAGCGGCTTTCGAGCCGCCTTTTGCATTACTCTACAGAGGGAGCGCCGATCTCCCCCGTGGCCTCAAGGTAGCTGTAGACCTGTTTGGCGATGGCTCGCGCCAGGCCCACGGGTACTGCATTGCCTATCTGGCGAGCGATTTCGGTCTTGCCGCCACACCAGAGAAAGTCTTCGGGAAATCCCTGGAGCAGCGCGGCCTCGTAGTGAGTGATCGGTCGGTGCGCCCAGGGGTGGAGGTAGCGTCCTTTTTCGGGCTTGTAAAACTCCGTGCGGATCGTTACGGACGGCCGGTCGATGTACATTCTGCCCATGACGTCATGGGAGCCTGTCCGATGGTTCATCCAGCTTTCGGTGGAGTTCTCAGGCTTGATGTCGTGCCTGTTTCCTCCCTCGGGGATGTCTTCGTATCGCCGAATCGACAGAGGTGTCGGATTCCTGCCGATGTGCAGGTCTGTTGTCTTGAACGGTCCTGCCACCTCGTACCCCAGAATGTCGCAGCGCCCGTCGGGGAGCTCGGTGGTGGCCGGCACCTCCGCGGTCAACGGCTCCCCCTTCACGCCGAAAACCGAGCTCACGGGCACCCATGAAGCCAGCGCGTCGGTTCCCGAGAAAATTCCCTCGGTTTTCCGCGGATCGATATGCGTGGGAGCGGGATGCTTCAAAGGGGCTCCCGCGGGGTGCGATTTGATCAAGTCCCGGTGCGTGGCCAAAACGATGGCGCGCTTTCTGGCCTGCGGCACGCCATAGTCGGCGGCGACCAGATGTTTCGGCTGGAGCTCGTAGTCCTTGAGGTCTCCACCGTTGGCCGCCGCCATGAGCTCCTTGTACTCGGATGATCTGAAGAACCGATCCACGTTCTCGATGACAAATATCTTTGGTTCGAGCTTTTTGACCACCTTAATGTACTCCCGCCACAGTTGGTTCCGAGGGTCGTTCGGGTCCTCTTTCCCTAGTCCGGAAAAACCTTGGCAGGGTGGCCCGCCCAAAATAACGTCGACCTTTGCATCGATATCGGCAGGGTTCCAGCGTTTGATGTCGCCGGCGAATATGTGATCCGTTCCGCCTGCCTCTATCGCGAAGTTCACGGCGTACGTCGTGGCGGCCGCGATATCCCACTCGACGGCACCCACGGTATGAAAGGGTGAATATGCGCTGCCCGTAGGCACGAATTCGTGAAATCCCTGGGTGAAACCGCCGCAGCCCGAGAACAGGTCGACGATGTTGATGCGATCGGACGGTCCGGCGGTCATACGCGTTACCCTACCGATCGTAGAGCAACACCGACATCTCGATGCGAGAGCGGCGCGTCCCCTTGGCGACGGTGCCCGGCCTTGCCGCCGTCCTCAGCGGCTCAGGGCCTTCGCGATGGCGTAGCCGATCGCCGTGGCCAACGGAGGGGGTAGCGCATGACCGACCTGGCGGTATCGAGAGGTCTTTCGTCCCACGACCAGCCAGTCAGCGGGGAAACCTTGGAGGGCCGCGACCTGAGGGATGGTCAGCTTCGGCAGCGATCCACGGTCCTCGGGATCGGTACTGGGGCGCATGACGAAGTCTGCGTCAGGAACGTCGTCCGCGATGCTGCCACCGTCCACTCCCAATTGGGCCCACTTTCTCTTCGTTCCTGTCGGTCCGAGATCCGCCCCACCGCGATTCTTGGATCCCCCGACGATCGTCGGCGCGACCTCGTTGGCGAGCAGGCGCCATGCCGCCGCCCCCGTCCAGCCGCGGCTTGCCATCGACGCCCAGAGAACATCGCCGACGGTTCCCGGGGTGCCGGTCGACCCTGGCCACTCGAACCGAGCGAGATCACCCTGGCACATCGCCACCATGACGCCGTGTTGGCGGCGCTGGGGTACTCCATGATCTTGTGCGTCCAAGACGGCCCAGGCGCACTCGTAATCGTTGTTCTTCAGCTCCTGTTCGACGAAGCTGCGGGCTTCGGCGAACAAGTCGTCCTTGACCAGAGCTGGAACGTTCTCCAGCATGATGGCGCGAGGTCGGACCTCGGTGGCCAACCAGACAGCCGCGTGTAGGGGATCACTTCTGGCCGCGACCTGTTCCCTCTTGCCGGCGATCGAGTACGGAAGTCGAGGGAGTCCGCCTGCCAGGAGATCGACGCCCAGTACCTTCTTGTGCTCGTCTCCCACGAAATCCACAAGGTCGAGCTGACGGACGTCCCATGCGGGGCGGTTGGCGCGGAGGGTGGCACATGCGTCGGGGTCTTCGTCGAAGAGCATCACGGGATCGAAGCCCGCCCTCTCCAGGCCTAGAGCCTGTCCGCCGGCTCCGGCGCAGATGTCCAGGCTGGTGAACCTGGTCATCGCCACCTCCCTCTCTGTTGTTGTGACGGAGATTACTCCGAAGCGAGATCGTTTGTTGATCGCTGTCCGAAGATGATCTGGCCTCGCGCGACCTTGCGTTTTCGTACGGTAGACGTATGGCGACCACGAGACCTGTCGGCGCATCCAGTGAGGGCGTCCGCAAGAGCATGCAGGCGAACAAGGGGAGGGACACCAAGCCTGAGCTCGCCTTGCGGCGTGCGGTGCATGCGTTGGGGCTGCGGTACCGGGTCTCGGTTCGTCCGCTGCCGAAGATTCGACGTACGGCCGACCTGGTGTTCAGCAAGGCGAAGGTCGCGGTCTTCCTCGACGGGTGCTTCTGGCATGGGTGTCCTGAGCACCACACCAAGGCCGCTACCAATGCCGACTACTGGGCAGAGAAGGTGGTGCGCAACCGGGAGCGAGATGCCCAAACCGATCGGACGCTCGCCGACTCCGGGTGGCTGGTCATCCGCGTCTGGGAGCACGAAGATCCCAGAGACGCCGCCGTCCACATCGCCGAGCAGGTACGCAAGATCCGTAGCGAGGGTGTGGAGACCCGTACGCCTCTCCCATCCTGAGTGCCCAATGTTGCTGGTACGGGTCTCAGAGATCTGTCGCAAGCAGGATGTAATGACCCTCCGACGCGATCGCGGTGGAGAGGTCGCCGTGGAACGTTGCGATTGACAGGAGATGCTCCGCGACGTCGTCTGGGGCTGGCCACTCCGCAACGCGTGTGAAGTGCTCGCTGACCAGGGAGAATGCCAGGTCGATGGCAGAGTCCAGGCTATCGGCCTGCACTACGCAGATGGGAGGCTCAAGGTCGCCGTACGTCGATGTCCAGTCGAGGACGCAGGTCCATACCATCAACCCTGCTTGATCTCCGAGAGGAAGACGCACCACTCCCGTCGCTGGACGATCAGGGCGGTGCCGGCGAGGGTTTTGGAATCGCGTATCACGACATGCGCCTTCACCTTGGCAACCTCCACGCAGTTGTTGCCCTGGCCTTGGCTGTAGGTGCTCTTCTGCCAGACGGCCTGCGACACGTCCAGATCCCGGTTGGTGATCATCTCACGCCTCATTCAGTCGTCACCGCCAAGACACTCCTGGACCGCTTTCATGAACTTAACTGACTCGGCCGGACCCAGAGCGCTTGCACGGAGGTGGTCGAACATCAGCGTATATCGCATAATCTGCTCGGTCTCCTCCAAGTACATGCCGTCCGGAGCGAGTTCCAGGAAGACCACCGGTGCGAAGAAGTCGGGGTTGGGGAAGTCCAGGATCACGAATGGTCCAGTTAGTCCTGGGTGGGCGCCGACGGCGTTTTGGATGATTTGGATCGTGATCCTGGACTCGTCCTCAAGTTCTATGAGTCGTTGCAACTGCTCGCGCATGACCTTCGCCCCGCCGACAGGCCGTCGGATTGCGGCTTCGTCGATGACGACCCACAGTTGCGGCCCCGTGGTTTCCTGGACGAGGAGACGCTGCCGCGCCATGCGTGCTTCGATACGGCGCTTGACCTCCTTCGGATCCATCACGGGCGCGGCGCGGATCACCGCTCGTGCGTACGCCTCCGTCTGGAGGAGGCCGGGGACCAGCAGTGGTTCGTAGTTCCTGAGCGTCGAGGACTGAGCCTCGAGATCGTTGTAGGAGCCGGTGAATACGTCTCGGTACTCGGTCCACCACCCCTTTTGGCGTGCTTGGCGGGATAGCGCGATGAGCGCTTCGCGATGTGTGCCGTTTACCTCGTAGAGGTCGAGGAGGTGGCGAAGGTCACCTATCGTGACGTTGGAACGGGCGTTCTCAAGCCGCCACACCTTCGTGGCATGCCACTCGAGTCGCTCTGCGACCTCCTCCCGGGCGAACCCGGCTACCTCTCTGAGGCGCTGCAACTCCGCAGCTAGCCTGCGCTGCCGGATGGTAGGGCTTGCTTGCGACATTTCGGGCCTTCCCTCTCTTCTGCACCCTCGGTGCCGTCCGTCCTGAAGGTGGCAATTGGACAAAGTTGCCCAATTGCCACTCATCGATGAGTTGCAGTCGTGCACAAGATCGAATGCAATCTTCTAGATAATCTCGATTCCGGTTGCAGATTAGTAGCCAATCAGTCACTCTCGGTAGAGCTTGCCATCCAACCTGCTGTGACCGCAGGGAATCCGAGCATCTGGAGGTGACTGGGTGATGACCATGGGACAGGCGGAGTCCGTGGAGGGGTGCGG
>NZ_JBFBCI010000112.1:0-8862 GCF_040683095.1 Sphaerisporangium sp. NPDC051017
CCCCAGCACGACGAGTACGCGATAAAACAGAACTCAGACCAGGACCCGCTCAATTACGTGAGCGTCCCCCTGCTCAATTACGAGATCGTTCACACGGAACTGGCCTGGGCCGATCGCAGCGCTCCGGGCTCGGCCGCCAACGTGTTCACGGTCATCGACCAGGCCGGCCAGCCCAGCACCATCGACCTGTCGCAGTCGCCCGACCCACCCGCCGGGCCGACCTTCCACTACCGCTCGACCGTCGAAGTGACCCTGGAGGTGGCCGCGGAGAGCGAAGCCGACGCTTTCGCCATGCTGGATGAGGTGTTCATCGAGGTGACCGCCGGAGGGCAACCAGTCCGCCGCGGCTTGGTCGCGTTGATCACACGCATCCCCACCGATCCTCGTCTCCTGGCTCACGCGCCGGCCAACTCCCAGGGCCCCGACGTATCGAAGGCGGGCTGATGCGCTTCTTCCTCGGCACCCATCACCCAGATTGGCTGGCCCGGGTGCGCGTCCCCCTGTATGCCTCGCAGCACTCGCTGTCGCCGCTTTCGTCCCTTCCCCGCTTGGTGGAGGGCGGGGTGTGGGGCCTGGACTCCGGGGCGTACACGGAACTCACCCGGTACGGGCGCTGGCGCCTGGGCGCCCGGATGGTGCGCCGCTACCACGACGAGATCGGCCATCCCTGCCACATCGCTCAGCTCGATTGGCCGTGCGAAGACGAATCGCTGGCCAGGACCGGGCTGTCGGTTGCAGAGCATCAGCGGGCGACGATCGTCAACGGGCTGGAACTCCGCAGCCTCGAACCTGATCTGCCCTGGATGCTGGTCCTGCAAGGCAGGCGTCCCCGGGACTATCTCGACCACCTGGAACAATGGCTCGCCGCCGGGATCGACCTGCGAGACGAGCCGGTCGTCGGGCTTGGCTCGATCTGCCGCAAGGGCACCATTCTGCCCGTCGCGCTCATGATCTCCTGGCTCGCCCGCTACGGGCTCCGGCTCCACGCCTTCGGCTACAAGACCACCGGTCTGATCTCCTCCGCCAGAGAGATCGTCTCCGGCGACAGCCTCGCCTGGTCACGAGCCGCCCGATGGGAAGCCCGCCACCCCCGCCACCAGCACCGCCACTGCGGCAACTGCCTCGACTACGCCCTTACCTGGCGTGCCGAACTGCTTGAGCGAGTTGACCGCGCCCACCCCGGCGTCGTGGAAGACCTCGCCCCGAGGAAGCAAGCAGCGTGAAGACCACTCCCGCCATGACCACCGCACAACGGACCCGCGCCACCAGGCTTAGCCTGTCGCGGGGACCGGACGGCCGGCTTGAGTTCACGCTGGCCATCCGTGGCCGATTCCAATTCTGGGACCTGGCCCGCGCTCTGGCCGCGTGGGCGGCGACCCAGCAGGACGTTCGGGATCTTCCCACGCATCCCGGAGAGCAGTGGGCGCTGGCACACGTCCGGGCGGTGACCTGGCGTTACGGCCACCAGCGGATCAGCTCCTGGTCCGATCACGTCCGCGAAGACGACCGCAGCGCCTTCGCCGACTGAGCCTACCACGCGGCCTGGCACCTGTGGGGCGAAGCCTTCGACATCCCCTACAGCGAGATCGCCGGCGCCATGACCCAGTTCCCCGCCCCCGAATACCTCGACAACTGGGGCTGAGACCCCCTCAACCACCCCTTCGATCGTCTCGCCGCCGCGGCGAGTCGCTCCTTCATCTCCGAAAGGACCACAACGTTCGTGATCGTTATCAGTCACACCCTGGAGACCGGCACCGTCGTCTACGGCACCACCCACGCGGACGGCTCGGGAGAGATCATCCGCGACGCCGGTTTCCGCCCATCCCGGCACCTGGACGACCACCCCGACTACGGCGAAGCGTACTGGTACCTGGGCTCCACCCGCCGCCGCCCGGCCAAGCAGTACGACATCGACCGGTGCGCCGCCGCGCTGCGCGGGTTCGGCCACGAGGTGCAGGTCGAGATCGACGACATCACCCTGCCTACCACCAGCTTCGCCGAACTGGAGGCCGAGCGCTACGACCGTGCCAAAGAGCGCGCGGAGCGGTTCAGCGGCTACGCCGACAACGCCCTGACCAAGGGCGGCGCCATGATCGGCCAGGTCAACCAGGAGCGCAGCCAGATCCCGCTCGGACAGCCGCACCTGATCGGCCACCACTCCTACAACCGGACCGTCCGGCAGGAGGAGAGGCGCAACGCCAAGGAGGACCGAGGCCGCGAACACGTGCAGCGCGGCGAACGGTGGGCCAGGCGCGCGAAGGCCGCAGCCGGAGTCAAGGCCGGCCGCGAGGACATCGGCACGACCCGCCGGCGCGTGGAGCGGCTCGAAGCTGAGGTCCGCCGCCACCAGCGCTACCTGAAGGGCCGGATCGAGCGGTGGGAGATCACGGTCATCACCGACTGGACCAACGACTACGGGCGAACCCTGGAGGAGCGGTTGGCCGACCGGCCGGAGGGCTCGCGCATCATCTCCCGCGACCAGGCCCGCAACACCGCCGAGGTGCTCATCGCCGTCGGCCCGACCGCCCGCGCGGTCACCGAGTCGCAGATCACCCTGCTGACCGAGGAGATCACCTACTGGAAGGCGCACATCACCAAGCTTCAAGAGCAGTCAGGCGAAAAGGTCTGGTCCAGCGCCGATTTCTCCCGCGGCGACTTCGTCAGGTGCGGGCGGCGCTGGTACGAGATCGTCCGAGTCAACTCCAAATCCCTCACCGTGGCCAACGGCGTCAACAGCGTCCACCTCGACGTGGTCACCATGGCCAACTCCCGCAACGCGCTGGGGGGAGCCGGATGGACCGACCGGCTCCCCTACGACCAGGCCGGTGGTCAGATGACCGCTGCCGAGGCCCGGTTCCGATATCCAGAAGCGTTCTCGACCAGCGCTCTCGACTCGGAAGCATCCGGAAACGGGCGGCAGGCCGGTGATCCCGCGTGATCCCGGACCCGATCCCTGGTGCTAACGAGCCGTGGCGGGTGGTGCAGTGGTCGGGCGGTATCGGCTCCTGGGCCGCCGCCCAGCGTGTCTCAGCACGGCACGGAATCGAAAAGATGGTCTTGGTCTTTGCTGACACTCTCGTCGAGCATCCTGATCTGTACCGCTTCAGAGGGGACGCGGCCGAGCAGCTCGGCCTCCCTGTCGTCCGGGTCTGCGATGGGCGGACACCCTTGGAGCTGTTCCGGGACGTCCGCTTCCTCGGCAACAACCGCGTCGCGCCCTGCTCTCGCTGGTTGAAGCAGATTCCGGCCCGCCGCTGGCTGGAGGCCCACATCGACCCGGACCAGGCGATCCTGTACGTCGGGATCGACCACTTCGAAGCCCACCGAACTGCGTCGATCACACGGGGCTGGACTCCCTGGACGGTCGAGTTCCCGATGCGCGAACAGCCCTACCTCACCAAAGCCGACATGCTGGACTGGGCAACCGACCTCGGACTGCGTCCACCGGCCCTCTATTACCCGCCCTACAACCTGAACCACGCCAACTGCGGTGGCTTCTGCGTGAGAGCGGGCATCCGACAGTGGACTCGCATGCTCGCTATCGAACCCACGGGGTTCGCCGCGGTCGAGGCCGCCGAGCAGGACCTTCGGAACGAGCTCGGCGACGTCGCGATCCTGCGTGATCGGCGCGGAGGCCGCTCCCGGCCGCTGCCGCTCTCCGAGCTCCGGACCCGCACTGCCACCCAAACCCCTCCACCGCCCACCAAAAGCACTCACCCCTCCCATGTCATGACTCGGAGCACTGTTTGACCGACGATCCTCGCTACAAGCCCGACACCGTGCCGCGGGCAGAACCTGATCTCGCGCCCACCGAAGACGCCAAGGAGACCACCGGAGACCGCCTGATCCGCTGGGGAGCGGCATTCTCAGTCCTGGTGGTGACCGGTATCGCCGCCGTGATCAGCTATGGACATGCCTACCGACTCGTCACCCGGTACGGCGAGACCGGCGCCACCGCCCAAGCCCTCCCCCTCACCGTCGACGGACTGGTCGCGACCTGCTCCCTGGTGATCCTGCACTACACCCGCAAGAACCGTAGAGCCCCCTGGCATGCCTGGGGTTTGCTGGCCATCGGCGTCTGCGCCACCGTCGGAGCCAATGTCGCCAACGGCTTGGGACACGGCATCGTCGGGGCCATCGTGGCCGGCTGGCCGGCCCTGGTCGCGGTCGGCTCCTTCGAACTCCTCATCCGCCTCCTACGCGACGGCCGCCCCACCTCCGGAAAAGAACGCGCAGCAGAACGGGCCGCCGACCCCACCCAGGATCAATCCGAGACGTTCTCCCCGGCCGACGGCCCCGAAACCGCTCTGTCGCCCCTCCCGGATCCCGACGCCCTGGTCGCGATCGAGATCTACGCCGACGAGCTCGACATGGGAAAGATCCCTTCGATCCGCCGGATCAAACGAGAACTCCAGGTCGGCCATCCCAAAGCTTCGCGCATTCGAGCAGCTCTCGCCCAGCACCCCGGGAGAAGCGCTCGTGAGCCCGCGTCCAAGCAACTCGTCGCCTAGCTACTTGCTCCTGAAGAAGTCCTCGAGGTAAGCACTTCTGACCTTGGCAATCACAGCGCAGGGCGGCTCGGCCGGTTGACGACGTTGGTGTCATTCCGCAGGCCGATGTGCGCCCGGCTGGCCGTCACCGGGTCGACGCCCTCGCGCTCGCACACTTCCAGGTACTCGACCAACCCGCGTGCGTAGGCATCGATCGTCCGCGGCGCCCTTCCCAGATCCGCCCAGATCTGCAGCCACTCGGCCGCCCGGACATGCCGGCCCGGGACCGGCCACTTCTCCTCCAGCACTACCGTGCCGCTCAAGCCATCTCCCTACGACAGGTAACCAACGTCGTAATGGATCGTCTTGGCGAGCCCGCACAGTGACATCACGTGCTCACTCGTAAGGGCCACGCGGCGTGGGCAAGCTCGCGACCTGGCTGAACGGCCGCGACTACATCGATGGGTACGACGCCATTGGGCGAAGCGGCTTGAGCGGATTCCGCCGGAAGGAGGGACCTCGGATCAGACCGCGACGGACAGTGCCCGAAGCCGCTCGCGGAACTCACGTACGGCCGGAACCGACTGGTGTGGTCCGAGTCGGTCAGAGAACTCCTTCAGCCGGATCCACGGCCCGCACGGAGCTGACCTTGTCTTCGAGCAGCTCGGCCCCGTAGTTCGCGGCGTCGAGTGCTCCATCCAGGTCATTACCAGCGAGTCGGGCTTCGGCCAGACGGCTGGACCGCACGGCCTTGTCCCGGGGCGCGGCCTTGTTGACGGAGGTCTCCAGGGAGCTTGTAGCGCGTTCCACCTGGCCCGAGCGCAGCATGACCTTGCCCTCGGTCGACTTCAGTTGCGCCTCGCCGTACCAGTCCAGCCAGTCGGGTGTTTCCTCCTCCGTGCAGCGGACCCAGAGGGAGATGGCGCGGTTCAGCGCCGTGCCGGCCTTCTGGTGATCGCCGTCGCGGGACAGCGCCTCGGCCTGGTGCAGGTGGAGGAACGACTGGGTATACGGGGACAGCGTGCGAGGCGCGTTGTCGATGGCCTTCGGTGGTAGCACCACACAGCCCGTGTGGGAACAGTTCGACCCGCGGACTTCCTGCGGCATTCCCAGCGGGCCACGAGGGTCCAGGCGGCGTTCCGCTCCGCCTACATCCTGCCCCGGGTCGACGCGGTCGCGGTCGGTACAGGCAACGTCGACCACCTGCGGGAGCTGATCGGCGCCCTGGCGTACGAGGTCGATGACCAGGTCGTCCGAGAGTACCGGCAGCTCCTCCAGCCCGCCGTCAGCCCGTCTGAAGTTCCTTCACCACTCGCTCCGCCGTCTCCCGGGCGGCCCCCAGTCGGGGGTCGTCCGGGTCGGCGTAGGGGCCGAGGATCTTCGCGGCGACGAACAGCGTCATCAGCTTGCCGTCCCGGCTCTCCAGATCGTCACATCGCTCGCTGCGGACGCGGTCGGCCAGAGCCGGGACGGCAAGGGAGGCGCCCCACAGATTTGCCGCGTCCAGGCCACACGGGGCCATGCCCCAGTCCTCCCAGTCGAACACGCAGAACACCGGCGCCGTCAAATTCGCCCAGTTGAAATCCGCATGGGCCAGACGCCATTCGCCTACGGCCGTATCGACGCCGGGGAAGACGCTGTGGATCCTTCCCGTGACCAGTTCCTGCGTGAGGGTCTCGGTATCCGGTGTCGCGACCCGGTTGGTGTGCTGCGCGGCGAGGGCATTCAGCGAGGCGTTCAGCGCGGCCCACCACTCCTCGGGCAGCTGCGGATCCTCCGCCACTACGGCGCTGCCCACCGGCGCCCCCGGCAGCAGCTCCGTCTCGTCCGCCCGCCACATCACCGGCTCCGTCTCGTCCCGCCACACGACGCCGGCGAGCCAGGCAGGTTTCGCGATCCCGCGCAGGGCCTCGGCGGACGCGGTGCCGTCCCCGCCCTGGACCCCGATCCGGTCGAGCCCTCGCCTCTCGATACGTACCCACGTATCGCGGTCCGTCCGCGCGCCAATCGAGCGGCGCTTGCGTACTACGGTGTCCCGATTCAGGCGTGTCTGAAGCGACCGCTCCACACGATCGAGAACCTCACCAACCGGTTCAACCCGCAAATCGACAGCACGAGTTGTATAAGCCGAGCGCATAGGCCTGACCGTAGCAGCGTGCCAGCCCGCAGGGGCCCCATCTTGGCCACAGTGGGAAGACTCCCCGCAGGGCTCCAGCCGGGCGGTTGATGCTGACGTGCTGACATCCCAGCGTTGGACACGCCCGCATCAGTCACTTGTGGTCAACAGCGCTCGGCCATGTTGTCTCTTCTCGACCGCACTGCCTTGACCACCTGTCGCGCGGCTTGCTCCGGATCTTCGTGTTCCCACCGGATGGCGACCCCGGAGCTGGACGTAGCGCGCCGCGATGCGGCGGGCTGCGGTCACAGGGTCGCTCACCGGACTGTACGCGTACTTCAAGTTGTGCAGCCGGATCCGCCCCGCTTGACCCGAAGAGCGGGTCGGGTGAGTGCGTGACGACGTGGGACATGGGGAATCAACCTCGTCGTCACGCGGTCTGCCAGCGCATGGATCGCCGGTGCGATGCCCAGCGCTGAGCCGCCGCGACGAGCTGGTTCCCCTATGGGGCAGGTTTGGCACGGGCGGGCGAGGCCCAGAAGCTGACCTGCGTCGCGGCGAAGGCGTCCAAGACGTCGGGGCGGCGTGTCTCAGCAGTGTGTAGCAGGTGATCACCTGCCAACAGCCCGGGTGTATCCCAGATCGAGGCGAGCGGTTATCAGATGGTGATCGGAGTCGTTTTGTTCGACCATTTGGTAGTCGGTGATGGCCGGTTCCAGTGGCTTTGAGACGTATATTCGGTCGCAGCGGATGGGAGTCGAATCTTGCCCGAACCCCGCGGTGGGGGCGCGCAAGTCCGGAACATTTCGCTGGTCGGATAGGAAACCGGCGACGTCGACGAATCCGGCCTGTTGCAGCGAGCGAGCGGCGGCCCGGTCGTCGGGGCCGTGCCTCACCTGCTTGTATCCCGGCAGTGCTCGCCAGTCCACGGCGGGGTCACCCAGGCCAGGGTCATTGAAGTCACCGCCCAGCACCGCCCAGCCTTTCGCCAAATCAGTGCTGGCACGCGCCTCCTCCTCCCGGATGGCTGGGTTGAACGGCGCGAAGTGCGCCGAGGCCAGTATCAGCGGGTGGCCGATGGCTGCCATGCGGCATTCAACTCGCGCTTGGGCATGCCAGAACGGCGGGTGCCGTTCATGACGTTCCCGCAGCACCTCCAGGCCGCGGCCAGGGCGGATGAGCACCACCAGGTGGCAGTCATGTCGGGCGGCCCGGGCCACATACCCGCGCATGTCCAGCGCTCGCTCGGCCAGGTGCAGGCCGTGGGCGCCATTGAGCAGCCAGTGCTTGGCCTCCTGGATCAGGATGACATCGGCCTCCAGGCCGGCCAGGAGGCCGAGCTGGCGGGTCAGTCGGCCGGCGTCACCGGCATCGATTCCGCCGTTGCGCAGGTTCCACGAGGCGATCAGCATCCGGTCTCCAAATTGTCCAGCAGTCCGGGCAGTTCATGCACAGTTGAGATCAGCAGCGCTCTGGCGGGAAGTCGCTCGCAAGGCGCCAGCGGTTCAGATCGGATCAGTACGGCGCGCATCCCGTATTCGAGGGGCTTGGCGACGTCCTTGGTGATGTTGTTTCCCACGAAAAGGATCTGGCCCGGGCTGTCCACGGTGGCAGCCTCTTCCACGGCCTCGTAGAACTGCGGCTGAGGTTTGGCGAACCCTAATTGATGCGACTGGATGAGTTCGGCGAAGAATCGGTCGGCGCCGGCCTGCACGAGGGCCGCACGGCGATCCTGGTGCGGCAGGGTGTTACTGGCCAGCACCAGCCGATAGCCACGGGAGCGAAGCAAGCTCAGGACGACGATCGCATCCGGGTCTACCGCTTTAGAGTGCCTGGGGGCCAGCGTGCCGCCGAAATCGAAGGCGATGCATCTGATCACGTGCCATCCTCCTTGTGACATCGCGGCTCGCCGGGTTCCAGCCATGAGCTCCTACCGTGGCGAGCACATACGGCCGAAATTCGGACCATCCCGCTCACCCTTGAGCGGGGGGCGGCGCATCACGGTCGACGGGTCATGCGTTCTTGATGGCCAGGCCCACGATGAGCACGCCGCCGACGCGGGGTGGGCCTCAATGTTCGTGCTCAGGTGAAAGGTCGTATCTGTGATGTGTCGATGCGGTCGGTGTTGAGCACGGTCACGATGCCGGAATGGTCGCTGGCCCCCTCGGGATCCACCTGGTAGTAGTCGACGATCGCGTCCTTCAGGGCCGGGGTGAGGTGAAACTGGTCAACCCGGACGAGGCCCGTGCCCGTGGC
>NZ_JBFBCI010000113.1:0-8487 GCF_040683095.1 Sphaerisporangium sp. NPDC051017
CCCAGCACGACGAGTACGCGATAAAACAGAACTCAGACCAGGACCCGCTCAATTACGTGAGCGTCCCCCTGCTCAATTACGAGATCGTTCACAGTCAGGCCGGGATTGTTCGTGGCGGGATCGAGTCCCAGCAGCTCCTCCCACACCTGGACAGGCATCAGCTGGCGCGCACCGTCTCCGAATCCCGGTTTGGCCGTGTTCCAGGTGTACTCGGTGTCGCAGAGCATCTTCCCCCGGATCGTCATGTCCCCGCGGCCTGGAGGGGTCGCATATCCGCAGGTCAGATTGCACTGCATCAAGCGGACGAACAGAGCACGACGGCCACGGTTCATCCCCTCGCCCTGGAAGCTGTAGAACAGCTCCGACACTGGTACCGTCTGCCCGCCGATCTCCAGGGCCCTCATGAGGCCTCACCGGGAAGGTAGACGGCGCTGGAGAATGCGGTCTCCCAGATCCGGACCGCCGTGACCAAGCCGGAGATCGATTCGGGCAGGAGCTGGACAGCGATGTCGTAGAGATGGCGGGCAAGCTGCTCGCTGCTCGGCTGGGGGAACAACGGCCCCGCGTCCTGGCCGTGTTCGTCGACGGCGCGCAGCTCGTTGAGGTAGGTGTGATCGAGGGTGGAGGCGATGTAGCCGCCGATCGGAGCGAGGTTGGCGAAATCGGTCACGAAACCAGTGGCATCCAGTGCCGGCGAGGAGAGCTCGATCTCCACGACATAGGAGTGCCCGTGAGCCTTGGCGCACTTGTGGTCGTCGGGCAGGCCGTTGAGGTGATGGGCTGCCTCGAACTTGAACTGCTTGCGGATCGCGTACATCGGCGTCACATCCTCGGCACAGACGGTCGGCGAAGGCCGGAGGTGCGTTCACGTTCTCAGCGGACTATCCCCTATTGTCGACTCGCCTTCCTTTGCGGGACATGCGGTCTGACCGCCGGTTTCGCGCTGCTTTCTCTGGTCACGGCCTCCCTTGATGGCCGATCCGGGTGCACCAGGTACCACCATCGGTGGTTTGAGCGCCGATCCTTGCGTGCTCGGAACGTCAGCGGGAATTGATGACATCACGGTTCCGTTGGATGCAAGCGGGGAGGTCGCCATGCGGCAGTCGGCATCCGAAACGGTCATAGAGTCCCACGGTGGGCGCCATGCTCTGGCTTTGGCCGAGACCGTGTGCAGGTTGTACGAGGCTGTGTTCAGCCTGCCGCCCTTCGACGGGACGCCAGAAGAGTTCGCCAACCAGCGGACCTACTACCCCGCCTTGACATCTCGTCCGGGATTCCGGTTGGTGACCGCGCGTGCCGGGCAGGAGCACGTCGGCTTCGGTTACGGATACCTGCTCCCAGCGGGTTCATCCTGGTGGGAGGGGCTTGCCCGCCCGGTGGAGGAAGGGTTCGCCACTGAGACGGGCACGCGGACGTTCGTGGTCATCGACTACGGCGTCCTGCCTGGCCGCAGGGGGCGCGGTACAGGTCGCGCGATCATGTGGGAACTGCTGGTCGGATCCGGCGCAGAGCGTGCGTCGTTGTCGGTTCAACCCAAGGCCGTCGAGACGATCGCCATCTACCGGCATTGGGGCTGGCGCAGGGTGTCCCACAAGGACATGGACCCGCCGGTCCCGTTTCCGCGCTTCGACATCATGGTCTTGGAGCAGATGCCCTCCACCGGCTTGTCAGGCCGGCAGCCGCAGAACCTGTAGGCGGTCATCGAGTTCACGCACACTCTTGGTCCGCTGCCATGGACTAAGTGCCTCCCGCAGGTCGACAACCCGGCGGGCCAGGCGGGGAGAGGTGTTCTGGCTCGTGAGATGAGCGGCTTCACCGATCTCCTGGCAGGCAAGGTCGATGTCCCTCAGGTCAAGGTGGGCACGGGCCAGGTCCAGACGGGTGAAGGCGACATTGCGCACGAAGGCCGGATCAATGCCGGCCAGTGACACGGTTGCCAGTTCCAGTGCCTGTTGGACGTTGCCGGTATCCAGAAGGCAGCGCGACCTGGTCGAAAGGTATTGGCCGTCCCCATAGAAGTAGAGCAGTTCGGAGCCGGAATCGCCGCTTGACGCAGCCGCCAGATCGCGCATCGCCCGATCGAGGGAAGTCATGCAGAGGGCGTAGTCGGAATGACGATTTGCCTTACCCGAGCGGCGCTGGACAGCGGCGTACGCACGCGCGCCAACGTCCGAGGAGTACGAGGTGAGCAGCTTGCTACCGGAACGCTGCCCCCATGCCAGAGCCCCGAGAGCATGTTCGACGCCTTGGCGTGGGTCCCCGCGCCAGGTCGCCAGGTGGCTCCAGTTAGCCAGAACGAAGCTGTTGAGGGTGTCGTCGTCGGCCTCGTGCGCGGCAGCACGGGCGCGGTCGTAGTAATAGTCGGCGCCGGTGTAGTCGTTGAGGTTGAAGAGGGTCCAGGCGATGAACCGGCGCAGGTTCGCCAGCAGTGACAGCATCCGCTTCCGCAGCCCGCGGGGAACGTCGCCCGCCAGAAGCGAGCTAAGAAGCTGGTGCTGAGCGTAGACAGTCTCCAGCACAGCCTTGGGGCCAAGCCTGTCCTCCTGGCGCATGCAGTGATGCAGCACCATTTCGACATGCCCGACGGTCGCGGCATCGACGCGCACGGCTGCCTCGGCAACCCGCGCGATCCGGTCGAGCTCGTCCTCGTTGACAATAGCCGACAGCGGGGATACGCCCGCAGCCGCAGCCGCTGCGCTGATGAGCGCCAGGACCTCGCGCCGCTTCACGCGACGCGCCCAGTCGGCAAGGGTCTGGACGAGGGCGTCGTACTCTTGATCGCGCATCGAACCGAAGGCGTGCCCGCCGCCGATGCCGGACCGGACTGGCAGAGTGACCAGCACGTTGTGAAGATCGTCAGATGTGAGGCCTCCAACGGCAGCCGAGGGAGGAAGCGAGGAGAGGCGGCGTTCCTCGGCTGGCCGGTGGTCCTCACCATCGACCAGATCAATGGCACGGCACTCATAGACCCGGGCAAGTCTGTTCAGGGCGACGATCGGCGGTTCGTGGCCGCCACGGGGCCATGCCTCCCAGGAACCAAGCCGACGCACGGTCAGAGGCGCTTCTGGCCAGAGCACATTCCACAGCTCAACGACTTTCGCCTGCGTATACCGGTGCGCCTCGCGGAATGCCTGACGGGGGTTGAGAGGCCATGTCGCCCGAAACCGCTCGGCGACGTCTGTCCAGGCCAGGCCCTGCGCGCGAAGCTGGGCCGATAAGTCGTCCATCTGCCGTTTCAGGCTGCGCGCCATTAACCCACCCTCCGGTGCTCCCGGTCAGCGCGTGGTCTAACGACGCTACCGCCGGACATCTCAACGCGCCACAGCAGATGCGTGAACCGGCGGTCAGACCACCGAATGTTGCTTCCATTGCAGGCAGGTCTGCCGTGTGCTACTCGATGGCGTCTCCTATTCTTAAGGGCCTCGTCATCCGGCTGGAGGCGACGAGTCCACACGTGCCGTGAGTTAAATGCCGGCGGCTCAGACGGCTGCCGAGCCCTGTATCAATCCCGCCGTTCCGAGGGTTCCAGGAGGTGAGTAGAATCCATCCGCCCATCGTCGGCCTGTATGAGTGCCTCATCGTCCGAGGCGAACATCGGCATCGGGACCGGCCTCGCCGTTGCGCCGCGCCTGGAGGTCGTGGAAGCTGACGCGACGTTCGAAATGGCATCGCGGGCGACAGCTTTGGGAGGACCGTCCAACCAGTTGAAATCGAGTTCTGCGAGCGCGTAACGTCGCGCCTTCAGAAGGGAACCTCCCCTAGCTCGCTCACGCTGCAAATTGAGCCAGTCACGAAAGTCATGTCCGTCTGGAACCGGCGCCCCGCGTCCGAATGGCAAAGCTCCATGCTTTTGGGCGTATGCTGCGGCTGCTTGAAAATTCATTTCCCATTTTTGCTGCTCCGTCAGCTTCGGCCGCCAGTGCGGGTCCAAGGCATCCAGCCTGGCATGACGTTCTGCCGACAGCACACCGTGGCGTGCAAGCTGGCGCTGTTCTACTAACCAGTCGCGAAAGTCCAGTCCTTCTGGAGGTGGAAGGTGTTTCCTCCCCTGCGCGGGCAGGCGCCCATGCCTTTCAGCGTACACGGCTGCCGCGTTGTAGTATTTATCCCAGCTCACTTGGCTGTATCGCTGTGAAGCCCAGTCGTGATCCAATGCCTCCAAAGCCTGACGTTGCTCACCCGACAACCGATCCGCACGGCTCCGGCAGCTGCGCAACCAGTTGCCCAGAGGAAAGTTATCTGCGGTAACCCAGCCTGAACCGACATCCAAGGTGCCATGCTCAGCCGCATAGGCCCGCGCGGCGGAAAGGCCCAAATCCCACTCGTCTTCGGGAACCGACCAGATCATCCCTATTTCATTCAGACATTTCTGGCGCCGCGCACTTAGAGACCTCCTATACCGGCGTTGCCTTTTGAGCCATCCAGGAAGGTCGAGCCTATTGTTGCTTCTATACGTGTCGTCGACACGCAGATTGCCATTCTTCTGGAAATACAGGAGGGCATCCCGATAATACGCATCCCAAAGGGAGTTTCCACTGAGCCAGGTCGGATCAATGGCATCCAACGCCGTCTTCAGCTCCGCTGGCAGCGTTCCCTCGTTGTAGTGCCTGCGCTGCCTGACAAGCCAGGGATCTAGCTTAAACCCCTCGTGAAGGAAATCCCTGGGAACGTCGTGCAGGAATCCTTCGTTGGCGGCAGCGAACGCCCGGGCGGCGGCAAGCCCATTCTTCCATGACTGCTGCCGTGCCAGATCCTTCTTAGTCCATAGCATGCCGATGCTGTCAAGGAGATGAACTCGTTCCTCTGGCAGCGTGTTGCGGATTCTGCGCTGGTAACCAAGCCATTGCCCGAGACGCAGACCTGATGGAGCTTCGTAGCTGATGGGCAGGCCCAAATCACCATTAATCTCAAAGTATTGCTTTGCGGCACCATAGAACTCGTACCAGCTCGACGCCGCCGACTTCACGGCGTGCAGCGAGATCGCTTCGGCGAATCCCTTGGGCACCGGAATACCGGAAAGGGACAGCCATTTAGGGATCCTGTTGTCGGAACCGGGGATCACGATGGTGGATTCGGATGTCGAGTCATCGGCCTGTGTTTCAGGCAGATGGGTACTGCCAAGGCGAAGTCGTCCGGCATCAAGTTGGCCCGCTAGGCGATCATCCAGAGCGCGCATGGCGCGGAGTACCTGCCATACCTCGCCAAAGGCCGATCCCGCTATGGCCGATTCCGCGTCTTCACCCGGTTCCAGCAGCACGGGTACGATAATTCGCGCGATTTTGCCGGGATGGTCAAGGCGTAGCGCCCGGCCGACTGACTGGACAACGTCGATGACCGAGGTGCGGCGGTCTACCATGACCACCGAATCAACTGCGGGGGCATCGACGCCCTCGGTGAGCACGCGTGAGTTACATACGATCCGCAGTTCGTCGGGGTGATCAGGATCTTTGCTCAGCCGTTTGAGGATCGACCTGCGAACCGTAGGATCTTGAGCTCCGTGGACAACGTAGGCACTGACAGACCTTGGCCGCTGGCCGGCGTCCATGATCTCCCATGCCTGCCGGACGGTCTGCGCCCATCCTTGCGCGTCAGCCACGCGGTTATGGAACGTGATCGCGCGCCGGATGCCGTAATCGGCCGCGGCACGCAACACCGTGACCTGCGTGGCCAGGACCTGAGCGCTGACGGCGGTTCGGGCGAGTTGCAGGCGCACGTCTGGATTGTCGGTGAGTGATTTGATGTGCTCGTCGGTCACCGCCGCAGCGACGATCTCGTAATCCGCGATCAGACCGCGCTCAAATGCCGTGGAGAAAGGCAACCGGTACGCCACCCGCCCATAGACCTTCTCGTCGTCCATGGAGAACGCCGGGACATCGCCCTTCTCCTCGAAGATCTTGCGAGTCGCCGTCATGTAGAGACGGCGATCGGCGGGAATGGCGACATCATCGTGAATCTGCGTCCAGGCTCCACCGACGAGGCCCGCAGTGCGGTGAGCTTCGTCGGCGATTACCAGGTCCCATGGCGGCATGGCATGGTCGGCGTGCGCGGCGGCGACCACGGGCATACTGTGGTAGGTGGTCAGGACGGTCACACGGCCCTTCACCGCAGTCCATGTGGCCAAATCAGCCGCCGCCGTGGTGACCTGAGCAAAAGAGGTCATCCCACCCATGCCACGTGGCATGTGGCGTATCTCGTCGCTGGAACAGACGCCGACCACCTCGCCCAGATCAACCAGACCGTGGTCCCGGAACTCTCGTAACATCTGGACGATCAGTTCCAGCGTCGGCACCGCGACCAGCACGCGTCCGTGAGCCGCCAGGCGCCCGGCGCTTCGGGCGGCGACGACCGACTTCCCCGTTCCGCACGCCATTTCCAGGGTGGCACGCCCGCCGCGGGCCAGAGCCTCTTCCATGGCCGCGACCGCCTCAACCTGATGTGCCCATCTGTCCTGGATCTCCGAGCTCGTCACAGGTAACACCACCCTCGAACATTAAAATGACGTTCACAAAAATCGCTCCGAAAAAACATAAAACCGAATACATCCAGATGCCGTGCTTGAATACGCGAATTTAATACGGCGGCCCTGGCAAGGCGGAGGAACTGCTCGCAGCATCGCGATCCGGCTGGGTTCAATCGATGGCGATGGATGAGCAGCGCAGCCGGATCCGCCCCGCTCAACCCGAACAGCGCGGGTCGGGTGAACATGTGACAACAGGGGGACGTGGGGATCCGGCCATGTCGTCGCACGCTCTGTCAGCGCCCGCTCACCGGTGCGATGCCGAGCACTGAGCCAGTACGCTCATGGGCCAGGTTTGGCACGGGCGGGCGAGGCCCAGAACCTGACCTCCGTCGCGGCGAAGGCGTCCAAGACGTCGGGGGCGGCGGCGTCCCAGCGGTGTGTAGCAGGTGATCACCTGCAGACAGTCCGGGCGTATCCCAGATTGAGGCGAGCGGTCACCAGATGATGATCGGAATCGTCTTGTTCGACCATGCGATAGTCGGTAATGGCCGGTACCAGTGGCTTTGAGACGTATATTCGGTCGCAGCGGATGGGAGTCGAATCTTGCCCGAACCCCGCGGTGGGGGCGCGCAAGCCCGGAACGTTCCGCTGGTCGGATAGGAAACCGGCGACGTCCACGAATCCGGCCTGGTGCAGCGAGCGAGCGGCGGCCCGGTCGTCTGGGCCGTGCCTCACCTGCTTGTATCCCGGTAGCGCTCCCCAGTCCACAGCGGGGTCACCCAGGCCAGGGTCATTGAAGTCACCGCCCAGCACCGCCAAACTTTTCGCCAGATCGCTGCTGGCGCGCGCTTCCTCCTCCCGGATGGACGGGTTGAAGGGTGCGAAGTGCGCAGAGGCGATTATCACCGGGCGGTCGATTCCTGCCATTCGGCATTCAACGCGCGCTTGGGCATGCCAGAACGGCGGGTGCCGTTCATGACGTTCCCGCAGCACCTCCAGGCCGCGGCCAGGGCGGATGAGCACCACCAGGTGGCAGTCATGTCGGGCGGCCCGGGCCACATACCCGCGCATGTCCAGCGCTCGCTCGGCGAAGTGCAGGCCCTGGGCGCCATTGAGCAGCCAGTGCTTGGCCTCCTGGATCAGAATGACGTCGGCCTCCAGGCCGGCCAGGAGGCTAAGTTGGCGGGTCAGTCGGCCGGTGTCGCCAGCATCGATTCCGCCGTTCCGCAGGTTCCACGAGGCGATCAGCATCCGGTCTCCAAATTGTCCAGCAGTCCGGGCAGTTCATGCACAGTTGAGATCAGCAGCGCTCTGGCGGGAAGTCGCTCGCAAGGCGCCGGCGGTTCAGATCGGATCAGTACGGCGCGCATCCCGTATTCGAGGGGCTTGGCGACGTCCTTGGTGATGTTGTTTCCCACGAAAAGGATCTGGCCCGGGCTGTCCACGGTGGCAGCCTCTTCCACTGCCTTGTAAAACTGCGGCTGAGGTTTGGCGAACCCTAATTGATGCGACTGGATGAGTTCGGCGAAGAATCGGTCGGCGCCGGCCTGCACAAGGGCTGCACGGCGATCCTGGTGCGGCAGGGTGTTACTGGCCAGCACCAGCCGATAGCCACGGGAGCGAAGCAAGCTCAGGACGACGATCGCATCCGGGTCTACCGCTTTAGAGTGCCTCGGGGCCAGCGTGCCGCCGAAATCGAAGGCAATGCACCTGATCACGTGCCATCCTCCTTGTGACATCGCGGCTCGCCGGGTTCCAGCCACGGGCTCCTACCGTGGCGAGCACATACGGCCGAAATTCGGACCATCCCGCTCACCCTTGAGCGGGGGGCGGCACATCACGGCCGACGGGCCATGCGTTCTTGATGGCCAGGCCCACGATGAGCACGCCGCCAGCGGAGTGGGCGTCGATGTTCGTGTTCAGGTGAAAGGCCGTATCTGTGATGTGTCGATGCGGTCGGTGTTGAGCACGGTCACGATGCCGGAATGGTCGCTGGCCCCCTCGGGATCCACCTGGTAGTAGTCGAC
>NZ_JBFBCI010000114.1:0-8288 GCF_040683095.1 Sphaerisporangium sp. NPDC051017
CGGTTGCGATTTGACGTAGACACCGGCGGCGATCTGCAGGTCCCAGAGCGTCCGCCAGGCACCCGCCTCGACTCCGGCCGACAGGATCGCCTGCAAGATGGCAACGGTGAGCTGCACGTCCGGAAGGGCCCGGTGCCGATCAGCGGGCTTGGGAATCCTCAGGAAGGACAGCAGTTCGTTCAGAGCGTGGCTGTGCAGTTCGGGATAGGCGATCCGGGCTAGTTTGACCGTGCAGAGCAACGGGGTCGCGGCCAGGGTAGGGCAATGGGAACGTTTCCCTTTGATGAGGGTGGCCTCGATGTGCGCGCTGTGGGCGACAAGCCGGTATGGCGGAGTGGTGAGCAGTCCGTCCAGTTCGGCCATCACCTCGGCTTGAGGGCGTTGACTGCGCAGGACCTCTTCGGTGAGGCCGTTCTGGCGCACATCGAAGCTCGTGATCGGCACATCGTCAGGGGGCCGCATCAACGCGCTGTAGCGGCCGAGCTCCCGCCATGCCCCGGTGGCGGAGAAGCGTCCGGCGATGGCGGCGACCTCGATCGGCTCGGCGGGCCGCCCAGTGGGAGTGAGCGCCTCGAAGTCGATGACCAGGTAGGTCATCGCCAGGAAGTCCGGGTCGGTCAATGCCATGTCAACGCCATGCCTTCACCTGTGTGCGGATTGTCGCGGCGAGCCGGTCGATGTGCTCGTCGTCGAGCGCGGAGGTCAGCGGAACCGACAGCAGTTCGTCAACGGCCTGCTCGGCGTTCGGGCACGGCACCGGATCCAGTGTCCGGCAGGCTGGGTGCGCAGAGGCAGCCCTTAACCCGAATGTGCCCACGGAGTTGACCACCCCATACTCGGAGAGCCGCTCGCACAGTTCGCGCGGCCGGGGCACGCCGATGCGCCACAGTGCAGCGTATTCGTTGGGCTCCTCGCCTGGACCCGCCTGGATGGGTTCCAGGCCGGGGAGGTTCCCGACCAAAGTCGTCAACAGCCGGGTCTGATCCCGGCGTTGCCGCAGGGCGGCGTCGAGGTCGGCGAGGCTGTGCCGCGCCAGGGCCGCCAGAGGTTCGGCCAAGCGCAGGTTGAGGCCAAGGTGATGGCCGGCCGGGTGGGTGGACGTTCCGGTCTGCCAGTGACTGCGGAACGCAGCGGACGTGGCGGCGATGTCGGGATCGTCGGTCAGGACGTAGCCGCCCTCACCGCAAATGACAAACTTGCCGTCCTTCATGCTGAAGCAGCCCGCATCGCCGATCGTGCCGACGGCGCGTCCACGCCATCTACTTCCCTGGGCCTGGCAGGCGTCTTCGAGAAGTTTGATTCGGCGGTCATGGGTGAATTCCCGCAGAGCGTCCAGGTCGCCGGTCCGTCCCCCGAAATGTACGGGCAGCAGGGCCACGGTCCGGCCGCTAAATTTCGCGGCGGCGTCATCCAAGTCGAGGACGAAGCCGCTGTTCTTCCCGCCGGAGCCGCCCAGGCGGCTGTCGACGAATACCGGATGGGCGCCGGTGGCGGTGACTGCGGCGACGGCCATCACGACCGTGAACGCGGGGAGGAGAACTTCGGTCCCGGGCCGGGCGCCTGATGCGATCAAGGCGGTCTGCAGGGCGGCCGTCCCTGATGAGACGGCGATGGCGTGGTCGACGCCGTAGACGGCTTTCAACTCCGCTTCCAGCGCGTCCACCTGGGGGGTGGATCCGAGCGGTGCGGGCATGGCGGCCAGGGCCTGCTCCAGCAGCGGCCTTGCCCCGGCCTCACTCCTGCGGGGATCGGTCACACGAGCGCCGGTCAATGGTTGTCTCCGATGATCGCGCTGAAGTCCATGAGCGGCCACATTTGCACGCAGTCGGTGGAAAACAACGTGCAGTCGCCGCATCCTGGCGTGGCCGTTCCGAAGAGGATTGCCGCGTCGCCGTCGCGGATGGTGCGGTGCTGGTGGGAGGGAGTCGCGGCGATCCGGTGGGATGAGGGGCAGTCCCACAGCATCCCGTCCGGCTGGGCGAAATACAGGCTCCGGCCGCCGAAGCAGCCGGTGACCGTGGCGAATGGGGCGCTGATCGCCGTGGCGACATGCTGCGGGTACGGTGCCGCTGGCAGATGAACCGAGGGGTGAGCGGAAACAGCCGCGAAGTGGTTCAGCACGTCGGGAGCGTGTCCGACGCTCAGAGTCATCGGGTACAGGTCATGGCCCGCGTCGAGAGAAAGCGGCTGCGGGACCACGTAGTCGCAGCCCAGCTGCTGCGCGAGCGCCGGGACCGCCTGAATGTCGGCGAGATTCTCGCGGGTGATGACACTGTAGATCCCGACTCTGGGGCGTGCCTGTCCGTCCGGTCGGACAGGGCCATCGGCCTGGCGTGTGCCGTCATGATGGCTGTCTCGGGCAGCGATGAGCTTGGTGATTCCCGAGATGACCTCGGCCCAGCCGTCCTTCCCGTTGCGTGAGGGGCGGAGCCGGTCGTTGTAGTCGGGGTCGACCGAATCCAGTGAGACCGACACCGCGTCGACGCCGAGTTCGACGAGGGCCTCAGCGATGTCCGGCCGATTCAGGGGCGTGCCCTCGGTGCAGACGATCACCTGCAGGCCGCCTTCTTTAAGGATCTTGATCAGTGGCAGGATCGGCGGCCAGATCAGCGGCTCTCCGCCCGCCAGGAACACCCGCCGGACCCTGGATCGGGGAAGGGTGCGAGCGAAAGCGAGGACCTGAGCGGGGTTCAAGTCGGTCCGGTGCAGGTGCGAAAGCCGCCCGACCTCGGTGACCGGAACGACCTTGTGGTCTTCGAGCAGCCCGAAGTAGCAATACCGGCACCCTTTGGAGCAGGGCGACCGAAGTGCCCACAGCAGCGTCGGCGGCAAGGGCGCCTGGCTGGCGCCGACCGGGTCCGCGGGGAACACCTTCTGCGTCATACCGCTCCCCCTCTCGGCTTCGGTGGTTCCGCGTCAGCTTCGGCGCGTTGATCTTCTTCGGCGGATTCACGGAGGGACGCCTGGATACAAGCGTCGACGATCGCGGCGACGCACTGGTCCTCGTCAAAGAGACGCCGGTCGATGAGCTGGAATCGGGAAGGGTCCACGGCAGCCAGCCGTTCATAGAGGTTCGTGACCCGCCGCATCAGCCCGGCCTCGTCGGAACGAACGGTGCGGCCCTCCCGCTTTTGGAATCGCGCCAGGCACCGGTCGGGGTCGTCGAGCAACAGGAGGACGCGCGAGGGCAGCGGCCGCCACGGTGTGATCAGATCCAAGACGGTGTGGGCCGTGTCCAGCAGTTCCTCGCCGGCGACGCCGCCGCGAGTGCCCTCGATCCGGTCGTGGCCATTGAGGATCACCGACTGGTAGACCGCGACCGTGTACGGGCCACGGTCTTCCAGCACGATCTGCCCAGGACGGGGATGGGCGGTCTCGTACCGGTGGACGTGCAGGGCGGCGAGCAGCAGCGTCTCGGTACGCGGGACGCCGGTCCGGAGGAAGGAGTCACCACCCTGCAGCGCCGCGATGATCTGGCCCGACAGCTGAGCAGCCGGCGTGTCGGGGAGCTCCACCAGCGAGAAGCAACGTGGTCCCAGGGCCTGCACGGCTCTCCGGATCAGGTGTGTCTTTCCAATGCCGTTGACACCTTCAAGGGAAATCCATGGGACCGTCGCGTCGGTTGCCGAGGCGATCGTGAGGGCCGTCGTCGGCTGGCTGCGATCCCCATCTGCGAATCCCGGTTGCCCTGGGCTGTTGACGGCCGCGTTCACGTCCAAGGCGGGGCGCTCAGGCGATGCGCCGCTCATCCGTGCCTCCGCTGTTCAGTCGCTGCCAGGAGGCGGTCGCCAAGGCCCGGTTCGGTGCGCAGGCGTCCGAGCAAGCACCCGGTCCTGGTCCGGGCCCGGGTTGCCCGAACTCCGCGCATGCTCATGCACAGGTGTTCACCGGTAGCCCAGACGCCCACGTCGGGGCTACCGGTGAGCGAAGCAAGAGTCTGGGCGATCTGGGCAGTGAGCCGCTCCTGTAGCTGCAGGCCTGCGGCATGCCGGAGAGCGATTCGCGCGATCTTGGACAGGCCGATGACACGGCCCGCCGGGATGTAGCCGATCGTCAGGGAGAGGCGGAAAGGCAGGAGGTGGTGTTCGCAGATGGTCCATATCTCGATGTCCGACACGGCCACCCATTGGTCGCCGACGTCGTCGTGGTCGAAGACCGTGTCCAGCACGCCGGGATCGGGGGTGAGAAATTGCGCCCACCATGCGGCGACCCGGCGCGGTGTGTCCTTGAGCCCGTCACGGTCCGGGTCTTCGCCGATTGCGGTCAACAGTTGCCGGATCAGATGCTCCACCGCGTCTTGATCGAACGCGCGCCGTTCGGCCGAGTCGCGCGGCGCGGCATCCGCGCGAAGGCCGTTGGCGATGATCTCGCTCATGCCGCTCCTGCCCCTACGGCCGCTTCGATCTCGGTCCATGTCGCGGTCTCGGCGCCCTGGGCCAAGACGTGCCTGGCGGAGGGTCCTTGGTGGAGGAGCAGGTCAAGCGCTGACAAGCCGGTGATGAAGGGCTGCCGTCCGCGACGGTAGGGCGGGTGGGTGTAGGTCGCGATCTGGACGGCGATGCCGGCACGGTTGACACGAGCGATGTCGAGATATGCGTGGGCCCCGGCACCGAGCCGAAGAGTTTTTCTGCCGGTCTTGTGGCACAGGTCGATGAGCATCTGAGTTTTGCGGTCCGCGGGATCCAAGGCGCTGCTGTGCAGGATCGTGACCTGAATGCCGAACCCTTCCAGCAGCAGGTCCAAGACAGCCCTGTTCAGGTCGGCCAAATGCTCCCAGCGGCGATCGTAGATGGCGGCCAGACGCGGCCCCCAGTCCGGCCAGAACTCGGCGCGTAGGTAGCTCTCCTCCAGACTCCGCCAGTGCCGCCTGCGCCATTGATCGCCGGAGATGCGCGCCTGAATGATGGACTGCCCGAAGTCGCGCCTCACCGGGACGGTGAGGCGGCGGCGGCCGTTGGGGCCCTCGATGTAGTTGCGCTGCTGCCACTGTCCGCTGAATTGGGCATGGTCCAGAAGCAGGAGCTGGTCGACATCCAGCAGCCGAGCCAGGTAACCCGGCCAGGGCAGGTAGGCGGGTTGATGCGGAACTAGCACCAGGGCGGGCGAAGCCGCAGCCGTGAGCTTGGGGCCGATCGCTGAGCTGGTGAGGTCGGCCATCAGACCTCCATCCGATACAGCGCGAACAGTTCGGCGGCCTGAACGCCCCGAGCGGCTCCGGCGGCCTGGTCCAATGCTTGGATCTTCTCCACACTCCGGGGATGGGGATCCTGGCGGATCTGACTCGGGTAGCACAGCAGCGCCTTCTGCTTGATCGTCATCGTGGTGGTGATGTCGACGGCAACCGGCCGGTCCAGGCCCGCGCTGAGCCAGATGCGGTCTTCGGGGCCGTCGAACCCGAGGATGAGGCGGGGCAGTGGCCTGTTCGCGCGGTGGCCAGGTCGTACTGCGGCCAGCCCGGCGTGATGGACCGCGCGGTGGTCTTGATGATGGCCACCGGTGGGGATGAACATCGCTGCCGGAGTGGAGGCGGCCAAGCTCTCCTCGATGACGGCTACCAGCGCACCGAGGTGGGCGCCGGGGTTGGCGGCGCGTTCGTCATCGACCCATCCGATGGTGCCCGAAGCGCCGAGAACAGCGCAGGCATCCCGAAACTCCGTGCACCGGATGTCGGCGTCGGAGGTTCCTCCGTACATGGGCCCGGACAGACAGGCGACGGCGATGACATCGACCTCAACGCCGTATCCGGTCAAGGCGGCGATGGTGCCGGCCATTCCAAGTGTTTCGTCGTCGGGGTGCGCGGCGACAACAAGTGCTCGCTCGCCTGGGCGGAGTCCGAGCATGCGCCCTCCTGATCCGTAGAGGAGACGGGGCACCACCCTGCTGCGGATGGCGCTGGTGGTGCTCTCGATCGTTGCGCTCACATGAGGCGGCGAGGGCGGCAGAGGCCGACCCGCCACCGTAACCGTGCTGTCGCCCGTGCTCTTGACGGGTGTTCAGGCTGTGGCGGTAAGGAACGCCTGGGCGGCTTTAAGGGGGGTATGGGGGTCGATCCGGGCCGGGGCTGCGGCGCTGGCCGCGTGGTAGGCATCGTGGTCGCCGAGCAGCGCCGCGAGTTCCTCCCACAGCGCGGGAAAGCCAGCCTCCACCGGGACCGCACGTCCGGCGGGCCCGGCGAGAGTAGGGACGTATCCGAGGTCGTAGGTGATCAAGGGTGTACCGGCAGACAGCGCTTCAGCGGCGGTGTGTGAGAAGGTCTCCGGGCTGGTGGAGCAGATGACGGTGACGGCCGCTTCGGCGAAGAACGACGGCACCCTCGCCCACGGCAGCGCGGGCAGGAGCCGGACGACGTCGGGGCGTCGCTGCTGCTGGCGTCGGCACGCCGCCAGCGCTTCTTCGGCCTCACCGCGCACGAACTCGAAGTCGGCGCGAGCCAGCACCAGTTCGACCGGCCGTCTCCAGGTGTCGGGCAGTGCTTCCAAGAGTTCGGGGTGGCCCTTGTCGGCGACCGCCCGCGACACCGTCCGCAGCGGTCCGTGGCAGCGCAGCCGTTCACGCTCGTCGTAGCCGACCGGGTCGGGCCGGACCAGGACGGCGTTCGGGACGACTCGCCACGCGGAGGAGTCCCAGCCCGCCCGGGTCGCGGCCTCCACCAGGTAGGGACTGGCCGGTAGAACCACGTCGGCGGCCTGCAGGGCGAGCCGCCACGTGTCGGCCGAGCGAGGCCGGATCTCATTGTGGGCCATCAACGCCGTCCGCACCCCGGGCGGTGCGGGATCGAGATAGCCCAGCCCCCAGACCGGTGCCCCCCAGCAGGCGATGTCGACCGCCCGGTCGGCCAGGATGGCGCGTACCTCGGCGACGACCGGGCCAGGATCAGCGAGAGCGGCGAGCACGTCATCGTTATGAGCAGGCTGCGGAAGCCGCACCGACGTGAGCCGGATCAGGTCCGGATCTTCGGATGCCTCGGCATCCGCGGACGGGCCAGATGCTGCGGGGCTGCTGGTGAGGATCAGAACGGTGTGGCCGAGCTGACGCAACCCGATGGTCAAAGCGGCGATGCTCCGCTCGATGCCGGACGGGTGGTCCGGCCGGTAGGTCAGCAGGCAGAAGGCGATTGTCGTCACTCCGGTCCTCCAACTGAGGGGATGAGCCGGGCACCTGCTTGGCGTGTGCCGTCCGCCCTCGCCTGGCTGTGATCTGGTCCGGCCATTGCGTCGGGCGTCGCGTCGGGCGTCGCGTGCAGCGCGGTGTTCTTCTCCCACGGGAAGACCACCCACCCCTGATCGTGCTCGCCCACATACGTTGGGTCCGCGTTGCGAGGCTGCCAGTTGGCCAGATTGAGCCACAGCACCGCAGTCCGGATGCGGGCTGGGCGCATCGTGGCCAGCAGAACCCCCATCGCGTTCAGCGTGTCTCCGCTGCCGGCGATGTCGTCGACGACGAGCACGTCCTGGCCGGAAAGATCGCCGAGGTGCCGGTGATCGCCGACGAAGACCTCGGGCGATTTCACGGCCGCGACCTCGTCGGTGACGGTGTGGGCGAGGGAGATGCCCCTCACGTCCCGGACGCCGAGATGGTGGGCGATCATGACGGCCGGAATCAGCCCGCCTCGGGCGATCCCAACGATGACCTGCGGCAGACCCTCTGATCTGACGGCGGAGGCGAGGGTACGGCCAAGCTGTCCGACCGCCTCCCAGGTGAGGAGGTGCACGCTACCGTCCACGCAGGTCTCCCCAGATCAAGACGTGATCGCGGCCGGTGAGATTCCAGCCGTGCAGGAGAGCGAAGTCGGCGAGCGACCGCATCCCGGTCAGAACGTGGTCGGCGGTCCGGCCCTCCGGGGACAGCCAGACCTCGGTGAGCCCGAACTCGGCTACCAGGTCTGAGACCTCCGCGAGGTCCTCCGGCCCGCTGATGACGAACTTCCAGCGGGTCCGGCCGGTGGCTTGGAGCTCCGCGATCACCTCCCGCTTGATGCGCTTCTTGACCGGAACGGCCGACGTGGCGAGTTTCAGTCCGGCGTTGAAGGCCACCCCGGTGGCAACCAGATCCGCGCCGGGGGCAATGGTGGCGTTGGTCTCGATCTCCATCTGTCGGCCAGTCGCCGCAGCACGGGTCGCAAGGTAGATCATGAACTCCCGGTGCAGGAGCGGCTCCCCGCCGGAGGCCACGATCAGATCCACGGGTGTCAGGCTGTCGACGATCACGGAATTGCGCAGCGGTGAGGCGGTTGCAATCACGTAATTGAGCATGCCGATCACGTAATTGACCCTGTTCAGGGCGTGCGT
>NZ_JBFBCI010000115.1:0-8039 GCF_040683095.1 Sphaerisporangium sp. NPDC051017
GAGGTCCTGTCCAGCGACGGCATGTCCATCGAGATGCGCGACACCGACGAGGACGTCTTCCGTGCGGCGGAGGAGCTCGGCATCGACCTGTCCCGCCGCCCGAACGAGGGCGCGATGACCATCGACGAGGTCTGACCTGTTCGGGGCGCCTCCGGGGCGCCCCGAACCGCGGCCATAGGCCCAGAGAGGCGCGGGGCGCGTACGGCCACCCCGCGCCTCCTCATGTCGCGTGCTCGTTACCGGGTGCCGGTCACGGGGCCGGGTAGTCCGTGACGTACACGGGCGAGCCGATCCTGGTTGTGTCCGCCGGGCCGCCCTCGCCGTTGACGACGTGGTCGATCGTGCCCGCGCTCAGGTTCACCGTCATGATGTGGTGAAGCTTGACGCCGGGCGTCCGCGGGACCTCGAAACCGTTCTCGGTGTGGATCGACGGGTTGTTCTGATTGAAGACGTAGACGCCCGCGCCGTAGAGCTTGTGCGTCCTGACGCGGTCGCCGACCTTGTACCCGGCGTAGCCCTCGACGCCGCCGTTCATCCAGTCGGCCTGGGCCGGCGGGTCGTAGGGCAGCTCGTTCTGGTACATGATGGTCGTGCCGTCGTTACCGTTCCAGACCGTGTTGTACTTCTGGAAGTGCTCGACGAACAGGCCCGTCGCGGTCACGTGGTCACCGTTGATGACGGCGCCGTACCGGCCGGTGTTGGTGTTCCAGCGCTGGGTGTCGGTGAAGCCCTCGACGCCGTGGTCGCCGCGCCACACCCAGGTGTGGTCGATGAGCACGTTGTCGCTGTTGACCTCGAGCGCGGTGTCGGTCTTGCCGACGTGGGGGCCGCCGACACGGAAGTACACATCGAACAGGGTCGTCGGGTTGGACGGCGAGCTCAGGCGCAGCAGCCCGTGCTTCTTGCCCACCCGCAGCAGGACGGGCGACTCCTTGAGCCCCGCGTCGACCGTGACGCCCGCGACGACGACTCCGGGAACGTCGGCGATGTCGAGCGGGGTCGCGCCGTTGACGGCGGTGAGGGTGGCGTGCCCGAGGCCGAGGACCACCGTGTTGGGACGCCGGACCTCGATGCTCCGCGCGATGTCGTACACGCCCGGCGTGAGCAGCAGGTTCTTGCCGAGCGCGAGCTGGAGGTTGATGAGCCGCACCGAGTCGCCCGGTTTCGCGACGAAGAAGTCGGAGATCGGGATCGTACGGCCCGGCGTGATGCCGTTGGCCCACGTGACGCCGCGCGTGTTCTTCTGGGCGGCGGGCACGCGGACGTTGTACTTGCCCTTCGCGTCGACGAACAGGTACGGCTTCTCGCGGCTCACCGGAGTGGTGTCGAGCGTGGTGTAGGGCGGGTTCGGGAAGGCAGCCTCGTCCGGAGCGCCGACGACGCCCGAGAAGACCTGGTTCCACACCGCGTTCGACCAGCCGGCGACCTCGCTGTTGCGGGTCAGCCACTGCTGCTGCGATCCGTTGGTGACGGACGGCAGCTTGGAGTCGGCGATGAAGCCGCCGCTGGCGTACTGCGGTCCGGCGGTGCAGTAGTCCATCAGCGACAGGCCGCCGCCACTGACGTTGAGGCGGCGCATGGACACGGCCTGGGACGCGGCCCAGAAGTTCGCCGACGCCCGGCAGCCGCTCGTGCCGGTCTGGTTAATGTTGAGCGACAGGTTGGACAGGGTGCGCCAGAAGTTGACGAGCGCGAGGCAGTTGCCCGTGCCGCCGTTCTCCAGGCAGCGGTTGAAGACCTCGACCTTGCCGTTGATGACGACGTCGGTGGGCGAGGCGCCGAGGCCGGCGATCTCGGTGTAGTAGCCGACCTTGATGTTCAGCGGGTCGTCGGCGGTGCCGTACGTTCCCGGCTTGAAGAGGAAGGCGTAGCGGTTGGCGCCCATCTCATTGTCGACCTGCGTGGCGTGCGTCGCGTCGAGGACCGCCTCGATCTCGCTGACCGGCATGCTCGGGTCGAAGACGGTGACGTTGGCGCCGAAGCCGACGGGGCCGTGGTGCGGCGAGGAGGAGGCGGCGGGCGTACCCGTCACCACGACGCCGCTCACCAGAACGAGGCTGAGCGCGAACGCCCGGCCAAGGTGACGGCGGCGGGACCGCCGCGTCGCGGGACCTCCGTTGCCGGGAGGCTGGGGGGGCATACGGTTCATCCTTTCCAGTGGCCGTACGGCGCCGGGTGGTGAGCTGCGTGGCTGGACAGCGGGGGTGCGGCACCCAGCGCCTGGGTGCTACAACAGACAGGAGAGCGCTCTCTCATGGCCGAGTGAACTCCCAAGCGCATCGAACCTGCCTACTGGGGGACGAGCGGCCGGACACTGACGGCCGGATCCGAGGTAGCGGGGATTCCCGGCTTGTATCAAGCTACGAAAGATGTGATCGAGAGTGTTTCTACCGTGTGAACGGCCCGCACGCCATACCCGCACCCCTCTTGATTTTTCCCGGTGACCGCCCCCGGCCCGCTACAGGCGGCATCACGACCCGTCCAGCTCGAAACGTTCCAGAACCCCCGCCCGCCCCGCCCCCTCACACCCCGGCCCCCTCGCCGGACACGACCTTGAACCACACGGTCCGCCCGGAGCCGTCCTCCGTCCACCCCCACTCCGTGGACAGCTCCCGAACCAGCCACAGGCCGCGCCCGCTCTCGCTCAGCGGATCGACCTGAGCCGGAATCCGAGGGATACCGGCCTCCGACCCCTCATCGGTCACCTCGACGTGAACCGTCCGCCCGTCGTCGTAGACCCTGACCGTCACCACTCCCCCGGGCCTGCGCCCCGAGTCCGAGTGCTTGACGGAATTCGCCACGAGCTCACCGACAAGAAGCTCGACGTCCCCCGCGTCCCTGCGCCCCGCCGCCATCAGCAGCCCCCGCACGTAGGCCCGCGCGAGCGAAACCGAACTCGACCTCCCGAGCAGATCAACGGCGCCCCGCAAGGGCACGGTGCCGACGCGAGATTTCCGCCGTAGATCAGCAGGGCTAGTAGATCGTCCGGCATTGCCGTGAGGAACGTTTGAGGAGTCAACGGTCATGTCCGCCCCCAAATCTGTAGGGAGAATGTCGGATCTCAGTCGCCGACCTTTCTGGCGACTCGATCGCTGTACGCCCAGAGTGCTGCTTGTAAGGGGTTGCGCGCCTACAGGACTGAAAGACAGTTCTGCTACAGAACTCCCCACCGGATGTAAGGGAAGTCATTATCGTGTAAGCAGGCTCCTAACGTGCCAGAAGAGTCCGGAGACGATCGTGCCCAATGCCCATGATCCGCGCACATCCCCTATCGCTCGCTTTGGCCACGAACTTTCCATCTGCCGCAAACAGAAAGGGCTTTCTCAGAAACGACTAAGCGAACATATTGGATGTTCACCCTCCCTTGTCGGACACATCGAAGCGGGCAGCCGCACCCCTCAACTCGATTTCGCACAGGCGTGCGACCGTGTCCTCGGCCCCCCTGGCAGTGATCACTTCGTGCGCCTCTACCAACGCATCCATCAACCACTTTCGGGGCCGGGATGGTTTCTGCGCTGGGTAGAAGAGATCGAGCCAGAGGCGACCATGCTGCGCATTTGGGGTCCGTCCTTGATCCCTGGCTTGCTACAGACCGAGGCCTATGCACGCGCCGTGTTCCTCGGGCACTACTCAACTCCGGAGACCGTGGTCGAGGAACAGGTCGCCGCCCGGATGCGGCGTCAGGAGATCCTGCAAGGGGACAGCCGACCCGAGCTGCGCGTGCTGCTGGACGAGTGGGTTCTCAATCGCCCGATCGGTGGTGCGGGAGTCATGCGCGAGCAACTCGACCACTTGGCGGCCATCGCAGGTCGCCGGCACGTTACCGTACAGATCGTCCCGTACGACACCACGTGCACCGATGGCTTCTCGTCAGCTTTCGTGATCGCGGAACTGGCGGACGCGGCCACGACCGTATCCGTAGACTCCGCAGGCAGAGGCGAAATATCAGCGGAGGACGATCTCGTCTCGCTGATCTTGGATCGCTATGACAGACTGCGTACAGAGGCATATCGTCCAGGCGAATCGCTCAAAATGATCGAGAAAGCGATAAAGCAGTGGAGCCAAGGAACTTGATCCCCGCGGACCTCACCGGAGCGGTATGGAAGAAGAGCTCTCGCAGCGGCAACAACGGCGGCGAATGCGTGGAAGTCGCCAGTAACTTGGGCGGGGTCGTCGCCCTCCGCGACAGCAAGGACCCACGCGGCCCGGTCCTGACCATTGCTCCAGCGGAGTGGCGGACTTTTCTCGGTGGCATCAAGCATGGCCGACTCCGTAGCACGAGCTGACCACCTGGCATGCGGCGGACTAGAGGAAGTTGCGGCGCAATGGACCTGAGCGACGCGAAGTGGCGTAAGTCTTCCTGGTCGAGCGGCGACGGCGGGACATGTGTAGAAGTCGCCTCCAACCTGCCCGGCGTCATCGCCGTACGCGACAGCAAGAACCCCGCCGGACCTGCCCTGATCTTCTCCCCCACCGAATGGCACACATTCCTCCAGGAAGCCAAGAGCGGAACGGTCTGACGGCGGGACTCCATCACGTCGCCCCCTCGCGGACCGTGTCATCGCGAACGGGTGATCGGTCACGGTGAAGACCAAGGCGCCCGGCCGCTTCGGTGGCCGGGCGTTGTCTTTTGTCCACTCCCCCGAGTGCGTGACTCGCACCGGCCGTCCTCGACCCCCTGTGGGCTTGCTCCAGGGCCCCGGATAGGTGAGCGCGCCGGGGCTCGGCCGCCGATTGTCTGCGACCACCCGGTCCCATATATGGCTATTTTTCACACTTTGCAAGATCTTGTCAGGATTTCCATGGGGTGCTACCACTGTCGCAGCAGATGGGACGTAGCCAACGGCGGCGACGTCCCCATTTCAGGAGGCAAGTGTGTCGTCTCTCCCCCCGTTACGCACCATCATCGTCACAGCCGCCGCAGCCTCGCTCACCCTCTCCCTCGCCGGGGCCGCACAAGGCGAAGAGCGCAGTGACCAGCGCCATGAACAGCGGAAGGTCTCCGTGGTCCACGGCGATGACCACGGCAAACCGGATAAGGACAACAGGACCGGCCGGGTGGCGCCCCCGCTCGCGGCCAGGAAGTCCACCAAGGCCACCGTCCGGTGGAACAACCTCGGCACCCCCGCTCTCGTCACCTCGGCAGAGCCGCTCGCCGAAGGGCTCGCCGCCGATCCCGCCCAGGCCGCCCGCGACTACCTGAAGGCCAATACGGGCCTCTTCGGCCTGGAAGCGGAAGCCGTCGACGCGCTGGAGACGGTCGCGGTCAATCCGATCGGCACGGGGCACGCGGTGCTCCTGCGCCAGACGTTCGGCGGCCTGCCCTCCGGCTACGACGGCCTGGTGTCGGTCGGCGTGAGCCAGGGCAAGGTCGTGTACGCCTCCTCGACGCTGTCACGGGCCACGGAGGCACCTCCGGCCGCAGCCATCACGGAGCAGCGGGCGTTGGAGATCGCCGCCCGCGACGGCGAGATCGACCTCGTCGCCGCCTCGACGAAGCGGGTGGAGGAGGTGGCGGTCCCCGCGGCCGACGGCGTGCACCGCGCCTTCCAGGTCACGCTGATCGAGCAGGGGCACGAGGACGAGCCCGCGGCCTACACCACCTACGTCGACGCCGTCAGCGGCGAGGTCCTGGTCAGGGAGAACCTGGTCGACCACTTCGACCCGGACACCCCGGCATGGTCGGCGTTCCCGGCCAATCCCCCCGCGGACTACTCCTCCAGGGACACCCGCGAGACCTGGTGCGCCACCCCCGGGTGGCGGTGTGATCTCGTCGCCGGCGACGCGGCCACCGGAAGGGCCTGGGACGTCGATCACGCCACGAACACGCCGACGAACACCAGCCTCGGCAACGCGGCGCGCACGTTCGAGAACCGCGCCAGCGGTTCCTCCAACTCGGTCGGCACGCGCAGCAACGTGGTCACCCCGAGCCGGAAGTACGACTTCCCGTGGCAGAACCAGTGGTTCAAGGCCAAGTGCGACCCTGCCGCGTTCGACGCGCCCGGCGAGGCCGACCTCGAGGCGGCCATCTCCAACCTGCACGCGATGCACAACCGCATGCACGACTGGTCGTACCGTCTCGGCTTCACCGAGAAGGCCTGGAACATGCAGGTGAGCAACGGTGACCGTGGCGGGCTCGGCGGCGACCCGGAGCGAGGCAACGCCCAGGCGGGCGCCCGGGTCCTGTCGATCCGGAACAACGCCAACCAGATCACCCCGGCGGACGGCATCGCCCCGATCACCAACATGTACCTGTGGCAGCCGCAGGCCGGCGCGTTCTACCCGCCGTGCGTCGACGGTGACTACGACATGTCGGTCATCGGGCACGAGTACACCCACGCCATCTCCAACCGCATGGTCGCCGGGCCGAACGCGGGGCTCAGCGGGGCCCAGGCCGGCGCGATGGGTGAGAGCATCTCCGACCTGTTCGCCATGGAGTATCTGTTCGAGAACGGCTACCGGCCGCGTGGCGACACCCCGTACGTGACCGGCGGCTACGTCACCGGCGACTCCGAGCGGGGCATTCGCAACTACGACATGTCGAAGTCGCCGCTGAACTACAGCGACATCGCCTACGACCTGGTCGGCCAGCAGGTGCACGCCGACGGCGAGATCTGGTCGGCGACCCAGTTCGACGTACGCGACGCCTTCATCGGCAGGTACGGCAAGGGCTCGGCCAAGGACCAGCGGGCCTGCGCCGACGGGCAGAAGCCGCTCGACAAGTGCCCGGGCAACCGGCGGTGGGTCCAGCTCCACTTCGACGCCTTCCTGCTCACGGCGGCGGGCAACCTCAGCATGGTGGACATGAGGGACGCGATGCTCGCGGCGGACACCCTCCGCTTCGGCGGCGCGAACCAGGACATCATGTGGAAGGCGTTCGCCGAGCACGGCCTCGGCGCGGGAGCGTCCAGCAACGGCACCGCCGACCCGGACCCCACGCCCAGCTTCGCCTCCCCGAACGGCGGCAACGCCACGGTGACCCTGCAGCCTCGCGGCGAGGCCGCCGGTGCGCCGGTCCGCCTCTACGTGGGTGACTACGAGGGGCGTGTCGTCCCGGTGGCGGACACCGATCCCGCCACCGAGCTCAGCGCGACCTTCGAGATCGTGCCCGGCGAGTACTCGTTCGTCGCGGTGGCCCCCGGGTTCGGGCACAAGAGGTTCGAGTTCAAGGTGAAGAAGGACCGGCCGACCGACCTCCCTGTGGAGATGTCCCGCAACCACGCCTCCGCGGCGGCGGGCGCGGTCGCGACCGGCGACGGGGTCAACCAGGACAAGCTGATCGACGAGACCGAGGCCACGAACTGGGCGTCCCTCACCGCTCCGGTCGCCGGCCGCTCGGTCATGGTCGACCTGGCGGGCACCGACGCCGTCAAGATCCGCAGGGTTCAGGTCAGCGCCATGCTCCGGCCCGCGATCAACGACGCCGCCGACCCCGGTTCGCAGAACAGGTTCTCCGCGCTCCGCGCCTTCGAGGTTCTGGCGTGTGACGCGACCTCCGGGGCCGACTGCGCGAACCCGGCGAACTACAACAAGATCTACACCAGCCGTAAGGACGCCTTCGCCACCAGCCTCCCGCGCCCGCGCGGCGGCGACCTGATCATCAAGTCGCTCGACGTCCCGAAGGCCCTCGCCACCCATCTGATCCTGCGCACGGTGTCCAGCCAGTGCACCGGTAACCCGCTGTACTTGGGCGAGCAGGACGACGACCCCAACTCCAGCACCGACTGCGCCACCGCCAGCCCGTTCGCCGGCCAGATCCGCGCCGCCGAATTCCAGGCCTTCTCCCACTGACCCACCGACCCACTCACGCAAGAAGGGCGGCCCAGCCACCTGGGCCGCCCTACGCGTCCGCGCCACCCGCCGTTATATGTCCTCCTGACACGCCGCCGAGCGGTTGCCCTCTCGCACCTGCCGGTAGCTACCGCGCGAGCAGCGGGAGCGCCGGGAAGGTGTGGTCCTGCCACAGCAGCCGCGAGGTCTCTTCCGGGTAGGCGGTGACCATCGACGGCGTGTCGAAGAGCTGTGCGAGGCGGTGGTCG
>NZ_JBFBCI010000116.1:0-7892 GCF_040683095.1 Sphaerisporangium sp. NPDC051017
AGTTCGGCCAGGGCTTCTACGGCTGGATCGGCGACGTCCGCATCTCCTCCCGCCCCCTGAAGCCCACTGAATTCCTGACCCCCTACAAGTAACCACCCCTGAAAAGGGGCCGGCATCCCAGCCGGCCCCTTTTCCGCTGGTACGCACGCATGGCCCCGCGCCGCCACGAGCGCAAACCCGCCACCTCGGGACCGAAACGATGTTCCGTAGGAGCCCCAACCTCCGGTATCCAAGACGAGCCAACGCCTGGTCACTACCTTCCAACCGTGAACGCGACCTGGTGCACGTGTTCGGAGAGGGCTGGCTGCGATGACCTTGACGGTGCCGACCACTAACCACCTGAAGTTCCGCGTCACTCTTGAGGAAACGCTCGACACGAAGATCGTCGTATGGGGTGCCGATCCCACCGCTGCTCCCATCCGTTCCGGGGTGAGCGCTCGTACGCTCGCGGAACTCTTCGAGGAGGTCGAAGCGGTCAAGCACTTCATCCTCGACCTTCCAACCGATGTCCCGATTTCCGTGGAATACGTGTACGAGATACCCAGGGTGCCGCACCACGATCTTGGAGCGACGACCGATAGACTGCATCCGAAAAGTGCCTTTCGAAATGGCGTGGACAGGACCCTCAGCAAGTCCAATCCTTCCAGTTCAAGGCACTTTTCGCGTCTAAACGATCAAACCAGACGTTCTCCTCGGTGAAAGCGCGAGGCTAGTCTATGAGCGGTACCTGTCGGATCTCCCGGTAGCCGCGCAGGAGGTGCTGGTCCAGATGCGGGTGCGCCGCTTCTTCTGCGACAACACCGCCTGTGACAAGCGGACCTTCGCCGAGCAGGTTCCGGGCTTGACCAGCCGGCACGGCTGGCGGGCGGGGGGCTGGTGAGGCTGCTGGGAGCGGTGGCGCTCGCCCTGGGGGCCGTCCCGGTGCCCGTCATACCGCGCGCCTGGCCTGTACGGTGGCCCGCTCGACGCTGCTGCGGCTGTTGCGGAGTATGCCTGACCCGCAGGTGGCGACCCCGCGGGTGCTGGGGGTCGATGAGTTCGCCTGGCGCAAGGGCCACACCTACGGAACGGTGCTGGTAGATGTGGAGGGCGGCCATCCGGTCGACCAGTTGCCGGATCGGTCGGCGGACTCGTTTGCGGCCTGGCTGGAGGCTCATCAGTGGAGGTGATCTGCCGGGATCGAGCCAGCTGCTATGCCGAAGGCGCTCAGCGCGGTGCCCCCTGGCGGGGCTCGTGAAGCCGCAACCCAACCGGCGTGATAACTGGGGCAAGGCTGACTGGAACTTGAAATCAACTCCCAGCCGAATCGTTCAGCCAACCAGACTAAGAGCGAGGTTTCCACCTTCAAAGCCGGGAAAAGCCGCTCCGAGAAGTTTTCAGAACGCTGCTTGCCAACCATAGGAGCATCGTACGGATTCAGCCTCCTAGTTTCCCGTCTGTTATGGGCTCGCTCACCGGAACTGACTCTTTTAAGCCCCACCTGCAGCAAAAAAGGGTAACAATACGATGATACGACTTCGAGAAATGACTGAAGCTGATGTCGACGCTGTGTCTGCAATACGAGTGAGGGGGTGGCAGTCGGCCTACGCAGGCATCATTCCTGAGACATATTTGAACGAAATGACGATTGCTGCCGACGCCAATAGACGCAGAGCCTGGTTCACATCGTCCCGAGGGCAGGTAATGGATGTGGTTGCCGTCGACGCACATGAGAGTGCTGTCGGTTGGGTGAGTTTCGGACCTTATCGAGGTGAGACTGACGCCCCAAACCCTGGCGAGGTGTACGCCCTTTATGTGGATCCGAAGTCTATAGGTCAAGGGATCGGGCGGGCCCTGCTCAATGCAGCGCACAACCATACTGTTTCTCAAGGGTTTTCCACCATGCAATTGTGGGTCTTGCGCGACAATTTGCGCGCTCGAGTATTCTATGCAGCGGCAGACTATGCTCCGGATGGTGCTGTCCAGACGGACATGTATGGCGAAACAGAAGTCACCGAGTTGAGATACCGTCGTCAAATGAGTCGCTGATGTCGCTAATAGTGACAACTCGTAATCCCAGAGGCGCCTGCTCATCGAACAACTCGCAAGGAATTAGTCTTGTGTTATGCGGAGGATGATCTGGCAGAGGTCGGCTACTTGGGTTTCCAGGGAAGGAATCCCTGAAGTGGCGAACGCTCGCCCTCGCTCCCATGCCACAGTCGCCTGGATTGCGCTTCCTACAATGACTCCTGCCCTGACCTCTTGAGACACATCGATAGGCCGACCGACCCTCAGCCATGCACCTACGAAGGGCCGCGCCAGGTCAGCCGACGCATACTTGGCCAAGGCGCCTGAGCGATGGGACAGAAGGCGCGCCAATGTGGTGAACGGGTGAGTGATATAGATTGGTTCCCACTCGGATACTTGAATTCGACTACCTTCACAAAATATAGTGAAACTGGCCAGGGCCCCATTGATAAGCGTTTGAGGCAACACAGATTTGTAGAGCAATTCACTCGCCTCGGACACAGAATCTTGAATCCACTTGAGGGAACGCTTTCCGAATCCGTCGCTATTAGAAGCGTGCGCTCTCCATTCTTGTAGGCAAAGATTGAAGCGGGCAGACAGCGCGCCAGGCTCTATTGATCCAGAAGAATCCACTATCGTGGAAGCGCGCATTTGAAAGTCAGCGACGGCCCTCATCGCGGGGGACCAACTGGCCAGGTCTCCCAACCGGGCCAAGCTGGTGCCAAGAGGAGCTTTCCGGATCTCGATACCGAGGTCCGGAAAAGAAGCGACGACTTCTGGCTTCCAGCCTTGCAAAAGGTCCCTCATGTCTGCGCTGTAGAGCGAGTCGCTTGTCCACCAAGACGTGCTGCATGGCGCTACCGCGTGTAGCTCGTACATACCCTGACTGTTTGCGGCACGCAAGATTACATAACCTACCCGCAGCTTGTATGGGTGTACTTCGGTTGGCTCGGAAAAATAATCCTTGATCCGTCTTAACAAGGCCTGAAACCAGCCTGGCTTGCACCAAGGAAGGGGAGACATTCCCGAGAGTTGATCAGCTACCGACTCACAAAACCGGTCAAGATATACTGCGCCAGCAAATTCACTTTTCAAGACATCAGCGAGGTCGCTACGATGTTCATCCACCGGCAGCCAGGACCACTCAGCGCCGGAGCCATTCTGGGCTTCGGCAACGAAGAGTCGCCGTTTACGTCCTGTCGAAGGAAAATCAATTACTTGTTGCAAGAAGATCTGGCCGCCCAGGAACTCTTCCAAGCGAGGCGTAACATGGACCGTCTCGAAGCAGTTCTCATCAATGCTTACCGGAATGATGACTGGAGCCAGGTCGACTCCCGCAATCATCTGCTTACCATTATGCGGTCTAAGCAGCAAGACACCGTCGTCGGGACGCCTGGATTGATAGAGTTCACCCCTCACGGTAAATCCTCGATTCAAGATAACGGAACGAAGAAAGCAACGCTAACGCCCATCCGGCGGCCACAACCAGTTCAGGCCCGATGGACGAGAGCACATTGTCCAAATCGTGCACCCCCATGGCCCGTACACCTTCAGCAGCATGGCGGAACGGCATTAGATGAGAAATGGTCTTCACCCACGGGGGAAGAACAGATAGTGGAACGACGAGGGCCGCACCGATGGATATCGCAGTGATCGCCACGTTTATCAGTAGGAACACGTTGCCGGCCAGAAGGCCGAGCACTCCGAGGGACATACCAAACAGCGCCGAAGAGAGGCAGCCAAAGAACAAAAGGATGGTGAAAGTCGCAAGTTCCTCGACAGGCAGCGGAACACGTAGGGCGATAATCCCCGCTGAAAGCGTTAGTACAGCCGCCAGGACACCCGCAAGGCTGTATGGCATTGCCCGCATCAGCAGCAAATATATTCTCGATCGTTGACTTACCAAAATATTCTCGAGGGTACCGAAGTAACGCTCGCTCGTGAGAGCCATAACGCCTCCCGCGACAGCCGGGAAACATGAAGCGATCATGGCGCCACCAAGTAAGAAGAATCGCGCATTTTCCACCCCCAAGTTTGAGCCGAGAAATGCGAAAAATATAAGCTCCATAATTGGCGTGGCCACCATAGCGAGGACAAAATGACGGGGCTCTAACCAATTGAATAAGGCGCGAAACGAGAGCCAAGAAGTATTCCAGCAAGAAAATATATTTCCTATAATGCGCCGATAAGGCCGGTCATTTACCACAAGTTTAGCTCTCCGTTGTGCCGGGATCGCTTGGCCACTAGGTTCACCAGCCAGGAGCCTGCGAGCAGGTAGACTGAACCGGTTATGGCACACCACCCGAGTGCCGGAAGAAACGAGGAGCCTGCGTTGGCTGCACGCAGGGCTTCTGCTCCCCAGGACGTAGGCAGAAAACGCGAAACTGGGCGAAGCTGCTCGACGAGATCAGTCACCGGCACCATGATGCCGGACACCATCCAAAGGGGGGCAATCATCGGGGAAGCCATGCTCTCGGCTCGCCGTGCCTGGACAAAGAGAGCGGCGACTAGCAGGCCGAACGCCCCCATCGCGACGGTGAGGACCGTGACAACGAATAGCATCCCTGGAATGCGCTCCAGTACAATTCGAACGTCCATGAAAGCCACCCCCCACAAGTAGGTCACTAACATGGACGCCGCTCCAAGGAGAGAAACTGCCGTCGTGATGGGGGCGACAACGGATGAGAACCTTTTCGGTGATCCTAGAAGGAACTCCAGAGTGCCTTGCAAACGCTGCATCTTTATAACGGTGCCAGCGCCGAACATAATGGAACTCCACATGCCCATGAGGCCGGCACCAATTATCAGGTCGGCAAGATTTCGCTTCCCGTCTCCCGCAGCGTGGAGGAGGTAGGCGATGCAAGCGTAGAAAAGCGGGTTGATCAAATTCAGCGCGAAGTCAGATCTGTCCCGGGTAAGATCGTGCATGTGGAACCATGTAGCGGTGAGGAACGATGTGATGCCCCTTAGGGCTCCGATTGCGTTCATACTGGTGTTCCGATGTTGCCTTGGCTCACGAGCGTGATATAGCTGTCTTCGAGAGTCGGCTCTCGGAGCGATATATGTAGCAGTGTGATTTCTTCCCTGTTCTCTAGGCATTTCTTTATGACTTCTTCGGCCTCTTCAGAGGAAGTCAGCGATGTCCGGATCGTGAGCAGCTCACGGTCGCTAAGGAACTCGAGTGAAGCATCGATGACAGCCGGCAGTTGAGTGAGCGCTTCGCAGAGCGCCAGGTTCGAACCGCGCGTCTCTATCCGGGCCGCAATCCCCGACTGCGCTGCTGTTGCGAGATCCCTAGCCGTGCCCTCAACAAGGATCTGCCCGTGATCGATCACGGCGAGGCGGTCGCAGAGCTCTTCAGCCTCGAACATGTAGTGCGTAGTCAACAGGATAGTCTTTCCGGCCTCTCGAAGTTGCGATACCGCAGCTCTGATCGTTCGAGCGGCTACTGGGTCAAGACCGTTAGTGGGCTCATCAAGGAAGATGACGCTGGGGTTGTGTAGCAGACTTCGGGCGATGTGGAGACGCTGCTTCATACCGCGCGAATATGTCTCCACCCGGTCAGCTTGTCGTTCTGCAAGACTAACCAGTTCAAGCAGCTCGTCGACCCTCCGGCGCTGATCACGGAGGGGAAGTTGATATAGATCCGCAAAGAAGAGCAGATTATCCCGAGCGCTGAGGCGATCGTAGAAACCTTTGTCGCCGCCGAAGGCATAGCCGATTTGGCCTCGGATCTGCCTGGGATCGGCAGCAACATCTATACCGTGAATGCGTACTGACCCGCTGCTGGGTAGGAGCAGTGTCGTGAGAATCTTGACTGTTGTAGTCTTCCCAGCCCCATTCGGGCCCAGCAATCCGAAGAGGCTTCCCTGCTCGATCTCCAGATTGATCCCACGAAGCGCGCAAACTTCGCGGCTGCTCTTACGAAATAGACCCCCATTTCTCCTCTTGAAGTTCCGATGCAGATTCTCAATAGATATCGCCGACATAGGTGTCAATCAACCTCATACTTCATTTGAGCGCGGTACCGGCGAAGCTGAGGACCTAGTAGATGGCCTTCCTTGGCTAACGGGGGCTCAGCGCGGCCTGCAAGTACCGTGAGTCTCACGTTCATGCAATCCGCGACCATGTCCAGCGTCTCTGTCAGGTGGCCCAGATCCAGGAGAACGGTTGGATAGGCAGTACTCGTCCTGTACCGCCAGTGGACACGCTCGATCGCCAGGTGGATTGCCAAGTCGATGTTGGCCAGCTCGAGGGTCTGTTCGAGTACCGGGTCGTCAGTGCTTAGGTCACTCTCTGTGGCTGGCAAAGCTACCAGGCTGTGCTCTGCCGGTTGGTAGTAGTAGGCGGTTCGTTCTCCAGAGAACGCTGATGTCGTAACGGATATGTCAAACGGATGCGACGCACCGAACGATGGTGGTGTCCGCCGGGTTCTGGGGAGGGGGCCGAAATGAATTTCTGCATGCACGCCATAAACCAGATACAACATGTAGCCGAGTTTATTGAGTAGACCTCCACCGTGGTCGGGGTCTGGATCCGGAAGATCTATCCATGTCCAGGTCTCTGGTGCCTGTGTGGAGGAAGCTGGGGGAAAGTCGTCTTGTGCGTACCTATACATTAACTGAATGTCCGTCGCCTTGGCCTCTGGGTCGCGGTAGTCCAGCGAACGCGAGACCGTGGCCCATTGTAGATCCCGCAAACTGCCGAAATCTCGCGGCGGAGGGTCAGCAGTCGCGTCGACTAGCACACCCGAATCGAGGAAGGATTGCAAGCAGTACTCCACATACCGCACAGGTATGCCCGCTTTCTTCAGCACCTCGCAAACCTGCTCATCGGTCATGGTCCCACCTGACACTAGCCTCGTCAGCGCTTCGCTAAGCCACTTTTGCAGGGTATTAAACTGCCGATAACTGCCCTGCGCTGGATCTTCTATTAGCCACTCGTCGCCCACACGTATGAGAGAGATAGTGGGGGACAATTTCCACGACCTGTCGATTCCGTTCTGATTATCGCTCATGGATTGGGTCATCCCGCGGTAAGGAGGTAAATGCCAGTCTCTTCGAAGCGCTTCGTGCCGAGTAGGCTGTCAGTGAGTGCTGGGTAATGGGCAGGTGTGGGGAACGTCTCGAAGCCTAGAGATGTCCAGGCAATCAAATATCGCTGAGCGAATTGGCCGAGGCACTCCATCATCGATCGGTATCCGTGCGGATTATTCGCATAGCGGTACAGGTGACGCTCCCAGACAACCGACAAGAGGAGAGAGCAAGACCCGGAGCTCGCTCGCGCCTGGCCGACGAAAGCGGTTTGAACATCCTCACGCAGATCGCCACCCCTGATCAGCCCAAGTCCATGACCGTTAGGGTCATAGTGATAAATTCCGGGCGCTAGGCCCTCGACATTATAGATGATGACGTTGGTCTCCACGTCGCCATATCTGTTGTGCATGAGGGCACTTGGCGTCTGCTGATAATTCGCTTCTGCTCTGCGTCGCAGAGCAACGAGAGGTACATTTACATCGGCTAGAACGCGGCTCAGTTGGTGCGCTGTCATCTTCTGTTTCGACCAGGGTCTATGGCTGCGGCGCGACAAGAGCACGTCGCCGAGATCTCGCGTTGGCGCCTCACAGGGAGTCGGCAACTGCTCATAGGGGACGTTAATCTTTTTCCAGAACGCGGGAGGTTGTTGATTCTCTATCCGCGCCCGGAGAACATCGTCGGTGTCAGCAGGTGCAGGCGAGCCCAGGACGTCCGTGTAGGTTTGCCGGTCAACCATGCAGTGGTAGACCAAAGCTGTCAACGGCGGCTGAATGCTGACCCCTTGGCGTCGTCTGAATTCTGACCCCTCCGTTGCGATTGATCGTTACTGGTCGTTGCTGTGGTCGGCCG
>NZ_JBFBCI010000117.1:0-7886 GCF_040683095.1 Sphaerisporangium sp. NPDC051017
AGATCAGCGACGACGAGAAGAAGACTTCTCCCCGTAATTCCCCGATCTGTCGATCATCCCAATAGCCCGATTGCCTTCACCGCTTGGGATCAAGGAGGCGAAGACAGTGGATCGAACCAATCCTCTCGTCTGGCGCAAGAGCAGCTACAGCGGTGGCGGCAGCGGCAGCGAAAACTGTGTCGAAGTGGCCAAACTCCCGGGCGGCGGGCATGCCCTCCGGGACAGCAAGATCCCCCATAGCCCGGTGCTGGCCACCACTCCCCGCGGCTGGACAGCATTCCTCGACAGCGTGAAGAACGGCTTGCTTGGCTGAGTCGCGCAATAGGCCCCTGACATCACCTGTCGGGGGCCTGGGTGCCAGGGCTAGGAGTGCACGACTCAGCCTGACACGTGACGTGTTGCGAAATGGTCGAGGCAGGACGTAGTCTGCGCGGACGTCGTGGCCACCGCGGTCAAGAAGCTGGGAACGCGAAGCTCTCCGAGGAGGACGTTCGTACGATCCGGCGGGAATACGTGAGCGGTGCCCGGTACCCGCATCCGGGGTCACGGCGCGCTTTGGCTGAACGGTTCAACACCTGCACGTCCAGCATCGACTACATCCTTAACCGGACGACGTGGGTCGAGGTCAGCTGACCGGCCTCCACGAGGCCCCCCAGGGGAGCTCTTCGGGGGCCTCATATCGTTCACGGGGGACGGCTCTGCGGCCCGAAGAAGCGGGCTTTACCAACCGGTGCGATGCCTGACCCAATCGAGAGCGGCTCCTGCGGCACGCCGCTGGTAGCCGCGCAGGTACGGAACCATGGGTGGGGCAGGCTGCCGACACGTGCGAGCCCAGTATCCGGCGAAGGCTACTGCGTAGCTGGTGATCATCTCTGGGTCGGTGCCGTTCCAGGCGGGGACATCGGCGACCGCGCACTCAGCCGCGGCCGGATCGTGCCCGGCCAAGATCAAGTGAGGGATCAGGTCGACGATGTCAATCCACGCCGCTCCGCACGCCGGTTGTGCCCAGTCGATCAGATGCACTCCGCCGGTGCGGTCGATGAGCAGGTTCGAGGCGTTGATGTCGCCGTGCAACAGCGTGGGGCCCGCGGCTGCCCTGAGCCAGTGGGACTCCATTTCGGCCAGACGGTTGACGTGAGCGCATTCCCAAGGATCCAGATCAAGGGGCGGTGCGTCGGCCAGCTCGGCCCAGCCGTGGACGATGGCGGCCAGTTCGTCGGTGGCGTCCGGCGCCTGGGGCAGAGGCGAGGGTGTAAGCACTTCAGCGAGGCCGGCGACGGCGGCCACGACCCGGGGGACGTCGGGTGACCCGGGGGAGAGGTCGGGGTGCCGTCCCTCGATGTCGTCGAAGATCAGCACGACCCATTCGGCGATCTCGCCGGTCCACTGCAGCCGAGGCGCCGGTGTGGTCGCTGGGAGGGCGCGGGCGGTTTCGGCCTCTGTCCGGTACTTTCCTGCGAGCGCGTGATCGGAGGGGATGCCCTTGGCGAACAGGTGCTGGCCTATGGCCAGGCGGAGGCGGGCGGCAAGGCCGGGGGTGAATCCGCCGGTCTGCACGTCGGCCGCCGCGATACCGCCGAGCAGGTCGGCTAGACCGGCGCGTAGGCCGGTGGGCAGGGCATCCCACTGCGGCCGTAGAGCAGTGGCGGTCGGTGCGGTCATGAACAGGTCCCCCGCTGGAAACGATGCGGCTGTGGGGAAAGGGTATCGACGCGTATGGTCACGCGGCGGTTGTCGACTGCAGCGCGTCGTGGAACTGACGGACGTTTTCCTGGCCGGGCCAGCGGGTCGTCAGGACCCGGTCGATCTGCCCGAGCTCGGCGAGGACGTGTTCCGAGCCGGCGCGGCGGGCCTCGCCCAGTGATCCCATCGCGGCGATCGCGGCCGCGTCGGGTACCTGATCGGCGGCGTGGGCGGTGCCGAGCCGGGCGAGATAGGCGGCGCGGTCGCGATGGTGGGACACCGGCAGGGCGGTGATCTTGCTTTGCAGGATGGTGACGGCCCTGGCGGGGGTTCCGGCGTCCACGTAGCAGGTGGCGCGTTGGACATCGGCGAAGTCGGCGCCGAAGAACCGCAGGTAGGCGGGGCCCGAGGTGACGCTGCGGGTGGCGATGAGCCGGGTGGCGTCGTCGAGTTCGGCGGAGGCCACGGTGCCGGTGAGCGCGTGCCCGCGCGCCTCGTAGGCTTTGGCCACCCCCTGCAGGACCGGCGGAAGCTGCCACGGGGCGTGCTGTGCGGCTCGCGCCAGGTCGATCGCCTGGGCGGGATCGCGCTGGTCGAGGGCGATGCTGGCGTTGCGGAGCATCATGTAGGTGACCATGGAGGTGTCTCCGGCCTCCAACGCCCAGGTGACGGCGCGTTCGATCCAGGCGCGGCAGGCGGCCAGGTGCCCGAGTTCGCGGTACAGCCAGCTCACGTGCTCGGCGTACTCGCTTTGCACCTGCCGCAGTTCACGGGCGTCGGCCCGGGATACGGCGCCGCGGCTGTGCTCGATGCGGCCCAGTTGCCGGCTCAGCGCGGTGATGTGCGCGGCGGGATCAATCAGGTGATGACCGCACTGGTGAGCGGACAGAACCTGCCGGAAGTAGGCGGCCCCGCGCTCGGGCACCGGTTCGGTTCCGGGCAGCATGGCCACAAGACCGCCTGCGGCCAGGAGCTCAGTGAATTGGCGGCGCGACAGCCTCACGGTGGTGGTCCCTTCGCCGGTGAGGATAGCGACGGTGATAAGCGCATCATGCCCAGTTTCGTCAGCATAATTGCTGGCGTCGGCGCCGGACAGGCCCTCGGCCGGCCAGGGGGTGCCTGCCGCCGTGGTGATGGGGGCGCGGCGTGGCCCAAGCAGCAGATCATCGACGAGGCATCCATACAGCGCGGCGAGCCGCACCAGGTCCTCGTAGGAGGGGGCGCGGGCAGACGCCGACGAGGCGGGCGATCCGGGGCCCTGCCAGCACTCCCAGTACGAGATCTGCTTGAACGTCTTGGGGTGCTCGCTGGGCCAGCGCCGGTTGTACAAGTCGGCGACCTGGGCCTGGGACAGGCCGACCGCATGCCGGAACGCCACCCGGGGATTGAGGTGTAACCGCTCGCTGATCACCGCAGCGATCTGCCGGGTGGACGCGCCTTGACGATGGAGCGCCGTACGCAGGTCGTTGATCTGGCGGCGGATACCCGCGTCCGTCACGGCCCCTGCCCTTCCCTCGCAAAGCACATGAGCCCCGGCATGACCATACGGCAGCGCAGGCCGGTGCGTCCTCCCCGCCGGGCGGGGAATCCCCGCAGGGGTTGTTCCCCGCGACGCGGGGTCGGACGCGGGCCACCGACTGGTGTTGCCTCAAGAGCATCCCACCCGATGCTTGGAGAGACATCCATGATCCTCACCAGCACGTACCGCGATCAGACCACCCTCAGCCGTGACCTGCTGGCGGCCTACTCGCCGCTGGACCACGCGACCACCGCCACTCTGCCCCCCGAGCAGGTGGACGCCGCGTTCGAGCGGCTCCTGCGCCGCCTGGTCGTGCTGGCCGCCCTGCACGGCGCCCACACCCCGGCCGCGTTCCTGTCCGCACTCGCCGACACCGCCCAGGACGCCGGCGACGTCGACGTGGTGGACCTGGCCGCCGCGTTCCTCGAGGACGGCACGCCCCGCCTGGCCGCCGGGCCAAGCGAGATCCAGCAAGAGCTCGTGCACTTCTCCCGGATCGTCGACATCGGGCACCTCGGCCTGGGCGGCGGCATCGACGAACACGCCCTGCGGCGGCTCCGCGGCTCCGACAGGCTGCCCGACTCGCTCAAGGTGCTGTCGGAGCTCGTCGTGGTCACCCGGGCCCGGCTCACCCAGCGCGGCCGGACGCTGCCGACGCCCTGCCTGCGCCAGTCCCACCCTGCCGAGAGCGACGCCGCCGCCGATCTGACCACCGCCGCCCCGACATCCAGCCCGGACTATTGGATGGCCGTGCGCTGCCCGCGCCGCCGCATCCGCCGCCAGGTCCGCCACGAGCTGTCCATGCTGCTGGCGTACCTCACCCCGGCCGAGGCTGCGCTCGCCTTGTGGGCCCACGCCCACGAGCAGCAGCTCCCCGCAGGGATCGAGCTGGTCGTGGCCCAGTCCGACGCCCCGGGCCACGCGACGATCGTCCGCTGGGACTACCAGCCCGGCACACCGGCGGTCGCCGACGAGGTGATCGGCCGGGTCGCCCGCCGGCTCCCCACGATCACCACGGCGTCCGACGGCGAAACCACGCAGGTCGACCTGGGAGACGACGCCTACCGGCTGCGGACCGCCGGTGACGGCACGACCATCCTCACCGGTGACGGTACGACGGCCGCGCTACTCACCCCGCCTCCCCAGGGACGGCAGGCCGCACCGGCCGAGATGGCCGTGCGGGCGCGCCAACTGCTGTCCGGCTACACAGGGCCAGACCTGGTCAGCATCGAGTCCGGGCACATCCATCTGGACCGTGACCTGGACATCGACCAGGACACCGGGACGGCGATCGGCCACGCGCTGGTCGACCTGCTGGCCGGCCGGCAACAGCGGCCCCCCGTGCTGACGCCGATGATGGACGACGACCACGTGCTGGTGAGGCTCACCCCGGACCATTACCGCACCTGGCTGCGCCGCACCTTCGGCGCGGCACCGATGCACCTGATCTGCGAGTCCTCGCCCATCATCCGGTCGATCGCCGTCGCGTTGTACCAGCGGATGAACAACTCCCGGCTCGCCGACCGGTACCAGCGCCGCGGCGGAAACCTGTTCCTGGCGCTCGGCGACGGAAGCCACTGCGAAGTGTTCGAGGGCATCGAAGGCCAGGCCCCGATCACCGGCTGCGTGATGTTCGAGACGGCGCTGCTCATCTACCGCACCGCCCCCGCACGGTTCGACCGCTACTTCACCGACCGGTACCACCTGACCGACGGCGTCCACGACCACGCGGCCGCCATCTTGTCCACCGGCCAGCCGCACGACGCGAAGATGGCGGCCCTGGCGGGCTACTACGCCATCTTCGGCGACGTCACCGACCCGCACCACCCCGACCGGCACCTCACCGCCCTGGTCAACGAAGTCCTGGACCAGGTCGGCCCGGTGACCGCGCACCTGAACGTGCTGGAGGACTACTACGAGGTTCAGCAGCGCCGGGTCCGCGCGCTGCTGAACCTGCTCGGTCTCCCGCTGAGGCTGGTCACCGTGCACTTCAACACCGCCACCGGCCGCCTGGTGCTCTGCGATGAATGAGCCCCGCGCCCTGCTGATCACCGGGGCGTCCGGAACCGTCGGCACCGCCCTGCTGGACAGGCTCGCCGACTGGCCCGGCCCACTGCTCATGGTCGGCCGGGCCCGCCCGGCGCGCGTACGCTCCGTCGACCGGTTCATCCCCTGTGACCGGTCCGACCACGCCGCTACCGCCGAGACCTGCACGCATATCGCGGCCGGCCCGCCGCCGGCAGCCCTGGTATGCGCGGCCGGGCAGGACTCCCGCGCCGCGCTGGGCGATCTGAACCTCGCCGCGTTCGCCGAATGCGTGCAGGTCAACTGTCTGGCCCACCTCCAGCTCCTCCACGCGGCCACCACCAGCCGCCCGGACGTGGACAGTCCGCTGCCCGTCGTGCTGATCTCCAGCGATGTCATCGACCAGCAGATCACCGGCACCTTCGCCTACGCCGCGGTGAAAGCGGCAGCCGAACAGGCCTTCCGGCACGCCACCGCCGACATCCCGCCTCCCGGCCTGGCGCTGCTGCTGGTCCGGCTGCCCGACATCGGCGTGCCGATGCGCGCCGCGACGCCCGGCACCCCACCACCGCCGCCCCGCGCCGGTCAGCGGCCACTGCCCATCATGACGGCCGCAGTCGAGACCATCGCCCGCTTCGTGACCAGCAGCCACCGCACGGCGAAGGTAGAGGTGTGGCATGCCTGAGTGGCGCATCTCCACCACCATGACCGGCCCCGTCGCCGCCCGCAGACTCGCCGCCGAGACCCACCCGCCGCTGAGGCGGGCATCAGGCGACCGGCGTACGTACCTGATCGCCGGAACCCGCCAGGCCGCGATCGCCGCGTGCGCCGCGTCCGCGCTGGACGACGGGCACCGTGTCGTCCTGCTCCCGGGAGAATCCGGGCACAGCGTGCACGGAGCCCTGCCGGTCGGCACCCGGCTCCAGATCGGTGACCAGGGCGTCGCTACCCGGCCGCTTGGCGGGAGCGGCGCTCGCGACGGCTGGGATCTGGCCATGTTCAGCTCCGGTAGTACCACCGGGAACCCCCGCGGCTACGGCTTCATCCGCCACCAACTCGACACCGTCACCGCCTGGTACGAGTCGATCTACCAGACCACGCGCGACAGCGTGATCATCACTGCCCTGCCCGCTGCCTACAACTTCACCTTCGTCGCCGGCGCGCTACTCGCCGCCCGGCTCGGTGCCCGACTGCACCTGGCCGACACGTTCCGCGACGTCCTCCTCGACGCCGTCCGGTTGGCGGCCACTGCCGATCGGGTGGTCGTCCTGGCCAACCCTGTCGTCCTCGACCAGGTCACCACGGACATGCGCCTGCCCGGCCACGTGCTGATCGACTCCGGCGGCGCCCCGCTCAGCACTACCGCCATCACCTACTACCGCTCCCACGGCGTCGATGTCCGCGAAGGCTACGGGCTGACCGAAACCGCCTCCCTCACCCACTTCGATACCGAAGCCGTCACCACCTCCGTCGGCACCGTAGGTACCGCGATGCCCAGCGTGGGCACCACCATCACCACCGAGGCGGGACGACCCATCATCGAAGTGACCACCCCCGCCGTTGGCGTTCCGCTCGACCCCGCCGAGCCTCCGTCCGGGCCCGTACTGCGTACCACCGACCTCGGGCATATCGACGACCACGGCCGTCTCCGGATCCTTGGCCGCGCCGATGATTACCCGATCGGCGGCTTGTGGCCGCGTGACACCCTCGACGCACTTGGGCCGGTCCTGGGGCAACGCTGCGCTTTGGTCCGCCATCTCGCTGTTGACCAGGTCACTGTTCACGTGCTCGCTCCGGCCAACCCTGAGACCTTTGATGCCCTCAAGGAAACGGCCGCCGGCCTGCTCGGCCTGCCACTCGACCGTGTGGCCGTCACCAGCCAAGGCCAAGCCCCGCTGCTACATTCGGCGAAACTCACCCGTACCCCAAACGGAATCTCTGCGGAGACCCGCCAGAGCGTACGCCGTGACGCCGCGGTGCTCGACGGTGCGGACGACACGCCAGTCCTGCACGTCCCGGTAGTAGGCGACCAGCCCGGGGTAGGGCCCGGTGCCAATGGACCTCGCTGACCTCGTGGAGGCGGCGTCCCTCACGGGTCGCCGTCGCCCGGTGAATATACCGACAAGGAGAATTGATGGAGGGAAGTTTGCAGCCAAGGAATGTGAACGGTAAATCATTGAATCGCGTCCACCAAGGAAAGCGGTCACCATGTAGCTAAAGCGGCGAAAGTGGAGGTATCTTTTCTCGGCCTTTTCGATCTTCGTTCGTCTCCATAATGCGAGTTATGGAGACAGCGACGGCGCTACCAGAACATCCCTCCACCACCATCGAACAACCCCCCACCGGCGTCCGCCGATGGCTCACCGACACCGAACGCCGCTCGCTCAGCGACGACCGCGCCGCCCGCCTGGCCGAGCAGCTTCAGGTCGACCCGGATGTGATCCGCTCCTACGGCAGGCGGGCGAAGACCCGGACGGATCATCTTCGGCTGGTGGCGCAGTTGGCCGGTATGGCGCTTCCGGGATGTACTGCCGCCATTCCTGCGGGGTGAATCCACGGCCCGCAACCCAGATCTTTCACGATCATGATCAAGCTTTCCTGAGGTCGTGTTGATCATGGTGTTGGGTGCAGAGTTCCGGGTTCGGGCATGCCGAAAGCC
>NZ_JBFBCI010000118.1:0-7877 GCF_040683095.1 Sphaerisporangium sp. NPDC051017
GTGGAGGGGATGAAGAGGCGGGTGAACGGCGAGAGCGCCCGGCGGAAGCTGTCGCGGGCGCTCTCGGCAAGGGCCGACGCTGAGGCGTCGGGGTGGTCACAGGGGCTGGTCGGGGCCCCGCGTGGTGACGTGTGGGGAGAACCCTTGACTGTCCGGCGGACCGGGCGGATCACCGTCGCATCCGCCGTGAACGCGATGGCTCCGGTAATGGGGAACGGCAAGGACAACTCCTGAAGATGAAAAGGATGGAGCTGGCGAGGGCGGCCGGCGTGAGCCGTCGCGCGCGGGCGACGGCCGCAAGAGCGCCGGGGTGGAGCGCCCACAGCGGGCGAGGAACGAGCGCGCGAGGACGAGCGACCTGGCGCGGTGGCTGGCGTCTGCGAGGCTCCGATGCCGGACCGTGGCGGTTACCGCTGTTCACCGTCCTGGCCGGGCTCCGCGTGATCGGGCTCGGCATGGTCCATGCAGGGGGTGAAGTCGCTGGCGACGATGATCACCACGGTTCCGGTGTCGATGGCGTAGAGGTGGGCGACGCCATCGCGGTAGCGGCACTCGACGGCGAACAGGCTGAAGGTGTCATTCACGCACAGGTGGCTGCTCAGCGGGATCGCCGTTGCGATGCTGAGGACTCGGGGAAGCCGGAAACCGATGATGAGCGATCTGATCGCGGTTGCGTCGAGGAAGTTGAGCTGGGCTCGCCCGACAGGGATGAACGGACGCCACACCAGTCGCGTGATCGCCGCCAGCCGTCTCGATCTGCTCGCGACCCAACGCCCGCTAGAGCGGCCAGCGGCCAGCCGTGCCGGATGCATTACGCCGGCGGGCCGCGCCTCGGATCGCGGTCATGTGGGCCTCCGAGCGATACGACGGCCAATCAAGCCCAAAGGAGGCGTTCGGTCGCGCAACGAGGAGGCGGGGTAGTTGATCGCGGGATGGGCAGGGCAGTGCGGGCAGCGGATCTCGTCGCCGGTGATGGGCCATCCGTTCTGCTGGGCGCTGAGCAGTGCTTCGGCCTCGCTGTAGCTGTCGCTGGTTGAGTCGTGAACCTCATCGCAAACGTCGCAGGCCACCTCGTAGACGGTCCAGACGCGAAAGCTCATGCCGCCCCCCTGTCAAGGAGGCCGCGACGGGCCGTGCTCAGGACGTGATGGCCCCGTCGCCACCACCGTTGCGGCCGGACGGCGTTCACGGTGCGCTCGAACTCCTCGGTCAGCTGCTGGCCCTGGGACAGCAGCTCGGCCAACGCGAACTGGACGCTCTCGCGTGTACCGGCATCTGGGGACGGGCTGATGAACTGCCGCGCATCGACCGTCAGGGTCGCCAGTCGTAGTCCGGTGGGCAGATCGAGCGTGACCAGCGCATCGGGCTGGTCGGAGTTGGGCCACACACAGATTCGCTCGAGCGGGTGGGTGTAACCCTCCGGGATGGCGTCGCAGACCTCGCCCTGGAAATGGCCGACGTCCGCGATGGTCTCGATCGCGAACGGGAACTCCTCGTCGTAGCCCTCGGCGAGCTTCGCCGCGACGACCAACTCCAGCAGTTCGGCGTCGCCGAGCTGGCCGCGCGCCGCCCGCAACCGCGCCACGGACCACGGCACAAGGTGCTGACCGTGCAGCCGACGCAACCACCGTCGCGGCCGACTGCGCTGGGACGGCAGCGCGAACTCGCTGGGATCGGGCCGAGCCCCCACCGCCGCGCGGCGAGGACGGGAGAGCATGATCGGGTCGGCCCTCATGCGGTCACGCTCCAGGCGCCGTCGTGGAAGACCATCCAGCCCTGAGCGCCGGAGCCGGGCCGGTAGAAGTAGAACCCGTACCGGCCCTCCGGCTGGAGATACACCACGGTGCCGTCCTGGCTCGTCGTGATCGCCTGGATGAGTGACGAGGTGAACGAGGCGTGCAAACGGACCAGGGCGAGCAGGGCGGCCGAGCTCGGCATCCCGGTCGAGTGGGCGGCCCTCGGTATCGCACCGCCGGTCGACGACCCGTGCGTACTCCTCGCACAGGAAGGTGTCGCATTCGGCCAGCGCGTCTTGGAGGGTGAAGCCCATATGAACGGTGTACTTACGGCTCGGTTCGGTGCTCATTCGATCGATTCCTTTCGTGTGAATTGGGATGGCGGCATGGCCGACTGCCATGCCGCTGCCGGGCGGGGGCGCTGACTGGAAAGGAGGGGAGGCTCACAGCCGGTGCGGCTATGGGCCTCGCGATCACTCAGGGAAATATGGTTTCCTCAGGCCACGTCCGCCCGTTGCATGGCGAGGGTGAACGTGGCTCGGTGTCAAGCTGCGAACAGGGAGGTCTGGTCGACGAGCCGGGTCCACAAGCCTGCGAAGCTCTTGCGCTGCTTGTCGTGGACACCGGCCGGGCCGACGCTCAGGAATTGCTCGGTGGTCGGGTAGCTGCTCACGTCCGGCGTGCGGATCTGGGCGCGCGTGATGGCGTACTCATCGGTCCGCGGTTCGGCTCCGTGGATGCGGGCGAGGCGACGCAGTTCGCCTGCCATCTGGTCCCTGGTTCCTTCGGCGAGCGTTTTGACGCTTCGCCATGCGGTGCCTTTCCTCGTTGCGATGTGCCGGCGGGTCTTCTTATCCAGCGCGGGGTGATAGATGCGGCGCACGTCGTACAGGGCCCACGGCCTGCCATGCAGCATCTCTTCGGTGAGCGCGAGGACGTGGTGGAGTTGGTGGTCGATCGCGAATCGCAGGGCGCTGCCCCGGGAGAACAGGGTGGCCCGGTGGTTGAGGGCTATGGAGCGCCGCTCCATGAGCAGGGCCAGGGCAGCGCCTTCCGGTTCTCTGCGCCATCTGTCGGCGAGATACTCCGGATCCGACAATGCGAATGGACAATAGACGCAGCAACTCCTCGGCCATGCCGTGGAGAATATTTCGTGGAGATAGCCGAGAGTGTCTGCGCGTGTCCAGCCCCATTCCGCCAGCGGAAAGCGGGCCAGCCGCGACGAAGAGGCGTAGGTGGAGTCCTTGAGGATGCGGTCACCCTCTTCAGCGGAGAATCCGAGTACGTGCTGGTAAGGCTGTCCATCCAGATGGTCCTCTTTCCACCAGTCCAGTGGTTCTCCTTTACTCTTGATCGAGCACGCACGCTTGTTGTTCGCGAACTGAGGCACGGTTCCGTTGCCCAGCTGCTCATCCCGCAGGCGCCAGGGGCCCGCCATGCGCATGTGCTGCGGCCGCCGGGAGTCGTCGAGCACCGCATACCGGGAGGCGGCGAGCTGCCCTCCCCGGGAAAGCTGCACGTACCGGACCGAGAAACGCCGCATCAGCGGGAGAACGAATCTCTCCATGTGCTCTGCCGTCTCAGAGAACTCATCGCCTGTCATGGACGTCATCACGATCAGGTCGTCTACTTCGAAATCGCGGGTCTCTGGTTCGAGCAGGAACCGAGTGAGCACCCCGACCGAGTCGACACCCATACCGAGAGACAGGACGACCTTCCCCACCATTGACCTCCTTTCTTCCATCGCTTCCGGAAAGGCCGAAGGCCGGCAGTCAGAACGGGGGCTCTGCCGCGTTCGTGCCGGCGCCGGCGGGGACGGGCGCACCCGTCCACGGATCCGGGGCCGGTGCCGCCGCCTGGGCGGTCCAAGGGTCGGAAGTGGGCTGCGGCAGGTCGGCGGGAGAGTTCGGGACGGTGACGCGCTGGGCCTTGGTGACCTTGGCGGTGGCGTTGCCCAGGCAGGGGCCGATGTCCTCGGCGTCCAGTTCCACGACCGTCCGGCGCTCGCCGTCCGGCGTCTCGTAGGAACGCTGTTTGAGGCGCCCCCGTACGATGACCTTGTGGCCGCGCTGGAGGCTCTCGGCGACGTTCTCGCCTTGCAAACCCCAGACGTTGCAGGTGATGAACAGGGTTTCGGCGTCCTTCCACTCGCCGGTGGTGCGATCGCGGAACCGTGGTGTGGAGGCGATGCGGATGCTGGCCACGGCGCGGCCAGAGGGGACGAATCGCAGCTCGGGGTCGGCCACGAGGTTCCCGACGACGGTGATGGTGGTCTCGTTACTCACGAATGCGCCTTTCTGCGGTGGTCAGTGGTTGAGCGGTGGCCGGTCGGCCGCCAATGGGTGATCAATGACGCGACGGCGGCAGACAGGTCGCCGACGTCTTCGAGGAAGGCGACGGGGCCGCCGCCGTGCAGCAGGTGGGCGGGGTCGGTGTAGGCGGCTATCGCCCATGCGCCGCTGGACAGCTGGGCGACGCCGCCCAGCGTCCCCTCCCGCCAGGTGCCCGAGCCGGGGCGCTGCGCGCTTGTCCCGCCCAGCCGGACCAGGTAGGTGACCGCCAGTGCGTCGCGGACGGAGAGCAGAACGGCGCGTACCGGTGGGTCGCCGGGTGAGCGGATCCCCCGGACGAAGGAGGTCATCCGCTATCACCCTGCGTCGCCGCTGGCGGTGCGGTGTCCGAGGCGCCGAAGCCTTGCCGACGCTGGCGGTCCTGGTGGCAGGAGCGGTGGGCGCGGGGCGCCCAGGCCGCCAGCTCTGGGTAGACACTGCTGAGGGCGGGACCGGATCCGATGACCAGCAGGTCGGGGCGGCTGACCGGGCCGCGGCAGTACACGCAGGTGGCCATCGGGCCGCGGCCGCGGCTGGTGGGTTCGGTGGGCCACTCGCCCCAGCCGGGCATCCGGCCCTCCAGCATGAACTGATCGGCGCGCTCGAACGGGACCGCGCCAGGGATGCCGCGGGTGTAGGAGGTCTCCAGCCACACCGTGCCGCGGGCGTGGTCGTAGATCCTCAGCAGGGCCGTGTGCAGCCGGTCGGGATCGTGCCAGACCTCCGCGCGCCAACGATCGTGCATCTTGACGTGCAGGCGGCAGTCCGGCACGTACCACCATCCGGTGGTCGTGGCGGTGTCCGGCGCTGTGACCAGGTGATGGCCGTTGTAGGTGGTCAGCCGCACGACTCCGCCTCCTGAGCAGGACAACGGTGCGCGGCGGCGGCCTCCAGCAGCGCATGCAGAAGATCACCGGCGGCCCGGATTCGGCTGCCACAGAGCAGGCAGGCCAGCGCCCGACCGCGGCGTAGGCGACCGGCTATGGTGCGGATCTGGAACTGCGTGGGATCGAGCCTCAGCAGCCGAGCAGGGGCACCGTCGACCAGGACGTGCAGCCGCTGCTCGCCTGCCTCGGTCCGCAGGTGCACATCAAGCACGACCGGATCGCGCTGGTCATCGGCCTGCGTGTCCGCCGTGGCAGGGCGGCCGGCGTAGATGAACGCGACGACGTCACCGGCGTCGATGTAGATGATCAGCGTTCCGTCGTCACGCTCGAACCGTTGCACGGAGATCTCCCCGGCGTCGGGCTGAGCCCGCGAGAGCAGCTCGGCCAAGCTGCGGCTGGTGAAGGTCTCGGCTTCGTCCTCGCTCGGCGGGTGACTCAGGCAAGCCGGTTGGAGGGACCGGACGTCGGAAGATGCGGGGACGGGGCGAAGGTGACGCGTCATCGTGGACCTTTCTGCGTTGTGTGAAGGGGGCGGGGAATGCGAGCGCCCCGCTCGGCGGGTTGCCGGGCGGGGCCAGATGGTGCCGAAAAGGAGAGGTGTCAGCCGCGAGCGGCGAGCTGGAGGGCCTGCAGGGCGCGCGATTCCATCTCGTGTGCGGTGTCGGCGTCGGTGAGGGTTTGGGCGACCGAGGTGACCGCATGCATCACGCCGCCGGCGGTGAGGTCGCCGCCCTTGATGAAGTGGCCCAGGATCGCGTCCTGCTGCTGGTCGGAGAAGCGGAGTTGCTGGGAGACGACCTGGATGGTCTCGGCTGGGCGGACGATCGGGACTCCGGCCTTGGCCTCCATCGTGGTCACGATCTTCTGTACGTAGGCGGGGGTCAGGAAACGGCGGACGGCGTCGGTGGTCTTGGCGGTGATGAGCTCCAGGTTCTTCTGGTGGGTCTGCCCGCTCCAGTCGATGACCCCTTCGTCGAGCTTGCCGCCCAGATGTACGGCCCGGTGGGAGTCGGCGGTGATGGTGTGGCCGTTGTCGCAGACCTGGAACACGATCCGCGGAGTGATCGCGGCGGCTCCGCACCCGGTCTCGGAGTTGGTGATCACGAACCCGGCCCAGACCACCGGGTTGGCCGCGCCCTCCGCGCCGGTGAACGGACTTCGGTAGCCCTCCAGCAGCTTGGGCGCCAGGACCTGGACGGCCGGAGAGTAGACCCGCACGTACATCCGCTGCTCGGTCAGGTCGCAGCCCTGGATCGTGATCGGCACCCCGGCCTGCTCCACACCATCCAGCGCGGCGGTCAGCACGTCCAGATGATCGACCCGCTTGTAGGAGTCCGACAGCAGCGCCCGCGCGATGCCGGGTCCGCTGCCTGATCCTCGGAACCCGCGGATCAGGAACTTGTGGTCGCGCGGTACGCGGTCCAGCCAGCCGTTGACGTTCACGTCCCACAGGTCGATCGCCTCGTCACGGCATTTCCGCAGGTAAGGCAGGTTGATCTTGAGCTTCTCGGCGATGCCCTTCTCGCACGTGGCGGTCGGCCGGTAGACGCCGTCGGTGCTGGTGACACCGGTCGGGGTCAGCATGGGCTCGGTGCCGGAGATGATCAGGCGACCGCGTTCAGCCCGCAGCGCGGTGGGCGGGGCGACGACGTCGACCTTCCGGCCTTGCTGGTCGCGCAGCAGCGTCACCAGGTCCTTCAGATCGGCGTGCCGGGTCGTGAGCACCTCGGCTGGCGCAGGCGTGGTCATGGACTCTGGTCCCTTCCGGTCCGGGGGAGGACGGAGGGCCCGCCCTCCCGGCGGAAGATCTCCATGCGTCGGCCGCCCGCGGAGGGCAACCCGGCGGTCCGGCGTGGACAAGATGTTTTCCGACGAAGGAGGAAAAGATCTTGTCCCGTCCGGAACGAGCGCAGCGAGAGCCGGGTTGCCCTCCGCCAGGTCGGCGCAACACCAAAACCGCCCGGGAGGGCACAGCCCGACACCCGGAAGGAAGCAAGGAACACAATCCCATGCCTGTGGCCACTAACGAGTCAGTGGCCAATAGTGACAACCGGCCTCGCCGCGCGTGCCCACCCGGTCGACCAGGGGCAGGTGATGAGGGGCAGGTCGGGGAGAGGCTCACCAACCGATACGAGGACATCAGCCGCAGGCCACTGGGCCTGGCGGGTCCGCTGCCCGGATCTCGCGCACCATCTGCGCTGCGCACTCGCCGAACTCTGGGCAACCATCCTCTGGGTCGACATCGCAGGCATTCCTAATTCCGTCGCAGCAACAGTTTCGGGCCATCTACAAAACTATGGCAATTACCGCCTCCTCGCCGGGGAAATTGACTCAGAGGATTGCGAGTTCAGCCTAAACATTGTGTCGAATCTGGCAAATAATAGCAAGCGGCTCCGTTGACCACGGCATGCTAGGCGACAACCAAAGCAGAGTCCTTGCTCATCGCGTGTACCAAGTGCGAGCTGTGGGCATCGACTGCTTCCGCTGACCCATGGTGTGCTAGATGCCTCAAGCAGACATCACCCAAAATAGAACTTTTGGCCAGGGCATATGAAAACGCGTCATCAAACGGATGAACGAGTGTCCAAGCAGCGCAGACTGGATGGCCCAGATGACGACTATGTGACTGTGGCGCTCCTTGCCTCTGGGCTGTCGCGGATACGACTAGATCGTCTGGGGTCTGGCGCGGATGAATCTCAGCGAGGCGGGCGCCTTTCAGGGATTCTCCCCCTTGCCTGGCGCACGGCCGTTGCGCGGCTGTGGTGGAAGGCGCTGGCCGATGGCAAGGCTTGGCCGGCTGACGATATGGAAATGTTTGTCTGGTGCAGATTGTCGACGATCACGGAATTGCGCAGCGGTGAGGCGGTTGCAATCACGTAATTGAGCATGCCGATCACGTAATTGACCCTGTTCAGGGCGTGCGT
>NZ_JBFBCI010000119.1:0-7672 GCF_040683095.1 Sphaerisporangium sp. NPDC051017
CTGCATGAGAAGCCCTCTGTGACCACCGTCTTAGGCCTGGTCGCGATCGTAGTCGGCGCCGCTCTGGCGAGTAGAACACAGAAGTCTCCCGGTGCAACCTGACGCCTCCACACGGCGGCGCCGCCCTGAGTGTGAATGAAGATCCGTCCCCACCACACTGAGGTTCCCCTTCGACGTGGACACCCCTGACAATGGATCTCGCTCCATGGATGGGGAGAGTGTCGGGTGGCACGTCCGTCGAAGTACGGCGATGAGTTCAAGAAGGACGCGGTAAGCCTTGTCCGCGAGTCGCATCGGACCTGCGCGGATGTCGCGCGGGAACTTGGCATGCACCGCCAAACCCTGCGCGTGTTCGCGAGGCCGAGCAGCAGGAGTCCGACGCCGGCATCGGGCCGGCCCGATGCCGGCGAGCGAGAAGAACTCGCGCGGCTGCGGAAGCGAGTCGCCGAGCTGGGGAAAAGGAGATCCTCCGCAAGGCGGCCGCGTATTTTGCCAAGGAGATGGATCGTTGATCAGCCGCTTCCGGTTCATCTCCCCCCACCGCCTCCTCTACGGGGTCAAGCGGCTGTGCCGGATGCTCGACGTGGCGCGCAGCGCCTTCTACGCCTGGCTCGGCCGGGAGCCGGCCCGAACGTGCAGCTCAGAGCGTGGCGCAACGAGCATCGCCTGACCGCGCGGAAATGGCCGAGAAGGTCAACGCCACCGCCAGTTGCCCTTCGCAGTCTTGCCAACTGAACAGGTAGGCCCGTGAGTCAGCGAAACCAGAACGGGGCGATATCGGGGGCGGCCATCATGTCCGTTTCAATCGCTTTGTCGGGTTTGCGCGTAGTCACTTCGGGTGGTTTTCCAAGATCGGTTTGCTGTGGTCACACCGGCACCTCGATACTCTCCGGTATCGGGGCTTTGGTGCATGTAGGGCGTTAGTGCGCGGGACCCTCGGTCGGCGCTTGGTGGGGAGAGTTCATCGATGCTTGCCAAGATAGTTATCCAGAATTACCGAACGTTTCGGCGCTTTGAGCTCGACTTCGACCCCGACTTGAATATCTTGGTCGGCGATAACGATGCAGGGAAGTCCACGCTCATTGAGGCAATCGGCCTTGCACTCACGAACCGAATCCGCGGACGCCTGTTCGCCCAAGAGCTATCACCCTACATGTTTCATAAAGATGTGGCCGCAGAGTACGTTGCCGCCATCCAGGCCGGGAGAACTCCGCCCCCGCCCGAGATCATCATTGATCTCTTCTTCGACAGCAAGGCCGAGCTCGCGGGGCTCTACGGTACAAACAATCTCCTGAAGGTCGATGCGCCCGGGATCCGCGTCCGGGCCGGGTTTAATCCCGACTATCGAGATGAATACGAAGCCTTCATTGCACGTCCCACCGACGTGAGACTTGTGCCCACAGAGTACTATCGAGTCGACTGGTTAGATTTTTCAAGTAATGGCATTACTGCCCGAAGTGTCCCTGCCACAGCCTCGCTTATCGACGCGTCCAATATTCAGCTCCAGAGCGGTGTCGACTACTACCTGAGTGGAATCATAAGTTCTCACCTCGACCCCAGGGAACGAGTTGAGCTTTCTCGCGCCTATCGCAGTCTCCGTGAAAATTTCGCAGATGATGAGTCGATCGTTGAGATCAACGAGAAGCTCCGCGGTGCTCCACGTGATGTCAGTGATCGTCAGTTAACTCTGAACATCGATGTCTCACAGAAGGCGAGCTGGGAAACGAATATAGTTCCACACCTCGATGACTTGCCCTTCCAGTTTGTCGGCAAGGGCGAGCAGAGTACACTGAAGATACTCCTTGCGCTGAACAAGAATGTGGACGACGCGCACACTATTTTGGTGGAGGAGCCGGAAAACCACTTATCCTTCCCCAACCTGGGTAAGCTTGTAAACAAGATCAGTACGAAATGTGTGGGAAAGCAGGTATTCATTGCCACCCATAGCTCGTACGTCTTGAACAAACTGGGGCTGGAGAAGCTCGTGCTTCTGTCGGTCAACGGCGGATTCCGGCTGGATATCCTGCCTGTCGATACTCGTGATTACTTCCGTAAACTTTCGGGCTACGACACTCTCCGCCTCGTGCTGGCCCGGCGCTCAATTCTAGTAGAGGGACCTTCGGACGAGTTGGTAATTCAGCGGGCGTATCTCGATAGGCACGGGTGCCTGCCTATCGAAAACGGCATTGATGTAATCAACGTGCGGGGGCTCTCGTTCAAGCGTTTTCTCGACGTCGCGGTACTTCTAAAGCAGAATCATGTCACGGTCGTGACAGACAATGACGGCCAGGACGCCGCAGATGTTCGCGCTCGCTATAGTGCCTACCTGGCTCATGGCAACGTCTCTGTTTGTGTGGGTGAGGGAAAGGACTATAGAACACTCGAACCTCAGCTCCTTAAGGTCAACGATATCGAAACATTGAACAAAGTGCTCGGAGTTTCGTATGGCTCGCCTGAAGAGCTCTTGGATTACATGATAGACAATAAGACTACGTGCGCTTTGGCCGTCTTTGATAGTCCTCTCCCCATCAATATGCCGGAGTACATCCAAGATGCCATCGGCTGACAATCTAGCCGTAATATCGGCGGCCGGCTCCCGCAAGACCCAGTACATCGTTGACCGCGTCCTTGCAAGCTCATCTCGGCGAGTTCTGGTCACTACGTACACCAACGAGAATCTCCGGCAGATAACAGAGAGACTATCTATCGGGAGTGGTGTTCTCCCCGCTCAGGTGACGGTCATGGGCTGGTTCAAATTTCTCATGAGCCAGTGTGCCCGACCATATCAGAGCTATGTCCTCGGTGAGGCTGGTGTTATACGCGGACTGAACTTCATTGGCAGTAAACCACAGTATGCAGCTAAGAAGAATCCCCGGAGATACTATCTCGACTCCCATGATGCTGTGTATCGCGATGCTGTCTCAGCTATTGCCGTTGAGGCCAATAGGCTGAGCCAGGGTAAGGTGATCAGGCGCCTTTCGCGCATATATGATCACATTTATATCGATGAAGTTCAGGACATGGCTGGCTATGATCTGGATTTACTCGACGCGTTGCTTGATTCACCCGTGGGGATCACGATGGTGGGCGACCCTCGACAGGCCACCTACGTGACGAACAATGCTCGCAAGAACACGAATTTCAAGGGAAACAGAATCTCTTCTTGGCTCCAACAGCGAAGGGACCGATGCTTTATCCAGGAGCGAACCGAGAGCTATCGATGCAATCAGGCGATCTGCGACTTTGCCGACGGTCTCTACCCTGAATTACCCCGGACTACATCCATGAATAACGAGACTACCGGGCATGACGGTGTCTTCGATATCCGACCAGAACAAGTCCGCTCATATGTGGAACAGTATTCGCCGATCATTCTTAGGCACCAGAAGACTTCCGATACGCAGGGCTTGGCCGCAATGAATATCGGCGTATCCAAAGGGAGTACCTTCGATCGGGTGCTTATCTTTCCCACCAAACCGATGATCCACTACTACCACAATCGCGATCCCGAAAAAGCGGGCGATCTGGCGAAGCTCTATGTCGCGGTGACGCGCGCCAAGTATAGTGCCACTTTTGTGATCCCGTAACAATATGCTCGGGCGCGCGGTACGGTGCCCATGTTACCCGCGCCATCGTCGCGGCGCTGAGTTTACTCCGCAATCTTGCTGCCGTCCGCCTATGCGACGATTGGGATTCCCTTGCAGGGGCACATCGCATTCAGGCTAGAAGAGAGTCGCTCTGGGCTGTGACCGGGGCGGGCGGGTGAAGGCGGGTACCCAGGAGATTAAGGGGGGCCGCTGGTCCCTGCGAGAGAAGATGGTTCAAGGTTTGCGACAGGTTCCATCACGTCGCGGACGGCGGCTGGTAGGCGGCTGGCACATTCCGGCTCGCGTCATGGGTCGAGGTTCAGGGCGTCCCGGACTGCTGCGGGTGAGTGCGCGCGTCCCGGTCGGGCCGGTGCAGTGGCCCGGCTTCGGTCCGTGCGTCGATCTGGTCGGACTTCAGCGTTGCGATGAGGGTTGCTTGGGCGTGCGGCCAGGGAATGCGTTCCTGCTCAAGGAGCAGCCCCGTGCCCTCACTGGATACGTGGTCGGTGAGTAGCCGGTAGGTCTCCAGTTCGGAACGGGTCAGGAAGGGGAGCGCGGTGCGTTGAGGGCCTGCTCCATTCACCGTCAGGTGGCGGAATCGATCGAGTGTGGCGATGTCCATGAGGATCGTGCGAGCGGGGATTCCGTAGTCGCGTAGGTCGTTGACGAACTGGAAGCCGGGTGCATCGATGTCACCCCAGTAAAAGACGAGGGATGCGGTGCACACCCAGGAGATGCGAGCGTAGTTGGCGACGTGAAACCCGCTGCCGTGCAGGACGACGGTGCCGGGGATATCCTCGGTGAGCGCGTAGCCGGTCTCCTTGTTCTCCAAGATGAGCACAAGATGGGGATGACGAGCCCACCGGTTGAGGTCTTCGACGGAGGCGGCGAAGTGCCGCATGCCACCGACGGCGGCGCGGAGGTCGGGGTCGAGGACCGCAACCTGAATCAGCTCGGGCGGTAGCCGTAGACCGAGCCGTTCATGTAGGCGGCGGCGGTGTGAGCTTGGCTCGGTGCTCTCGTCGTCTCCCGCTGGATGCTCGGGGCCGGCGTCGCCGAGCATGGCCAGGACGAGGCTGGAGTGGCGTTGAAGCCATTTGGTGTCGATGCCCTCAATGGGCAGCTGCCGGACCAACAGCCCTGAGGTCGGGTTGGTCCGCAGCCAGGTAACGGTCTGGAGCAGTCGTTGGTAGTCCACCTCGGCCAAATCTGTGACTTTGCGGACAATTCCGGTGAAACGTGCGTCGGGAAAGGCGCTCTGTAGGGCGACGAGGCGTCGCCCGCATCGTGTCCAGATTCGCTGAGTACTGAGGTGGACGGCCGCCACATCGGCGGCTCTGGTGAGGACGAGTGTCTTGGGCATCTCGTGGGTTCCGGTCGGAAACCGGACGCTGACGCGTTCTACGACGCCAGGGCCAGAATAGGCCGCCCAAGTCTGGGCCCATGTGTGGCAGCCGATCGGGTCGGTGGAGCGCTTCTGGTGGGTGGGTGGGTGGAGTTGGATCCGTAGCGGCCAGGCGCCGCCGCCGCGTGCCCAGTCAGGGTAGTGCCGTTCGAAACGGTCGCGTAGGTAGTCCCGGATCTCGTCAGGCTGACGCACGTCCGGCTCCGTCGAGTTCGGCGAAGCGTTGGATGGCGAGTTCCCCGAAGGTGGCTGATGCGGCGTTGGAGCGAGCCCCGCCGGGAGTGAGGCGTTTTTCGATGAGGATGGCCTGGCCGATGAACGGTTCGAGAACGCCCGACATGCGGATCGGCGCGGCGACCAAGAGTTGAAAGCCGAATTCGTCGAACGCCGACAAGGCTTGGGCGGAGAATGTCTCGTCTGATTTGCTGAACGCCTCGTCCAGCATGAGGGGTGCGAAGCGGGGCCTACCGCCTGAGTCAGGGCCCGCGAGGTTGTAGCTGAGGGCCGCGGCGAGGCAGAACGCGACGAGCTTCTCCTGTTCGCCGCCGGAATTGGAGGCGGTGTTGCGGTAGGTGTGCACGGTCAGCCGGTCGGGGGTTTCCTCGCGACCGTAGAAGGCGTAGGAGAGGCGGACGTCGAGGACTTCGCGGCGCCACCGTTCGGCTTCGGTGTCAGTGGTGGTGAACCGTGCCATGAGTTCGCGGACCCGCTTGAACTGCCGGAGCGACTCTTGGGTGTCCTTGCGCGCAGCGGGGGCGTTGCGAAGCAGCGCGTCGACATGGCGGCGGAACTCTTTGCTGGCATCGAACTGGCGCGGTTCTATCGCGATCTGCAGATGGGTGCCGACATTGAACTCCACTCGACTCAAGCCGGCGTTGACCATGGTGACGCGGTCGCGGATGTCGGCGGCGGCCTTTTCGATGGCGCGCTGCAGGAAGCTCACTGAGGGAACCATGTCTTCGCTGATCATTTTTTGGAAGCGTTCCATAGCCTGCGGGAGTTTTCGTTGGCTGATCTCCTCGTGCAGGGCGGCGAAGGCTCCGCCGGACCGTTCGGGGTCACCGCTGGTGTCCGGCGCGGCATCAGGCCACTCCTTGATGAATGCGTCGATGGCCCACTTGATACGGGTGAGCGCGAGCCGCCGGTCGCTGTCAGCGGTATCGCGGCGGCGTTCAAGCTCGCGGCGGAAGGCGAGTCGCGCCTGCCCGATCGTCTCGGGGGCTACGGCCATGCCAAGCTCAGCGTAAACCTCATCGAGGTAGACGCGGTCCCGGTCCTCGCTGATGACATGTGGCTGAGGCTCCTCGACCTGGTACAGGCTGGTGAGCTGGCGGCTGCGCTCCTCGTCGGTTTTGATCGTGTTGCGGGTGAACGCACATTTGTCGACCAGGTGATCCCAGTCGTTCTTAGCCTTGTCGCGTTGCTGCTCCAGCCGGAGGAGGTTCACATCTCCCGCTTTGAGATCCTCGATGCGACTGGCTAGGGCTTGGGCGGTGCGCCGAGACGTCCAGTGGTCCAGGTCCGCCCACGTGGTGTAGTTCAAGATCTGCTTGGCAGCCTCAATGGTGGAGCGGACGGTCTGCGCCTGGATGTCCAGTTCTTCCGCTCGTGCGGTCGTCGTCTTCTTGGCTGTTTCGAGCTCGGCGACCTCGAGTTCGAGCGCGGCACGCTTGGCTGCGGCGTTGGTGCCTAGGATGTAGGAAGAGGGGCGGGTCAGTTCGGGGCGATCGTCTTTCCGGTAGTGGTTGCCCGGCAGTTTCACGGTGCCGAGCAGGGTGACTGCTACCCGGTGTTGCTCCAGGTCTCGGGCGGTCTCCACGCATACGTGATCGAACCGTTTGACCAGCTGTGCGGCCAGCCATGGACCGCATCGATGGGACATCTCCACGGAGAGCTTGCCGGCGAGGGTGTCATGCTCGGGACGAGGTTGGTGGGCCGAGACGCCGGTGACAATGCTGTATTCGACGATCCCTTGCATGTCGTGGGTGTCGATGAACTCCCGGACGGCGTTCTTATGCTGTTCGAGGACCAGGAGCCGAAGCCCGAAACTGCGCAGGACTTTCTCGGCGGCAGGCCGCCACCGTTCCTGACCTTTGGCGATGTCGATGAGTTCGGCCGCATACGGAAGATCGGTCAGCGGCACCCGCGCACCGTCCGCGATCAACTCGCGGCGCTGCAGCGCATGAATGGGTAGGAGTGAGCGGGCGGTGTGCAGCACGGCCAGTTCGCCGCTCTTCTCCTCGTGCAGTTTGTCGGCTTCCCCGGCCATGGCCCGGGCGCGGTTTAACTGTGGGTCGATGCGTTGTTTGTCGGCCTCGGCGTGCTGCAGGAACTCCGGGACCTGAGAGTGAACGGCGGCAAATGCACCTTCATCCTCTGGGCACCGAAGCCCCAGCCTTGTCACATAGCCGCCATAGAGTCGATAGGCACGCTCCCGGGCGCTGACCTCGTTGTTCACGGCTTCCAGCTGGGTTTGCAGAGCGGTGAGCGCCGCGCCCTCCTTGCGGAGCTGATCGGTGCCCTCTCTGTCAGACTTCTGTGAGACATGGGACGATTGAGTCCTTTTGATACGAAGCAGGGCGAGACAGGACGATCGAGACAGTGACGATGACTCTCGCTGACCAGGCCGCCACGACGGGGCAGGATGGTCAGGTGACCAGCAAGCGGGTGCGCCGGCCGG
>NZ_JBFBCI010000120.1:0-7623 GCF_040683095.1 Sphaerisporangium sp. NPDC051017
CCACCTCACGTGGTGCGAACGCGCACGCCAGCCCCAATACGCCTTCTCGCGTACGCTCCCGCCCTGCGCGCGCCCCTCCGTAGGCTCGCTCTCGCTTCCGCACCGCTCGCCCACCGTTCGCGAAGCTCTGCTCCCCTCAGCCCGAAAGCCAACAAGACACCTCTTGCACCTCCAGCAAGATCGCTCGCTCGACTGCGCGAGCTGGGGTCGCAGTGACGCCCGGGACCGCTCGGTGGGACGGTTGCGAGTGGCCCGCCGACCCGGTGCTCGCAAGCGCCCGACGCGCACCTCCAAGGCCGGTCGAACCGCATCCACAGGTTTTTCCGCAGGCCGCCTCAGTCGTCGGCGGAGCATTTCGCAGTGCCCCGGAATACCGAGGTGGTCGCATTGATGACTATCCACAAGCTCACGGCCGGCGACGGCTACACGTACCTGACCAGGCAGGTCGCGGGCGGCGACGTCCAGTGGGAACAGGGCCAGGCCGCGGCCGAGTACTACACCGCCAAGGGCAACCCGCCGGGCAGATGGATGGGGCGCGGCGTCGGCCTACTTGGGCTGGAAGGTGAGCAGGTCACAGAGGACCAGATGAAGGCCCTGTACGGGGCCGGGATGCACCCTCGCGCGGATGCCATCGTGAACCAGTACCTCGCCGAGAACATCAAGGCGGGGATGACCGAACGGCAGCTTGAGGCGCTCCAGGCAAAGGCGATCCGGGCGGCGACACTGGGCCTGAGGTTCCCGGTCTACACGCCGCTGGAGCACTTCAAGACCCGTGTCGACAGGCGCCTGGAGGTCATCGAGCGGGAGACCGGGCGGCCTGCTACCGCTACCGATGTGAAGCGGGTCCAGGCCGAGGAATCTCGCCGGGCGCGGGCGGCCGTGGCGGGCTTCGACGTGGTCTTCGCTCCGGTGAAGTCGGCTGCTTTGCTGTGGGCGCTGGACCCTCGTCCGGAGGTACGACAGGCGGTCCGCCAAGCCCATGAGGCCGCGCGCGACGCCGCGCTGGACATGCTGGAGCAGCATGCCGCGTTCACCCGTACCGGTAAGGGCGGCGTCGCGCAGATCGAGACGGGCGGCCTGATCGCCGCCGTCTTCGATCACTACGACAGCCGGGCTGGCGACCCGAACCTGCACACCCATGTCGCGATTTCTAGCAAGATCCAGGGTGTCGACGGCAAGTGGCGCAGCCTGGACGCGCGTGCGCTCTACCGGGTCACCGTCGCGGCCAGCGAGTTCTACAACACCGCGTTCGAGACCGAGTTGCGGCGGCGGATCCCGGTCACCTTCACCGAGCGATCCGATACCCGTGAGGACCGGGAACCGATCCGGGAGATCACGGGGATCCCGCTGGAGTTCATCGAGTTCTTCTCATCCCGGCGCACCGATATCGAAGCGCGGTACGAGCAACTGTTGCGCCGGTTCCGCCGCGAGCACGGCTACGACCCGAACAGGCAGGTCGCCCACCAGCTCGCCCGGCAGGCCAACCTCGAAACCCGCGACGCCAAGAAGACCGCGCGCTCGCTGGAGGAGATGCGGACCGACTGGACGCAGTCCTTCACCGAGAAGTTCGGTGTGGACGCGATCCGCCGCCTCATGAGCGCCGTCCCTGACAGCCTCCCCCTGGGGGGCAACCCCTCTGCCGAAGTCGACGTCACGGCCATGGCGAGGCAGGTCGTAGAGAATGTCTCGGAGATGCGCTCCACGTGGACGGTGTGGAATCTGCGCGCCGAAGCCGAACGGCTGGCCCGCTGCGAGCTGGTCTTCGGCTCCCCCGATCAGCACTATTCGATGGTCGCCCGCATCGTTGAGGAGTGCCTGTCGCCGGCGGTGTCGGTGACCGTTGATGGGCCCGGTCTGCTGTCCGAGCCGGAACTGTTGCAGCGGTCCGACGGGGCGTCGGTGTTCGTCGAACATGCCTCCGCGCGGTTCACCAGCCGCCTCATCCTGGATGCCGAAGACCGTCTGGTCGCCGCGGCGAGGACCCGGACCGCGGTCGGGCTGGCCGGCGGTCAGGTCGCCGCGGCGCTGGAGGGATTCGACGCCCGTGGCATCAAGCTGGACGCCGGGCAGCGCCGGCTCGTGACCACGTTCGCGACCGACGACCGGCTGATCGTCGCGGGGCTCGGCGCTGCCGGAGCCGGAAAGACCACCGCCATGCGGGCGTACGCCCACGTCGCCGGACAGGCCGGGCAGCGGATCGTTGCCTTGGCCACCTCCTCGGCAGCCGCCGACGTCCTGGGCAAGGAGCTGGGTGTCAGGGCCGAGAACCTGCACAAATTCGTCCACGAGTACACCACAGGACGCTACGCCGCCCAGCTCCGTTCCGGGCAGCACGTGCCCGAGTGGGCGCGCATGTTCGCCCTCAACTCCGGCGATGTGGTGCTGCTGGACGAGGCAGGGATGGCCGGTACCCTCCTGCTGGACCGGCTCGTGCAGATCGCCGCTCAACGTGGCGCGGTCGTGCGGCTGCTCGGTGACTACCGGCAACTCGGCGCGGTCGAGTCCGGCGGCGCGCTGCGCCTGATCGCCACCGAGGTCGGCGCGGTCGAGCTGAACGTCCTCTACCGGTTCGACAACCCCGCTGAGGCCGAAGCCACCCTGAAGATCCGGGTCGGAGACTCCGCCGGCCTGGACTTCTACGCCGGTGAGAACCGGATCCGGTCGGGCTCCAAGCAGGCCATGATCGAGGAGTCCTACGCGAACTGGAAGGCGGATATGCTCGCCGGGCGTACCGCGCTGATGGCCGCCGCGACCGGAGTGAACGTCACCGCGCTCGCCGCCCAGGCCCGCCTGGACCGCGTCGAAGCCGGTCAGGTGGAAGCCGGAGGTGTCCAGCTTCATGACGGGAACCTCGCCGGCGCCGGGGACTGGATCGTCACCCGCCACAACGAACGGAAGCTGCGCGTCCACAGCGGCAAGGACTGGGTGAAGAACGGCGACGCCTGGTCTGTTGTCTCTCGTCACGACGACGGCTCGCTGACCGCCCGGCACCTGGAGCACCGCGGAACCGTACGCCTGCCCGCCGACTACGTCGCCTCCGACGTCGAGCTGCTCTACGCCACGACGACCAACCGGGCGCAGGGCTCCACCGTCGACACCGCCCACCCATTGATCACCGCGGAGATGACCAGGGAGAATCTGTACGTCATCCTCTCCCGAGCCCGCCAGCGAACCGTTCTGCACGTCGTCACGCACGAACTGCTCGCCTATGACCCCGACGACCGCCTCGACCGGGTCCGCCACGACGCCCGCCAGTACGCCGCCCGCGAGGTCCTGCAGAACATCCTCGGCCGAGAAGGCAACGAGCTCTCCGCGACCGAAAGCATCCGCCAGGCCGCCGAAGACGCCCGATCCCTCGCCGTGCTCGTCCCTCGCCACCAGTACGCCGCCACGCTGCTGGCCACCCAGCACTACACCCGGCTCGCGTCCGAAATCCTGGCCCGGCCGCTCGCCCACGCCCTCACCAGCTGCGACGGCTGGCCCTCGGCCGTCACCGCCCTCACCCACGCCGAAACCCTCAACTGGCCGGCCCGGCACCTGCTCGCCTCCACCGCCCGAGACGCAAGCCTGCTGACCGCGCAGACGCCGGGACGCCTGCTGGCATGGCGCATCAACGCCTATGTCCAGGACCGTCCCGCGCTCGGCCCGCTCGCCCAGCCGACCCTCAGCGACACCATCCGATACGCCGGCCTGCTGCACCCGCTCGCCGGAGGAAGCGTCCTGGACCCCGCCGACGCGACCCGCGCCCCCGCCATCCTGACCAGGCAGCCCTCAACCAGCCACAGCGCCCATGTCTCCTCCGAAGCACTGGCAGGCTATGCCGAGACGACCGCGCACGCCCTCGGCGTGCCCGTCTCACAGGTCGTCAACCACCGCTCCTGGCCTCATCTCGCCGCCGGCCTGGCCGCCGCCGAGCGTAGCGGCCGTGACATCCCTGGCCTGGTCGGTTCCCTCATCCAGACCATCACCACGACGGCCGGCACCGGTCCCGAGCACCGAATCGATGATCTCGCACCGCTCTCGCGAACCGTACGGCGCCTTCTGGACGCGGACCCCGCCGCCGGCCCGATAACCGTCCCGGCCCAGCTCAAACCCGCCGTCACGACGGCCGAAGCCCTTGGCGTTCAGACCGCGGACCGGCTACGCGCCGAACCCACCTGGCCCGCTCTGGGCGCCGCCCTGCGCCGCGCGGAACGCGACGGGCACGACCTCGTACAGATGATCCGGCGCGTCGCCCAGTCCCGCGAGTTCTCCTCAGCGCAGTCCGCCAGCCAGCTTCTTGCCTGGCGGCTCGGCCGCTATCTCAGCGCCCAATCCGCTCCCGGCCAAACGGGGGAACAGCTCCCGGAGCGAACCGACTGGCGACTGCTCGCCTGGACACTCAAGGGACTCGAAGAGAACGGAGCCGACCTCACCAAGGCCCTCGACCTGAGCCAGGCGGCGACGCTGCCAGACGTTCTTCACCAGGCCGAGAACGCCGCCACCCAGATCTCCCCTGTCGAAGCCCGACAGGAGACCTCGCCCCTGCCCTGGCTCATCCCCGGCGACCGTCACCGCGATCCCGACCACCAGCTCATCCGCTACATGAGACAGGCCGAGGACCTGATCTCGGCGCGCATTCGACACCTTGCCGACATCACGACCAGCACCCGGCCGGCGTGGTCCGCGGCACTGGGATTCGCCCCAGACGAGCCGCACCAGCGCACCGAATGGACCCGCCATGTCGGGATCATCGCCGCCTACCGCGACCAGCAGAAGGTCGTCTCCGACGACCCCCGTCAGATCCTCGGCCCCTACCCTGAACCCGGCCGGCCCGAGCACACCGGGTACTGGCACGCCGTCAATTCGATCGTCGCCGCCCGTACCATCGCCGGACTCGAACCCGAACCGGCACACCCTGAGCTCGATCCCGCTCGCCTCCAGATCGCCGTCGATGTGTATCTCGCGCTGCCTGACGACGACCGCGCCGCTGTCCACACCGCCGTGGTCCAGCGACTCGGAGAGCTCTGGTTCGGCAACCGGCACAGCATCGACGACCTCGCCATAACCCAGCCCGTCAACTCCCGCGGACTGCACCAGGTCCTCCTCGAGCGCGGCCATCTCACCGAATCCCTGTTGGACGGCGTCAAGCGCGAAGCGACCGACAGCCGCCCCCAAGGCGGCCATACAGCCGAGCAGCAGCCGGTAGAAGCCCAGCTAGCCGCCCACCGCAAAGCGCAACGAGACGCCGAACGAGCCGCCCGTATGGAGCGAGTCCGCCTGTCGAAACTGCGGACACAAGCCCGCCGCAAACAGCAACAACAACGTCTCCAGTCACGCCGTCAGCAAGCCCAGGGCACCCAGGCTTCTGGTCAGCTTCAACCGCCGGCCCAGCAGCAGAACCCGCGCCAGGAACGCCAACACGGCCACTGACAGCAAACGAGCCATACTGAAGAGACATCGCTTTCTAGCAGCTCTGTACTGAAGTGTCCCCAACTCGGGGCCATTTAGTACCCAGCGTTTGTACGGTCTCTACAGTCCCGAATTCCCCTAGAGCATCCGCCGCTCCCAGCATTCCAAGGTCTCAACGGTGGACTAACTCGATCTTGATTGATCTCTTGGAGGCCAGTCAGATGAGCTATTTGGCAGAGGAATGTCGGTGCCTGGCCGCACAATCGACTACGGGATCGCCCTTAGGACTGGCAACCGGAGGCGGCTGTGCAGGTTGACGTCATCTACACGGAGTTCGGACAGAACTCAACCGCTGATGTGGCCATGTCCCTACTGCGTTCGCACGATGCGCTTCTGTATCTGACGTTGATGTCGGCGCGGCTGGGTGACGGCCAGGTCGTTGACGGATTGACGTTGACGGCGATGCTGGAGGAAGACCTGGATCTGCTTCGCCACGTCCGCCATCAGGAAAGCGACCAGCTCCCCGCCGCTGCCGCGCTGTTGACGAAGTGGACCAAGAAGGGATGGGTGCACCGCAGCGTCGACCCCGACACGCGGATGGAGCGGTACCAGTTGACCTCGGGCGCGAGCCAGGCGGTGCAGCAGATGCGGAATCTGCAGCGGCAGGGGTCGGTGGCGACCGAGTCGGCGCTGGCGATGGTGATGGCGGGACTGCGGCAGATCGCCACGCAGGCCAATCCCGACCCGAAAGTCCACCGCAAGGCGATCGACGAACAGATGGCCGCACTGGTGGCGCAACGGGAGGCTCTGGACCGTGGTGAGCTCCCCGAGGTAAGCGCCACCGAGTTGGTCGACAAGGTGACCGCTCTGGCGCAGTTGATCGAGCGGATCCCCACCGACCTGGCGCGCTATGGGGAACAGATGCACGCCAACACTGCCACGCTGCTACGGCAGAGCCTGACGGATAACCCGGCCGAGTTCGCCGAGTCGCTGATCCGGATGTTCGATGGTCATGATGTGATCGCCTCCTCCCCCGAGGGACAGGCGTTCCGGGCATTCGCTGAGTTGGTAGGGATTCCCGCCCAGCGCACGCATATGGAAGCCGACATCCACGAGATCATCACCAGGGTGAAGGGCCTGCCGCCCCATCTGGCCGACACGCTTAGCGGCTTCATTGAAACCATGTGGCAGCGTGTCCAGGAGGTCGAGGACATGCGTCGGGTGGCGTTCCGACGGATGAGTAACTTCGTGCGTGGTGGAGACGCTTTGCACTACCGCAGCATGCGGACCCGCATCACTGAGGCGCAGGCGGCCGCAGCGGAAGCTTTTAAGCGTACTCATCCTGGGCGCGATATCGGCTTCGTTGTCCCGATGAGCGGGCTCGCCACGGCATCGGTCGGACGACTACGGCTGGACGAGGGGGTGGCCACTCTCCCCGAACCGGTCGATTCTGGCGACGAGTTCGAGATCGATCCTGCGGCACTGGCTGGCCGGGAGGCAATCAATTGGCCCATGCTCCGCGCCGCGGTACATGCGGCGATCGACGCGCACGGCGGGTTTGCAACACTCCCGGAGGTACTGGAGCAACTGACTGAGCCACGAACCGGGGACGTCATCGGCATATGGTCCCTGGCGACCGATCACGGAGCTGTCGACGACAGCACATACGTCACCGTCCAGGTCACCACCAACTGCGGTCAACGTGACCTGCACGTCCCTTACCTGGTATTCGCCGACCAACTCCCTGACCCGCTCCTCCCCACGCCCCCACGCACCGCTCTCACCGGCCGCCGCACGCTCACATTCGTGAAAGGGTCTGGCGATGACTGAGATCCGTGATCCGAACTTCGCGGACATCTTCGGCGATCACCCTGACCTCGCGGTCGAACAGGCACCCATCGCCGCGTTCGACATGGAAGGGGTGTTCGATGACGCCCCCAACGACGCGGGAGGAACGGTCGTCGATTCGGGAGCCCGACCGCCGCGATTTCCAGGCGACACCAGCGAGCTGCCCGCCGAGGTGTGCTGGGCGTTGCAGGAATTGGTGGCAGCGCCACACATCACCGAGAAGTCCAAGAAGCACTGGCCGGTCGTCCTGCAGTACGAGAACATGCTGCGCAGCCGGTTGGCAGAACTCGGTGAGGTGCCCCAGAGATTCCGGACATACCGCCCGATAGGGTGGTAACAGTCCGAAGGAGATGGGAACGTGCCGAAAGGTTCCAGGCGCAGGTT
>NZ_JBFBCI010000121.1:0-7601 GCF_040683095.1 Sphaerisporangium sp. NPDC051017
TAGTCAATCCAGATCATGCCAGGTCAGAGCGGCACCTTTTGTCGTTTGTGACGCTAGGTGACGTTCACCGGCGTGCCGGTGAATTCATCAGGCTAACTGAGTGACAGCGACCCCGTATAAGCCCGAACGGCCGCGAATATTGACGCACGGGCAGCGCAGATCAGCAGTGATTTATCCGCACCTAGGGACCTCTCTGGAGGTTGCTTCGCATCGAAGGGGTCAGGGGTTCGAATCCCCACAACTCCACCCAGGTCAAAGGCCGTTTCCGCTGATCGGGAGCAGCGGTCCTTCCCGCTTGTACAACTGGGTACACGCTACTGAGCTTCTCGCCTCCGGGCCTGGCCGCCTCCCGAGTCCTGTCGGCGAGACCGCGCGTGGTACGCCTCATGCCTGGCACAGACCCGCATCGGCGTATGCCCGTGGTCATCGTTGGCTCGCCTGTCGCCGCGTACCGCTACTGTCGCACGGTATGGCGATCAGATTCACCGCGCGAGAAGTCGGCGTGGAGGAAGAACCCGAGCTCGAATGCTTGACCGCCGGCCTCGCCGAGGGCACGGACGGCAGTGGCATGGTGCTTATGTTCATGTGTAGTACATGCGAGCCCGATGACCAGGATGTCGCCCTGGGGATGGACACCTACTGCGTTGTCACCGCAGACCAGGGGACCGCGTATGGCGCCGTGAACGAGATCACGCTGCACGAAAAATTGCTGCGCGTCGTGGTCGCTCCTGATGCATTGGATGCGCTGAGCCTTTCCGATCCCGAGATCGAAGCCGTCCTGCAGGTGAGCGATGAGTCCATTGAACAGCTCAGGTCTGGACTACGACGAATACTCACCTATGGCCGCGTCGATGCGCGCCCGAGCATCATGAACCTGAACTAGCGTCGCTTCCCGATGCCTGGAGCAGCTCGGTCTGGTCAAGGAGATCTCCGAACTGGTGGACAAGGCGTCTTGTCCCGTGTCCGATCCTGGTCGAGACCGGAACGCAGGGCCGTCGATCTCGACCAGGTTGCGCACGACGTCACCGCGTTGCCCGGCCTCCCGATGCCGCGCTGGCCTGGCCGCGACGGCACGTACCCGGAGGGCCCCGGTCGGCAGGTTCGGGACCATGCGCAGCTGTGCCGGCTGATCGCGCTCGGCCGGGCCTCGGCGGTCCGGCCAGAGTCGTGCCGGGCCTAGCTGCGCCGCCACCTCGCCACCGTCCCCGTGCTGGACGCGCCGGCGGTGACGACGGTGATCGCGTGGCCGCCGCACAGCCGCTCCCGGGTCCTCGCGAGCCTGGTCCGGGTCGCGACCCAGCTCGCGTGATGGTCCTCTACGGCGTCGATGCGCAGGAGTTCTTTCTCGCCGAAGAGTCCTCCAGGTCCTCTAGACGAGTCATTCCGATGTGTGCCTGAGCACGCTGGTCGGAGTGGCCGAGAGCATCTGTTCAGTCGAGGATCGCGGTGGCCTCGATCTCGACCAGATGGTCGGGAACGTCCAGTGCCGCAACGCCCAGCAGCGTGGCCGGTGGGACCGGAGTGACCCCCAGCCTCGCGGCCGCCCGGGAGATGCCTTCCAGGAGCAAGGGCATCTTGTCGGGGGTCCAGTCGACGACGTAGACGGTCAGTTTCGCCACGTCGTCGAAGGAACCGCCGACCTCGGCCAGGGCGGTGCCGATGTTGAGGTAGCACTGCTCGACCTGCGCGGCGAGGTCGCCTTCGCCGACCGTGACCCCCTCCGCGTCCCAGGCGACCTGCCCGGCGATGAAGACGAGCCTCGCCCCTGATGCGATCGACACCTGCCGGTAGACCTCGATTTCGGGCAACTTCTTGGGGTTCACCAGGGTGATGGCCATGCTGCCTGCCTCCTTGTCCGGGCCCGCCTGTGGGCCCGCGTCCGCCAATCCGGACACTCGTGGTCTCTTGTGGTTACTCGGGAACTGTAAGAGAGTGTTCGCTGACATGGAAGAACGCACTTTTCAGTGACTGGGGAACCTGATGGTGACCAAACAGTTCAAGGGCTCACCCGAGGAAGCGGACCTGAGGCGCGCGGACTCCTTGGCGCGGGAGATCTTCTCGGACGTCGCCAACAAGTGGGCGTTCCTGATCATCGAGGCTCTCGGTGAGCGCACCCTGCGCTTCAGCGAGGTGCGGGAAGAGGTCGAGGGCATCAGCCACAAGATGCTCACTCAGAACCTGCGCATGCTGGAGCGCAACGGCCTGGTCGCGCGAGAGGTGCACCCCACCGTGCCACCGCGGGTCGAGTACACCCTCACCGAGCCGGGCCAAGCCCTACGGGCAACGATCGATGGAATGTGCGGCTGGACCCAGCAGTACCTCGGTCACATCGACACCGCCCGCCGCCGCTTCGACGCCTGAAGGCCGGAGGTCACAGAACGATCTTGGGGACCACGTTTCCAGACGCACCGTCAGCATTCGGATGGATTGGACCGGTCCTCGATCAAGGTTCGTTAGGATCGCCTGCGCTGCCCCCTAGCACCCGAGGAGTGCGATGAGCCGGCGATGGATCGTGTCGCCCCTGATTGTGGCCGCGGTTGTGGCCTCCGGCCTGGCGACGGTCACGGCGCCCGCGAAGGCCGCCGCGGACGACCCTGCCTCCGTCAAGGTCTCGCTGGTGAACGTCACGTCCGTGCGGAAGACCGTGCTGGGCTGGACGCCGGCGCGGTTCAAGGCGGCCAAGGTGGCGGTGGCCGTGCCGGTCAAGAAGGTCAGGAACCCGGGGCTGCCGACCGGGGATTCGAGCGGCATCGGGAAGGTCAAGGGGAAGGCTCCTGCGGTCGCGGGCATGCCGAAGACGGTCGGCCGGATCTTCTTCACGCGTGGCGGAAAGGACTACACCTGCGCGGCGACGTCGGTGAAGGGTCCCGAGCGCGATCTGGTCATGACCGCGGGGCACTGCGTGTACGACGTCGTCGGCAGGGCGGCCGTGAAGTCGCTCGTGTTCGTCCCCGGGTACAACCGGGGCCAGGCGCCGTACGGGGTGTACGCCGGGAAGGCCGGGTACGTCTGGAACCGCTTCGCGAAGAACGGTGATTTCGACTTCGACGTCGCCTTCGTGTCCGTGTACGACGGGCTGAAGCGCGACGGGGACGACTGGACGGACGCGGGCAGGCTCGGCGACGCGGTCGGCGGTCAGGGCTTCACCTGGGACCAGAAGGCGGCACAGGTCTACACGGCGTTCGGCTACGGGTCCCGGCAGGCGCCCGGGTACTGCGCCGGGCCGTCGACGGCCACCAAGCCGCTGCCCCGGTACGGCGTGAACTTCCAGATCGGCTTCCCCTGCAAGCTGTCCGACGGGGCGATCGGCGGCCCGCTCATCATCAAGTACAACGCCACCAGGAGGCTGGGCTACGTCGACGGCGTCGTCAGCCTGGTGGTGTCCGCCGACGGCAAGCGGTACATCTCATCCCCCTATTTTGGATATTGGGCGTACGTCCTCTACACCAACGCCGGTGGGGAGGTCGCTGAGTAGCTCAGAAGAGGGTCGCCGCGGCGTCGGGTTCGGGGAGCTTCGGGTCGGTGGGGGCGAGGACGTGGGCGTCCGGTGGCGGGCTCTCGGCGCGGACGGGCGTGCCGGAAGGGCCTGTCGGGCGGGCGCGACGGGGCCTCGCATCCCTCCCCGGATGCAGAGGCCCCGCGCCGTCGGACAGATGGGACCACGACCGGGGTGTGGAAGTCCGACGTCATCAGGACGTTCCAAACCGCGGTTCGGATTACCCGCCGGGCGAAATCGCGCGCGAAATCGCGAATTCTTTTCCGTGGGAGGAGTCGGGAGGACCGGTCAGGAGTCGCAGGTCTCGCAGGCGCAGCAGCAGTCGTCCTCGTCGGGGGTGGTGTCCCTGGAGGTGGATTTCTTCTCGGTGTGCTTCTCGGCCTTTTCGGGTGCCACCATGATGACTTTCAGGGTGATGTTGCAGACCTTGACCTGCCGGCAGAGGGCGTTCAGGACGGCGGTGGAGCCGTTGATGCTGTCGGTCTGGGTGTGCTGGATGCCCTTGTTGCTGGTGGGGCTTTTGACGGAGACGATGCTGTTGTTCCGTGACCCGTTGCCGATCTTGGTCAGACGTCCGGACTTGCCTTTCTGCTCCTTGTCGTCCCCGTCGTCCTCGCCCTCTCTGTCGGAGTCGCGATCGGGCCGCAGGCGGACGACGCGGTGGACGGCCCGGTTATGACGGTCGCCGTCGCGGGCGTGGGACGGGCGTTCGGGGCGGGGGCGTTCGGCGGCCGCGTGCGCCGATGCGGAGGCGACGGCGCAGAGCAGCAGGACGGCCAGGGGGAGCCCGGCGAGCAGCGTGCCGGTGGTGAGGGCGGCGAGTCTGGTGAGCGTGGTTGCCGAAGGGGCGACGGCGAGGACGCGGGCGGGAACCCGCATCCGCCCGCCCGCCCCGGTGGGATGGTGACATTTCATTCTTCGTCGCCTTTGCCGTATCGGACGCGACCAACCACGACGCCCTTCGATTCGATTCCCGTATCGACAGCGTAGCGTCATGAAGGAAGTTGATCACGTTTCCGGTCATCTCGGCGCAGGGTGTTTTCTTCAGGCCATCCCGTGGTGGTGGTGATTCCCGGTTATAGCGCGAAACCGTTGTCTATCTCACTGATACGCGGAGCCTGTGGCGTATCTTGCAGATACGCTGACGTTTCTTGCATATCGACGCCTGCATGGTGTTCGTGCTGCTCACGCTGGAGTTGACCATCTGCTGCACGCCCCGGGTAATGGTAGGGCTGTATATCGCGCCGTAGGTCCGGTTGTTCCGGCCGTTTCCGCTGTGCAGTGTGATGGACCCGTGGTCGTCGCCTCGCGGCCGCAGGGGGATCGCCGCCGCGCCCGTCGCGGGCCAGGCCGCCGTCGCGACCACCGTGGCGAGCAGCACCTGTGTCAGCCGCCTCAGGGTGCTGATCGTTCCAGGCCGCGGGGACTCTGTGGGGTGACCGTTCATACCGTTGCGCACCTGCACCTTCAGGCGATGGGCAGTCGATTACATTTTTGCCGACATATCCGACTGTCAATCTGCATACCCGCGATCCGATAAGAACTCCGCCGTGGTGGACTCTGTTCCATGGTGATTACCCATTTTTTGTCCGCACCCGCATTCGCCACCCCGGCCGGGCAGAGGGCGTGTCCCGCGTGGCCGGAGCTCCTCGCCCCGCGCGCGGTGCATACATAGTCACTTTTCCCGAAAAATCGGGTAAACCGCGTTGTCGTGCCGTCGCTACGGCGGTTACGTCCCCACCGGGATCTAAGGGCCAAGGCCGGCCGTGCGCCCGGAGGCACGCGACCGGCCGCGACGGTCCTTGAGAGACGATCCGGGGCGCGCCGGGACGCGCCGTGACGCGGCTCAGGCCGGGGTGCCCCGGCTCAGGCTGACGTACTGACGGGGGCGCAGGGCCTGGGCGCGGAGGGCGGTGAGGGCGGCGGCACGGCCGGTGGGGGTCAGCGCCGCGGGGGTCTGGTAGGCGGACGCGCGCTCGGGGGCGACAGGCGCGGGGGACTGCCAGGTCACGGGGGAGACGCACAGGTCGAACGCCTCCAGGCGGTGGCGCAGCTCGACCAGGGGCCTGGCCACGTCGGCCGGGGTGGCCGTGCGCCAGCCCTCGCCCACCACGACCTCGGTGACCCGCTCGGTGAGCGTGACGCAGGGCAGGGCCTTGCCCTCGCTGAGGAGCATCAGCCCGACCTCGCGCACCGAGACCTCCATCTCGCGCTGGCCCGACACAGGGGTCAGCAGGGAGGCGGTCGCGGCCTGCCACATGGCGGTGGGGTCGACGAGGAGCCCGCGGCCCTTGGTGGTGATCACCAGACGCCTGCCGGCGCGGCGGACGGCCTGCATCTCGTGCTCGGCGATGTGGCGCAGGGTGCGTAAGGCGGTGACGTGGTTCTCGCTGCGCGTGGCCGCCATGGGCCAGCCGAACCGCTCGGCGGCCTCGACGACGTACGCGCGGGCGATGTTGTGCCGCTGGGTGAGCGGCACGCCGCCCGGTCGGTCGGCGGCTTCCAGGAGCCAGCGCAGCGCCTGGAGGTGGGGGCCGTCGGGGGCGGGGATCGGCGCGTGCAGGCGTACCTCGAAGGGCTGCGCCAGCTCGCGGCGGGCGGCTCCGCGGCCGAGCACCCACCGGTTGAGCCGCTCGCCGTGCACGCGGTTGAGCCAGTTGTCGTCGCCGAGCTCGGCGCGGGGTTCGGTCAGCCAGCGGCGGGTGAGCGCCTCGGCCTCGGCCTTGGCGGTGCTCGCGTGCAGGTCGAGCCGGCCGCAGACGATGGCGAGCTCCAGCGCGGCCGAGCAGGCGAGGTGGGCGCCCAGTTCCTCGGGGCCCATGAGAGAGCTCCAGCGCAGCTCGGGGACGTCGGGAGGCAGGACGCCGCCGGCGTTCAGGGCACGCTGGTAGGCGGCCGTCCCGGCCTCGTCGCCCTCGCGGGCGTAGGTGCGCAGGATCTGGGCCGTGGTGGACGAGGCGCACAGGGCGGCGTAGCGGTCCATGCCGCCGAGGCGCAGCAGGCGTCCGAGGGCGCGCGCGATGGCGGCGCGGTCGCCGCTGAGCTCCAGGGGCAGCGTGTACCAGAGGAACTCGCACACGTTCAGTTGGGTGATGGTTTCCAGGGGCTCCCCGCCGGTCAGCCACTCGACGGCGACCCTGGCGTCGTCGGCGATGTCCGGGTCCGAGCGCTCCAGCTCTGAGAGGAGGGCGGCGACATCGGGTGCAGGCATGCTTCGCAGTCTGCCGTATATGCCTGGACCCTGACGACGACCACCGCCGCGGACGATTTCCACGTCACCTACCTGTAAGACCGGAACGAGCAGAAGGGCTGGGCTTTGGGGGTTCTGGCGCTCATGGCCACGTCATGTCGGGTCACATCATGATCAGATCCAACGGTCGAACAGCATGCGCCGGTGCCAATCGTCGTAGGGAATGATCTCGGCGGAGATAACGGGGTACAGCCACCAGAAGTTAATCAGGGCCACGAGCACGAAGGCACCCGATATCGCGGCTCCGGCGAGACGGCGGCCGGGACGGGCGTCGGCCGGGCCGATGAGCAGTCCGGCTGCCAGGGCGAGGGCGATGGCCATGAAGGGCAGCATGGGGGCGGTGTAGAACAGGAACATCGTGCGGTGGTCCGATATGGCGTAGTAGAACCACGGCAGCCAGCCGACGCCGTAGGCCAGCAGGACGGCCCCGGCCCGCCAGTCACGGGTGGCGACGTACCAGGCGATCAGCGCGATGAGCGCGATCAGCGCGCCATACCAGATGACCGGGGTGCCCACCCCCAGCACGGCCTGCGAGCACTTGGACGGCCCGCAGCCGTTCGGGCTCTCGTAGAAGAACGCGACCGGGCGCAGCAGCAGCGGCCACTGCCAGGGCTGGGACTGGTACGGGTGGGAGGAGTCGAGGCCGGTGTGGAAGCCGAGCACCATCGACTGGTAGTTCCACAAGGAGCGCACCGAGTCCAGGACGAAGAACACCGGCCCGTTGCCGGTGGCCTGGGCCCAGTTGCGTCCGTACCCGGAGGGGCTGGCGAACCAGCCGGTCCAGCTCGCCAGGTACACCACGACCGGGACCAGCCCCAGCCCGGCCAAAGCAGCCGGCACATCACGGCGCACAGC
>NZ_JBFBCI010000122.1:0-6740 GCF_040683095.1 Sphaerisporangium sp. NPDC051017
CGCCCAGTCCTCCACCTTGATCACCCTCCAGAGTGAACTGAAGGGGGTCAGTTTTCGGCCGTCGCCACAGGGTCAGTTTTCACCCGTCGTCGACAAGGTGGAGCAATCAGCCTTCCACTACGAATATCGGGGAGACGGTCGCTAAGGACCCTGCTGGATGCGGAAACGGTGTACCCCAGATTCCTGCCATGTGGACCTGGTCAGTTACAGGTATGGCTCAGGCATGGGCTACCGGCGCGAGTAACTTTGGCTTCCTGCTGAGGGGAGTTGATGAGTCCGCATCCGCGCCGACGTATGATAGAGGTTATGAGTCGGCTGAGACCGCTACTCCAGGCCATAAGCCGACGCTGAAAGTTACCTATATCGACAGTGCGCTGGCTAGGACGAGTGGCACTGGCTCCGCTGGGCTCATGGTTCCCCCACCCACAGATGCTTATAATGTGCTGGCACACTGGCCCGATATCTATTTCAAAACCATCAACTACCGGAAGGGATTTTACGACCGGGCTAGCGATACGGGCTTTGGCGACACAAAGATCAGGCAGAAACATCACCTGACCTCGCCCGCCGTGTACAAGATGACCCAGCATCCGCTTCGCGGACGCGTACCAGACAAATTCATCATGACGAGGTATCATTATCTCGCCACGGCATATAAGTTCGAATGCCGCGGCCTGTTGTGGGACAAGGAATGCAGTTCGGTCGCCCAGAAGGACGCTAGGACTATCGTAGACTTCAACGTGGAGTCGGCGAAATACAGTGACACCTTCGGCGTGGTCACCGCGTACTGTGAAGGCCAGACGATCTGCCCACACTGGGTAGGGGGAGACTGGACGAGCCCGATCCTACCGATAATACCAGAAAAATAGATTCGTAACGAGGTAACGATGAGGGTCGACGGCGGAGCCGAAAATGAGTCCGAAGTAGAAAGAGCCCTCCGGTTTCTATATGAAGCCGCTGCCGTGCAGCGTGCCAATGCGGATATCGGGATCGCTTTCACTTGCATCAGGCTCTCATCTGAATCGCCTATGCTTACGGTGAAACGCGTAGGTTACGGCGCCGTCGACATCCCGGTTACCTATAGCGCCTGGCATCGGGATTCCCTTCGCGAGGTCCTGCTCGCGAAGGGAATCCCCGCCAAGCCGGCTCCTCCTGACGATGGGACCATGGGAATTCCGTCATCCAGGGATTCGAGCCTTCATAAGCACGCGTGGATCCTGAAGCAGATCGCATACGGTGTCGATCCATGGACTGTTTATGGCCGAACCTGGTCCGGCGAACTTTTGCGAGTTGAGCTATCTTCTCACCATTACACCGACGCCGTGTTTCGCCTTGATGGATACAGGCCCGCACTTCGAGTGTCGATCTTCCATGATGACTACCTAGATGGCGCGATTGGCTTAAATTATGCCCTCGTTGACCAAATAAGCACCCATATTGACAGCTGGCGCCAAAGGCGAATTTTTGTCAAAGACGAGACCGAACTTAACGAAGTTACCATCTTGAAGTAGAGGTCGCTCTGGTCACAGATGATCACCTCATTCGCGAGCGAAAACCGAAACCGTCGGCTACGCGGAGGACCCGAAGGTCACGTAAGAGCCGGTCGGTGGTATCAGGAGGCTCCGCGCTCCAGGCGGGCCACCCGGTCCTCGAGTACGCGCCGCAGGTGGCGCTCGGCGTCGAGTTCGCGCTCCAGCTCGGCGATGCGTGCTAGGAGTCGGGCGTTCCAGTTCTGGACGCTGACGTCGTCGGCGGTGGCCTCGGCCTGCCGCTCCTGGCGTCGATCGCGCCGGTAGGCGAGCAGGCCGCCGACAAGGCCGCCGCCGAGCAAGGCCGACAGCACGCTGCCGATGAGCGTGACGATCTCGGAGTTCATCGCCGCACGCGGTCGGCCAGGTCCAGCCGCCGTACGGTGGTGCCGAGGGCTACCACCCATAGCGGCCAGGACGCCAGCACCCCGGCCCAGCCCGCGGTGACGACGATGGCCACCCCGTACACTGCTGCGGCGGTGCTCAGCAGCCGAAGGCCGAGCAGGAGCAGGGGCAGGCGCCACAGGACCATGCGGCCGTCGACCTCGCGCGCGGAGGTCAGGCCGCCAAGCCAGGCCGCGCACCCGGCGATCAGGCACAGGGCCCACAACTTGGTGACCCACCAGGGCAGCACCTGGTCCAGCGCGCGGGAGGTCGCCAGCCCGGCCAGCGACAGCAGCCCGGTGGGGATGCCGACCAGGCACACCATGACCTCGATCGGTTGCCGACGCATCCAAGCGGGCAGTCGCCGGACCAGGCGCCGCCCGGCGCCGGTCACTTGCTGCTCCACTGGCCCTCGAAGGAGATACCGCCGTTGGCGGTCTGGGTGTTCAGTGCGGCCCCAGAGGTCTGGAAGGTCTGCACCTCGACGAAGTCCCCGACAGCCAGGTAGGGGCGTCGGCTGAGACTGATGCCCATCGAGCCGGAGGCGCCGGCCTGAATGGACGTCCACCCGGCGGCCGTCGTCCCGTTGACGAGGAAGAAGGCCTGCCGAAGGCCGGTGCCGTTGGTCACCCATACGACGTTGGTCGACAGCGCGTAGTACCCGGCGGTCTGGCTGGTGTACCGGCTGGTGTTGGAGACCGTGCTGTGCCCGTTGTCGCGGTCGACCATCTCGGTGTCGAACAGCAGGTTGTAGTTCGCGTTGTTCGGGGTCGGCTGGGCGACCGAGTGGCCGAGGATGAACAGCGGCGGGGCCAGGAGGAAGTTGAGCGCGTCACGGATGTCGGCGTTGAGCCTGGCCGCGGTGACGACTTCGCCGACGACCCAGGTTCGCGGGGCCGGGACGGTCGCCATCTACAGCTCCCCGATCGTGCGGCAGGCCTCGCACATCGACGCGGTGTCCCCGGCTTGGTAGCGGGCGATGTCCTGGGTGCACGGCCAGGAGGCCAGCGAGGCGGGCAGCGTGGACAGGTTGGCCTCGATCCGTTGCCGCGCCGCCGGCCGCCCAAACCCTGGCGAGTCACCGCGACCAGCACCGCCAGCCTTCATGATCAGCAACGCAACAACATCAGGAATCACCGAGTGGCTCTCGAACTAACCGACATTCCGGATCCCCTCGCTCGCCTTCATAGGCAATTCACTCCTTCCTGTGCATGTTGCGGATCTCGGTTTGATGCCAGCCTTATGATTATGAGCAGTGAGGATGGTGTGGGTATCGCGGATCTCTCCGCCGATCTTCCGATTCTAGCGAGGGCGTTTAGGCTTAGGTCTGCCTCGGTGTGCAGATATCTGACTGACGGTTGGATGAACCGGAACTGGGAGATCACCGCAGACCGGGACCGGTACGTCTTGAAGCGGATTCTGGATATTTCAGCCGCCATGGCCCGGAATATCCACGCTGCGCTATCGTTTGTGGCGGAGCGCTCGGTTCCCGTGTGTGTGCCGCTCCGCTCGTCAGCGGGGGATACCGTCGTCGAAGTGGACGGCCGAGCGTACTGCCTGGTCTCGTGGGTCGATGGCTTTCATCGGACGGGATGCGACCTATCGTTCTCCGCAGTTGCGCGCCTTGGCCGGCTAGTCGGCGAGATCCATCAGGCTTTGGCGCAGCTTCCCTGCGGATACGGTTTCCCGCCTGCCTCCTCCGTCGTAGCTACGAGGGCCAACGACAAAGAGCAGACTGTGGAGTCGATCAAGCGCGTCGAGCGGGCCATCAAATCGCTGGCTGAGCCGATACCCTATGACCTGCTCGTTCTTTCACTTCTGCGGCGTCGTTTGGAGCTACTAGACCTGCATGGTCATCTTCGGCCTTCCAGTAGAGCGGCAGGTCCGGCGGGCTGGGTTCACGGCGATCTCAATCATCGGAACCTGCTGTTTCGGGGAGAGCGGGTGGTGGCGGTCCTGGACTGGGACAGGATGCGAGTCAGTACCTACGCTGATGAGGTCGTGAAAGCCGGGCAGGCATTATTCGGCAGCGAGGTGGGCGTCCTGGACTTGAACAGGATCGCAGTTTTCGTGGCTGCGTACCGAAGCGTAGTCGCGGTAGAGCGGGCAGCCCTGTCCGACGCGCTGTCCCGGCTGTTATGGAAGCGGCTCACCGACGTGTGGCCGGCGGAGTTCCGTTATCTGCGGGCAGAGCCCAGTGAGCGAATTGCTGGGTTGTTCCCGCCTGGAGAACTCGCTTTGGAGTGGTGGATCAGCCATCGGGAAGAGGTCAGGCGGGCCTTTTCCGGGGTGTAGGGGGCCCGTCCTCCGGACTCGAGCACGCTGCCTCCCCAAGTGGTCGGGACCAGATCGGGACGGTCGCATCAAGCACCACGAGCCTGGAAGGAAGAGGCCCTCCGTCTCGGGGCCAGGCCAGCAAGCCAAGCCCGGGGAGGGCGAGTTCGTCATATGGGTCAGGGAGCGTCGGCATTGGGGTGTCGCCGAGGGCGAGGAATCCCACAGGGACAGGAGAGTCGGTGACGCCGCTCACTTGGTCGCCAGGATCGATGTCGTGATTGATGAGGATCAAGGTGGCCGCCCGTCCATCGTCAGCTGGGTCTGTAATGTTTTCGGGCCAGATGAGCACCGCCGCGTTCTCGAGAAGGTGCAGATTGACGTTGGATGACACGCTGGTCCCGAGACCGACCGGGAAGGTGGGGGCACGGTCATCATCAGGGTGGTGGATGCGTACGGTCCCCGATAGACCGTCAACGGTGAGCGGGGTGCGGTCTGGCAGCGAAAGCAACTCTCGGGGGAGCCCGGTGACACAGGGGACGCCGAGTTCCCGCGCCACGATGGCGGCGTGAGAGAGCGGCCCTCCGGTGGTGGCGGCGAGTGCTGCTGGCCGCAGGAGCAGCGCGGCGGCGGCGTCGGGGCCGAGGTTGCCGCAGATCACGATCGCACCGGCGACGGATACCCCGAAAGGCGATGGGGTCCGCCCGGGGGCGAGGTTGAGGCTGGGGCCGGTGGCTATACCGGGGCATGCGGGAATGCCCTGCCAGCAGCCGTTGCCGAGCCCGGCCCGGGTGTGTTTCGGGATGACGCTCGGCGAGGGAATCGCGCGGGTCAACGGTCTGGCCTGTAGCAGGTGGAGGGCTCCGTCCGGACTGATCGCCCATTCGAGATCAACACCGCCGGTTTCAGGGGCGACACCGATCGCGGCTGCTGCGCTGGCGGCGAGTTCGAGGAGCCGGTCGCGGTCGGAGGGGGACAGGATCGGAAGGGTGTGCCATTCGGGCGGCCGGATCACCGTGAGAAGCCCGTCCTGCGACGTTCGGATCTTGGCGTGCGCCGATCGGCCCATGTGGTCGGCCAGGGGAACCCACTCACCGGGAGGGAGCAGAAGGTCGGCTGGGTAGGCGGGGAGGACAATGTCGGTCTGCATCGCGGCGATCGGCGAAAGGTGTGGCGAATGGAGTTCTCCGGCGGATCGGCCGCTGGTCAGAGGGTCAGCCAGGCCGCGGACGGCTTCGATTTGCCAAGTGGCCCAACTGCTGCCGGTGGGGAACTGGCTGATGAGTACTCCAGCACAGCAGGGGCGGATCGCCGGCTGGATGATGACGGCCAGATTCGATGTGGGGCCGGTGGTCACGCGGAGTTCGCGGGCGTAGGCGTGGAGAGCGGCTGAGTCAGCCGAGGCACGAACGGTCATGATCGCGGAGTGGATCGCGTCCGGGTCGGCCGTGGCGAAGCATGAGGTGAACAGCCCGGCGAAGCTGGCCTGCGGCCCGTCTTCGGTCGGCGCGGAGGAGCGGATGACCAGCCCGTACGGTGCGGGTGTTCCCCTCGTCCATGCCACGATTTCGTGAGCGGCCACGGAGAGCTCGGTATCGGGGACGTCGAGTGGGAGTACCACCGCTTGAGGGACGGGGAGTCCGGCGGCGGCGAGGCGGGCCAACTGGACGGCCTTGCCCCCATGGACAGCTGGGTTGGTGGCGGCGGCGAGGGGGGTGAGTGTGTTCATGCGGCCGCTCCCAGCAGGTCTTGGGTGGTGACGTGTTCCACCGAGCGGCCGGTGGACCGGCACCAGGCGGTGGCGGTGGCAAGGAAGCGGGTGCGCAGTTCGTTGCGTCGCTCTTCGCTGCCAGCAGCCCAGGACAGGATCGCGGTCAAGGCCTGAACCTCGGCCAGGCAGCGCCGGTCCCCCGACGCCGCGAACGCGGCGAGCCGCCACGCCTGCCGGGTTCTGCGTGCCCGCTCGCGACTGTTTGCCGCGACCTCGGCATCCGGGCCGGCCGCGGCGGCGAGGATATGGCCGGGCTCGTCAGGTAGCTGCAGAGCGGATAAGCATCTGACGGCCTGGGGTGTGGTGCCGAGAAGCTCAGTCAGGAGGTTCTCCCAGTGCTCCTCGGGCAGGAGCCAGTTGACGATGTGAGTGGAGCTGACGCGTAGAAAGGCTGTGGTGGCTCTAGCCATGGACGCGTTCAACGTGGACCTGTCTACGCTGTCACCCCCGCTTGAGCATGCGTCCAGGGCGTCGTGGGCGGTGTCCCGGTCGTGCCGGGTCTGGGCAATCAGCTCGCGGACGAACTCGGGGTCGGCGAGGCGGGCGTGCCAGAGGCTGGTGAGGTGCTCGTGGTCGCTTTGGTCGATGTCGACGATGCCGGGGCGGCGGAGCCGCCCGTACGGCCGGGGATCGTCCATCAGCACCTTCGGCCAGGTGATCAGCGAGGTGGTGTAGACGTCCCACTCGAGCGGGGTGGCCTCGGGCCGTGTCCGTTCGTAGTCGCAGGTGAGCAGGCCGTTCCAGACGGGCTCCATGGGTCTCTCCAGATCAAAGCCGCGATA
>NZ_JBFBCI010000123.1:0-6307 GCF_040683095.1 Sphaerisporangium sp. NPDC051017
TGGCGATGGCCAGCACGGCCAGCGCGGCGCCGATGAGTTCCGCAATCAGGAACGCGCCGGTGGAGGCGGGAGCGATGCCAGCGAAGCTGTCGGTGAGCGTGCGGGCCAAAGTCGCTGCTGGGTTGGCGAAGCTGGTCGATGAGGTCCACCAATAGGCTGCTCCGATGTAGGCGCCGACGGCGAACGGCGCGGCTGACGGCCGTCGGGATCGGACGACGCCGAAGATGACCAGCAGCAGGCCGAAGGTGGCCACGACTTCGCCGAGCCAGAGGCCGGGCGAGCTGCGATGCGTGGTGGAGATCTGGACCGCGGGCAGGGAGAACATCAGGTTGGCGATGACGCTGCCCGCTGCGCCGCCGAGGAGTTGCGCGGTGATATAGGCGGCGGCCTGGCCGGTGGTTAGGGCCCCGAAGACACGGTCGGCAAGGGTGACCACCGGGTTGAGGTGGGCGCCGGAGACCGGGCCGAGCGCCAGGATGATGGCCACCAGCGCGGCGGCGGTGGCGGTGGAGTTCTCCAGCAGTTGCAGCCCCACATCGTCCGGGGAGAGCCGTTGCGCGGCGATGCCGGACCCGATCACGGCGGCCAGTAGTAGCGCGGTGCCGAGGAACTCGGCGAAGACGCGGCGGGCCAGTGCGGTGTTCATAGGCAGACCTGCCCGTCAAAGTCGTGGTTCTCATGGAGGGGTTCGCCGAGCTCGGTGAGCAGGGCCTGAATGCGGGCGGCGGTGGCCTGGTGGCGTTGGACCTCCCGTTCCCAGCCGCGGGTCCGGGCGTCGTCGATGAGGGTCTGCTGCATGCGATGACGGCGGCGCAGCCGGTCGGCGTAGCGGGGAGTGGTGACAAACTTGGCGCAGGACAGGTAGAGGTCGCACTCGCACGGACCCTCGGCGGGCAGCCGCAGGCAGTGACCAAGTTCCAGCTCGGTCTTGAGGAAGTTGGTGGTGAGCCAGTCAACGGCTTCGGGGCCGAGCCTCCCGCCCCGCAGCGCTTCGGCGGCGGGACCGGCGATGGTCGTTCCAGGAGTGAGGACGGACTGGTAGTCGGCCAGGACCTGGGGATCGCTGATCTGGGCGTAGACCATCGACATGCCGGGGCTGGTGTGGCCCAGAACCTGCATGATGGTGTGCAGGCGAGCGCCGGACTCGGCGAGCTGGGTCCCGACGGTGTGCCGGAACCGGTGCGCGGTGATGGTCGGCTGCCTGGCAGCGTCCACCAGCCCGGCCGCGACGCAGGCAGTCTCCAGCGAGGCGTCGAATAGGTAGGACGCCGAGCAGGGGCGTCCCTTGCGGACGAACAGCCGTCGCACCACCGTGCCGGACAGATCGTCGCGGAAGCCGCGTTCGGCGCCCCGATCGGCTTGAACGGCGCGGATGGCGTCGGCGGCGTCAGGGTGGATGGGGACCTGGCGTTCACGCCGGGTCTTGCCTGCGGGAATCCGCAGCCGCGGAGTGCCGTCGGGGTAGGCATCCAGGCAGTCCAGTTCCAGGCGGCGGATCTCGTCGCGGCGGGCACCACTCCACCGGGCGATCAGCAGCGCGGCCCGCTGGTAGGAGTCGGGCAGGCTGGTGACGGCGGCCATCAGCCGGTCCAGTTCGTGATCGGGGATATAGCGGGGCACTCGCCGGGGCATCTTGGGCAGGTCGCCCGCGCCCAGCAGCGGCCGGGTCGGCCCGCCGGGCCAGCCCCAGCTCGCGACGTCGCTAGTGAACACCGATACCGCCGATAGCATCGCGCGTTTGGTCATTATCGCCAGCGGATTTCCCGGCTGGCCGGCGCGCAAGGGGTGCCCGCTTCGGAACCCGGTCGCGGTGTCCAGGTAGGTGGCGAAGGCCAGCGCGTCCTGGCGGGTGACGTGCTCCCAATCGGTGACCTGCGGCGCGTGCTGGGCCAGGAATGCCATGAAGCGCCGCAATCCCAGCTCCACCTTCTCCAGCGTCGATGGGCGGGCGTCCAGCGCGCGGGTTTCCAGGTAGCGGACCAAGATCTTTTCCATCGCCGGTGGTCCGACGTGACGCTGGGCGTAGGTGGGTTTGGCCATGGACGGTGGCTCGGCGAGTTGGCCGCGGTGGTAGAGCACCGTCGCCAGCCGGTGCAGGTGGCTGCGGAGAATCCCGGCACGAACGGTGAACGCCTCCGCCGGGCCGTAGAAGGCGGCCACGTCCTCCCTCTTGGCGAACTCCGTGAGGGCCTGGGCATAGGCGGTCAGATCCGCCTCACCCAGCCGCGCGGGGTCGGCGTGGCCGGCGGCCAGCAGGAGCCGCCCGACCAGTGGCCAGAACGCGTGCTCGGACGACCGGCGGGTGTAGCCGAGCTGTACCGAGTCCGCTACCAGGCACTCGATGCCGGCGGCCAGGCTGCCGCCGACGTTGCGCGGGACCCGTAACGTCGCCGCAGCGGTCAGATACGGCCAATCCAGCCGCAGCCCATGCTGCAGCGACAGGTGGATCACGTAGAGACGGCCCTCGAAACTGATCCGGTCGGTCAGCCGATCGGCGCGCTGGCCGGGCAGGCTGCCCACCCGCACTGGCAGCGGCTCAGCCAGCCAGTCCTCCAGGCGCGGCCAGCGGGCCACGAACGCCCGCCGCCGCGCGGCCTGCTTCTGCCGCCAGACCTTGCTGACCGGCAACTCGGCCAGGTAGGCGGCGAAGGTCTGCTCATCGACGTGGCCGTCCGGCCACTGCGCGGGCCGAAGCGGTTCGGGCAGGCTCACGCGTCCTCGCCCGCGCTCGTGTCGGCGCCGCGGCCGAGCGCTTGGCGATACTCGGCGACCACCAGCGGGTCGGACACCCGGGTGCGGCGGGTGGACTCGGGTGTGGCGTGCCCCAACCGGCGCTGCAGCGCCAGTTCCCGCATGCCCGCCTCCCACATCCTGGTGGCGTGAGTGTGCCGTAGCGTGTGCGGAGTGATCCACGGCTGCCGGATCCCGGCGCGCTGCGCGCACCGCGCGAACATCCGCACCAGCCCGTCGTAGCCCAGCGGCTCCCCACGCCGGCTCCCGAAGCCGATCACGAACACCAGCTCCGTACTCGTCTCGGCCGGCCGCTCGGTCATCACGTAGGCGCTCAGCGCGGCCAGCGCCGCGCCCTCGTGCAGGTCGACCACCCGCTCGGTCCGTGACTTGCTCCGCACCCCCGCCGGATGATCCTCCCGGTGCCGGATCGTCACCCGCCGCCTGCCGTAGGCGACGTCTTCCAGATACAGCCCCAGCACCTCGCCCGGCCGCAGCCCGCCCTCCAGCATGAGCAGCAGCAACGCCCGATCCCGCAGCGACCGCGCCGCCTCCACCAGCGCCTGGACCTGCGCCTCTTCCAGCGGCCGCGGCAGGCGTTCCACCGTCTTGACCCGCACGCTGCGCCGTACCGGACGCTGCCGACTCGACGACCCCAGCGCCGGGCGATGCCGCTCGCTCACCCGTGCCAGTGCCGGATCGGGCCGCTGCTCGATCGGATTCGCGCCGCCCCACCCACCCAAGATCACGAACTCGTAGAACGAGGACACCGCCGCCAACGCCCGGTTCACCGACGACGGCGCCAGCCGCCGCCCGGTCTGGCCGGAGGAGTCCACGGCCACCGACAAGCCCAGGCGCTGGCCAGGGCCCGTCACCACCACCGACCGCAGATAGGCCAACAGTTCCAAGGCGTGCACCGCGGAGAAGTCCTGCCACTCATACCCCCGCGAGCCCAGGAACAGCCAGAAATGCAGCAGGTCGTAGGCGTAGGCCCGGACCGTGTTCGGCGAACAGCCCCGTGCCGACAGGTGCTCCAAGAACGCCATCACGACCGCCACCGGCCGCCCGTCGACGTCCACCAGCTCCACTACGACCTTGCCGTCGGCACCTACCGAACGCCGTACCCACACCCGCATCTCCAGCTCTGTCCACGATCGTCCCCCGCCAGGCCAAACGGCACCGGCCGGGAGGAATGATCAACGATGGTGTCCAGATAATGGCGAACGAGGTGGAGGAGGTGAACCAGTAGGCCGCGCCGATCCAGCACGCCACCGCGGCCGGAGCCAGGCGCGCGTGCCCGGCGCGGGCGAGTCCGAAGATCAGCAGGATCAGTGTGCCGGTCGCCACGACCTCGCCGATCCACAGGTGCGGCGCGAAGCGTTCGTGGGTGGACCAGGCCACCAAGGGCCGGGCGAACATGGCGTCGGCCAGCACCGCACCGCCGATCGCTCCGCCGATCTGCGCCGGCACGTAGACGGCCAGCTCTTGCAGGCTCAGCCCATCGCCACCCCGGCGGCCCGTCCACCAGGCGGCCAGTGACACCACCGGGTTGAAGTGCGCACCGGAGACCGGGCCGAGCAACACGATCAGCACGCCCAGGCCGAAGACCGTGGCCAGGGAGTTGGCCAGCAGTTGCACGCCAACATCGCGCGACAGTTCGGTGGCCTGGATGCCCGAGCCGACCACCACGGCCACCAGCGCAGCCGTGCCCACCGCCTCAGCCGCCACCCGACGGACCAGCGGAACAGCAGCGCTCACGCGCCGGCCCCGATGGCGATCGGGGCCTGGAGCAGGGAGGACAACCGGGCCAGCGCATCGGGCAGCACCCAGTAGTACACCCACGTCCCCCGCCGTTCCGAACCCACCAAACCGGCCTCGCGCAGCACCTTCAGATGGTGGGAGATCGTTGGCTGGGAGACGTCGAACGGGCCGATCAGGTCACACACGCACGCCTCACCACCCTCGTGCGAGGCGATCAGCGACAGCAGCCGCAGCCGGACCGGGTCCGACAGCGCCTTGAACATCCGCGCCAGATCGACGGCGTCGGTCTCGCCCAGCGGTTCGCGCACCATCGGCACACAGCACCCCTCCGTCTGGCCGAGCACCGGAAGCGACTGTTTCGACATGGGGCTATGTTGACAGGCGTCTAATCAGCGTGGCAACCTCCCAACCATATAGACGAACGTCGATACAGGCCCGTCAACGAGGGGAGACCGTCATGTCCCGCGTCCAGCTCGCCCTGCGCGTCGCCGACCTGGAAGGCTCGATCGCTTTCTACTCCAAGCTCTTCAACGCCGAGCCGGCCAAGCGCCGCGAGGGATACGCCAACTTCGCCATCGCCGAGCCCCCGCTCAAGCTCGTCCTCATTGAGGGAGAGGCCGGGCAGGACACCCGCCTGGACCACCTCGGCGTCGAAGTCACCTCCACCGAGGAGGTCACCGCCGCCACCAGCCGCCTGAAGGAGGCCGGTCTGGCGACCTTCGAAGAGAACGACACCTCCTGCTGCTACGCACTGCAGGACAAGGTCTGGGTGCACGGCCCCGGCGCCGAGCCGTGGGAGGTGTATGTGGTCAAGGCCGACGCCGACACCCTCGGCAAGAGCGAGATCCCGACCGCCGAAGACGACGCCTGCTGCGGCACCACCATCTGCTGCACCCCCGAAGAGAAGTCCGTCGACCCCAGCCAGACCGTCGCCGAGGCCAAGGCCGCCGCTGGCTGTAGCTGCGGGCGCTGAGCGAGGCGGGTTCTGTGGTGCCGGCATCCGGACGGCCTGCCCGACATGACGGCGATCGCGGTGCACAGGTGAAGGGATGGCCTGCTCCACCCTCTCGGCGTCGACCCAGCGGGCCGGCACGCTGAACGCGGCCAGCTGCTCCAGCTCATTCGCCAAGGACTACTCCCAGGCTGGACAGTCCCCTGATGCATGGGCGATGTCGTTCTCATCATCGTTTCCGTACGGGCCGAAGGGCCCGTGCTCGCCCGGGTCCGGTTGCCCCGAGCAGCAGGGCGCCGCCCTTGGCACGGTGCTGTGAGGGGATCACCGCGGTGCCGCTTCCAGCTGGCGCGCGGCGGCGGCCCGCAGCTCCCGCGCCTCAGGGATGTGGTTGTAGAGGGTGCCGGCGGAGACGCCGAGCAGCTTGGCGATGGAGGTGATGGAGTGCTCGGGGTTGGGCAGCATGTCGCGGGCAGCGCGCAGCAGGTCGGCGTTGACGACGGTCGGGCGGCCGCCGACCCGGCCGCGGGCCCCGGGCGGCGGCCAGGCCCTCGCGGGTGCCCGCCACGATGAGCTCCCGGATGAACTCCGCCATTATCTCAAGCCTTCCAGCGCATGTTCTCGATGTTCAGCAAGGTCGCCAGAAGCTCTGTGATCTGGTGTTGTGACGTGGTCATCTCCCCTTCATCCATGACGTTGATGAAGGGGAGGCGCCATGCTCGTACAGCGTGTCGCGTTGCCAACGGTCCGGGTGGACTCGTGGACGGTACTGGGGGACGACGATACGCAAAAGGTCCAAATGCCGAAAGAACCAGCAGACGGACCCGCATCGCTCCCCGCCGCGCCGTCGCCGGCAGCACTTCC
>NZ_JBFBCI010000124.1:0-5993 GCF_040683095.1 Sphaerisporangium sp. NPDC051017
AGTCAATCCAGATCATGCCAGGTCAGAGCGGCACCTTTTGTCGTTTGTGACGCTAGGTGACGTTCACCGGCGTGCCGGTGAATTCATCAGGCTAAGCGGCGGCGGCCTACTGGCATCATCTGGGATGATCTACGCGAAGATCAGATAGCCGCTATTCCGGTGCTCTCGAAACGACGCAGGGCATCGTAAGGGATCCGCCAAATCCCGGTGCATGCGAAGAAGCCCCGTCCTCCCCGCACGAGGACGGGGCTTCTTCGGCTCAAGGCGCAACGTTGCTACAGGCCGGCTAAGGCGTAGGCCGATAGGCCGTCAAGCAGCCAGCTCACTTCGCAGGTGGTCGCGGAACTCGCGGACGGCCACGGTGGTGCCGTATGGTTCGAGGCGGTCGGCGAACGCCTGGACGAACTCGACCGAGCGAGCGGAGCTGAGCGCCTTGGCCATGGGGACTGCGGTCCGGGCCGAATCGAGGGCCTGCTCCAACTCTCCCATTCCCAGATATGCGTCTGCGGCATGTACCAGGTTGAACTGAGCTGAGCGAGGAAGACGTTCCTGGAAAGCGTTCACGGCCGCCTCGGCACACTCCGCCGCCCGATGGTGCTCGCCCAGCAAGCTCCAGCAGCGACCCGCTTCGGCGTTCAACTCGACCGCCTCGTGTAGTGCGATCCACGCTGGATCGCGGTCAGCGGCACCTTGGGAGTGTGCGCGTTCGGCCTCGACAAGCAAGCGCTCGACCTGCCCGGCGCTGTGCTTGTCCCCAGTCTCGGCCGGTCTCGCATGTAGGGCTGTGGCCCAGGCTTCTCTGATCGTCATGAGAGCCATCACGCGCGGGGGCGCCTGACCGCGACGCGCAGACTCGGCGGCGGCTCGCGCCAGCCGTACAGCCCAGCCCGGCTGGTCCGTGTGGATGGCCTGCTGCGTCAAGGTCGACAGCACCCACGCCCCCGTAATCGGGTCGTCCCCCGCCTTGGCGAACCTCAGCGCCTGCCCGAAATGGTGTTGCGCCCGCCCGTGGTGGTGCATGTCGAAGGACGTCCAGCCGGCCATCCAGCTCATGCCCGCAGCCGCGGTCATCAATTCGGCGCCGACCTTGTCGTCGTAGCCGCCGTGGAGCAGTGGGGTGACATTGCTGTTGAGGTAGCGCAGTACGACCGGGCGGACGAGGCCCGCTCCGAACTGGTGGTCCATCCGGCTGAACGCCTGGCGGGCCTCGTTGATCCGCTGCACGTCCGCCATGCCGACCGCCCGGCCGGACCCCGCGTGCGCGGTCGAGGCGGCGGGGGTGTCGTACGTCCAGGAGGACAGCCACTCTCCCAGCGCGGCCGGGACGAACGGCAGCGTGGCCAGCAGGTGACGGCGGGACGGATCCATCTCGAACCTCCACAGCAGGTCGGCCGACTTCACCGTAGCCTCCAGCGAGCCGCCTCCACAGTCCACGAGCGGCCAGGAAGGTGTCTCCACGAAGGCCCAGCCCTCCACCCACCGCTCCACCTCGATCGCCTCGACACCGAACACTGCGGCCATCCGCGCCCGATGCCGGGCGCGAACTCCCTGCTCGCCGCGCTCCCACCGCGCCCACGTGGTCGGCGACACCCCGACCGCCTCAGCCGCCGTCTCCTGACTGAGCCCTTTCCGCCGCCGCGCCCTGACCAGCTCCGGACGGCCGGCCTCCTGTCCCCGCACCCCCACGCAAACCCCCTTGGTAGCCGCATGACCACTGACTGTGACGACGATTGCACCGACCTCGGCCCCGCGCCAAGCCCTTCCGGTCAAACGACCAGAGATCGACCAGCTCCGGCGTACGACACCCCGCGTCCGCGATCAACGCGCACACGACGCCGTTCTCTTCTCTCGCCCGGCGGCCTTTCCTGCTGTGCACCGTCACCGACAACGAACGGAGCACCGCCATGCCCCCCGCCGACTCCACCCCGCACACCTCTTCTCAGCAGCCGGACGGGCAGCAGACCGCCACCGAGCAGCATCATCAGGACGTCCGAGTGCTCGTGAAGGCCCTGCAGCCCGGCTCGGCGGCGCGTCGGGCGCGTACCGTCGTCCGAGAGGTGCTCCAGCGTGCGGGGGTCAGCGACGACGCGATTACCGATGCCGAGATCGTCGTCGCCGAGCTGGCCGCGAACGCCGAGCGGCACGGTCGGCGACCATACGAGCTGCGCATCTTCAGGATCGACGGCGTCCCCACCTGGTGCGAGGTCATCGACGGTGATCCGGAGCCGGACAAGATCCGTGACGCCTTCCAGCGGCTCGCGACACTCCCCGAGCCGGACCTATCGCTCCTCGCCGAAAACGGGCGCGGCCTGCTGCTGACCTACGAGCTGTCCCAAGGCCACTGCCAGGCGTACCGGACCATCACGACCACCACCGACTCCCCCGGCAAGGCCGTCGCCTTCGCCCTCCCCACCGCATCCGGAACCCGGCTGCCCTACTCCGCCCTCCCCGACCTCCGCCCCGGCCTCGCCCCCCTCCGCCAATGGCGGCTCCACCTCCCCATTCCGGACACCCAGGCATAGCACCACCACTCTCAGCGGCCGAGGGTTGTCAACGGCGGCTGACCAGGCCACCCGCCTCGCCGTCGTGTTCGCCTGCTCGGGATTCCCAGCAAAACAAACACAGATAGTACGGCTCTCCTACTATCGAGCACCCATCACCTGAGACCACCCCTGGGTTGACACGTTCGTCCGATCCGTGGTCTTTCGGGAGGATGTCCATGCGCTGTCCCCGGGTGAAACCGGAGCATCGTCCGCACCGGTATCCGGACGGTACCGTCCGTGTCGGTGGCGAGATCTACGGACTCGCCGCCGAGATCGACGATCCGAACGGATGGGCTTGGGCGGCACTCTCGCTCATGGACGGGACCCGCCCAGTGGAGGAGATCGTGTCGCGACTGGGCGGAGCCTTCCCCGAACTGTCCGCGGGGCAGGCGGAGTCGGTGGTCGCCCAGCTCATCGGCTCCGGTTATCTCGAAGACGCAGCGTCGGCGCGCCCGGGCGAGCTCAGCCCCCGAGAGCTTGACCGCTACAGCAGGAATCGCGCCTTCTTCCGGCGGATCGACCTGACTCCCCGCGAGCATGGCTGGGAGGCGCAGCTCAGGCTGAGGAACGCCAGGGTGGTGGTGCTTGGGCTGGGTGGCACGGGCAGCCACGCGGCCTGGGCGCTCGCCGCCGCGGGCGTCGGCCGGTTGCACTGCGTGGACCCCGATGTGGTGGAGCTGTCGAACCTCAGCCGTCAGGTCCTCTACGGCGAGGCGGATGTCGGCCAGTCCAAGGCGGACCTGGCCGTGCGCCGGCTACGCGGGATCAACTCCGATGTGACGATCACCGGTGACCGCGGGCGGGTCACCAGCCAGGAGGAACTCGCGGAACTCGTCTCCGGAGCCGACATGCTCGCGCTCTGCGCCGACGAACCTCGCGGCCACGGCCTGCGCGTCTGGGCCAACCGGGCGTGCGCGGAGGCGGGTATCCCCTGGGCGGGCGGCGGCTACAGCGGTCCGCTGGTGACGGTGGGGGTGTACGGACCGGGCGGACCGTGTTACGAGTGTGTCAGTGCGGGCGAGCAGGCCCGGCGTCGCCCGGGAACACCCGTCGACCTGGGTGGGCCAGGGGTGATCGCCACCTCGGCGGGAATCTCCGGGCATCTTGTGGCCCACGCAGTGATCACCCAGCTCACCGGTGTTCCCGCCATCCCGCCGGGACGCGTCGGCGGCATGAATCTGATCGCGCCCGACCAGCTCATCGACATCCGCCACCCCGCGCGCGAGGGATGCCCGGTGTGCGCCCGGACAAAGTCACCCAACAAACCTTGACTGCGCCCTCAACTGACTGGATGATCTGGAAACCCGCAGGAGCCTCTGACAGAAGGTGCACCATGTCTCACGCGGAGAACGAGATCCAGCCCTCCGAGAACGCGGGTGAGGCGAAGGCGACGATCGCCATTCGCCGACTCGACAAGATCGAAACCACCGCTGACAGCTCCGGCAACTCCAACTGATCACGCGCTGACCGGTAGGCAAGGCGCACATCCGCCTACCGGTCTCTCGCATGTGGAGGAACGGCGCCGGCATGACCTTGGTAGAACTTCATGAGGTCGGATTCCGCCGCGACAGGGACGAGTGGATCGTCGGCCGCGTCGATTCCGGTGACTTCGTGGCCGTACCGTCCGCGGGACTACGGGCGATCCAGTTGCTTCAGGAGTACGGATCGGTCGAGGAGACCGAGCGTCGCCTCTTCGAGGAGACCGGCACACGGCTCGACGTCGCGGGCTTCGTCGCCGGGCTGACCGAAGCGGGCCTGGTCGCCGCAGTCGACGGCCGCGCGACCGGCTCCCCGGTGCCGCCTCCCCCTACGCTGCCACGCCTCACGGCCCGGCACGTGCGGTGGGCCCTCAGCCCACGCCTTCACATAGCCGTGGCGTTGATCATTGTGGTCGGCGCTGTCACACTCGTCTACCGTCCGGAGCTCATGCCCGGCTGGCGAGATCTGCTGTGGAGCAGCCATGGCACGGCCGTGCTGCTGACCCAGATAGCGGTGGGCTGGTCCCTCATCCTCCTTCATGAGCTGGCCCATCTCTCTACCGCCCGGGCGGCGGGGGTTCCGGGACGTATCCGGCTCGGGACCCGGCTGCAGTTCCTCGCGGCGCAGACGGACGTCTCGGGCATCTGGCTGGCCGAACGCCGGATCCGGATGACGGTCTATCTGGCCGGCATGGCCGTGGACTGCGCTGTGTGCGGGGTCTGCGTGATCCTGACGGCCACCACCGGCAGGCACCCCATCCTGGCGGTCGTCATGCTGACGGCACTGACGATGGTGGCGACGCAGTTCCTGGTGTTCATGCGTACCGACCTGTACTTCGTTCTGCAGGACCTCACCGGCTGCCGGAACATGTACCGCGACGCGGGCGCCTACCTGCTCCATCTCGTCTCAGGCCGCCGACGGCCGAACCCTCTCGCCGCTCTGCCCGTGGCGGAACGCCGCGCGCTGCGCTGGTACACGCCCCTGGCCGCGCTGGGGACGGCGGGATGCCTCTCGATCGCGCTCCTCATCACGCTTCCCGCCACCCTGGTCCTGCTGACCCGGGCGTTCGAAACTCTGTCACGTCCGCCTAGCCCCGCCCAGTTCGCCGACGCGCTGGTGACCCTGTTCGTCATCCTGTTCTTCCAGTCGCTCTGGGCGAGAGCCTGGTGGCGACGGCATGGCCGGCGAGTCCGGCGCGCCGTCACCATCTCGCGCCCGGCGACCGCGCAACGAAAGTGACATCGACCGTGATAACGACAGAAATCGGAGGAGTCTTGGACCCGTTCCACCACCTTCGGACCGCCGGGGGCGAGGACCTGCCCGTCGCCGAATATCAGGAGGAGTTCGACAAGGTCTACGCCGAGGCGGGCGACACCGTCTGGAAGCTGGAGCGAGCCCAGGAGTTCCACGAGCCCGACGTCGAGAGCTGGCAGGCCATGATGGACGGCGACTGGGAACGCTCCATGGCGCTGCTCGAAGAGTGGCGCTTGCCGCTGGAGGAGCAGTACGCCACCCATGCCGAGTTCCGCCGGCTGCGTATCGTCGAGACCCCGATCACGCCTTACCTGCAGTGGGAGATCAATGGACTGGCGATACGGGTGTCGACAGGTGAGCGGGTAAGAGTCCTCCCCGCGGACGCCGTGCGCGACTTCGAGCGGAGTTCCCCGCTGCCGGAACTTGTGATCTTCTCTCGCTCGCTCTGCTACGAAGTGCTCTACGACGCGGCCGGCGCGCATACCGGGGCGCGCAGGGTGAGCGATCCCCAGGTGATCGGGCCGTGCCTGGACGCGCTCATACGCCTGTACGACCAGGCGGAGGACCTGATCGCTTACCACGAACGGGAGATCATGCCGCTGGCACCACCGGCGATCAGCCTCTTGATCCCAAGCGGTGAAGGCAATCGGGCTATTGGGATGATCGACAGATCGGGGAATTACGGGGAGAAGTCTTCTTCTCGTCGTCGCTGATCTT
>NZ_JBFBCI010000125.1:0-5992 GCF_040683095.1 Sphaerisporangium sp. NPDC051017
CCACCTCACGTGGTGCGAACGCGCACGCCAGCCCCAATACGCCTTCTCGCGTACGCTCCCGCCCTGCGCGCGCCCCTCCGTAGGCTCGCTCTCGCCTCCGCACCGCTCGCCCGCCGTTCGAGAAATTCTGCTCCCCTCAGCCCGAAAGCCAACAAGACACCTCTTGCACCTCCAGCAAGATCGCTCGCCCGACGCCGCGAGCCGGGGCCGCAGTAACGCCCGGGACCGCTCGGTGGGACGGTTGCGAGAGCCCCGCCGACCCGGCGCTCGCAAGCGACCGACGCGCACCTACAAGGCCGACCGAACCGCATCCACAGGCTTTTCCACAGGCCGCCTCAGTCGTCGGCGGAGCATTTCGCAGAGCCCCGGGATACCGGGGTGGTCGCATTGATGACCATCCACAAACTCACCGCCGGCGACGGCTACACGTACCTGACCAGGCAGGTCGCGGGCGGCGACGTCCAGTGGGAACAGGGCCAGGCCGCGGCCGAGTACTACACCGCCAAGGGCAACCCCCCGGGCAGATGGATGGGGCGCGGCGTTGCCCTACTTGGGCTGGAAGGTGAGCAGGTCACCGAGGACCAGATGAAGGCCCTGTACGGGGCAGGGATGCACCCTCGCGCGGACGCCATCGTGAGCCGATATCTCTCCGAGAACATCACGGCTCAGATGACCGAACGGCAGCTTGAGGCGCTCCAAGCGAAGGCGATCCGGGCGGCGACACTGGGCCTGAGATTCCCGGTCTACACGCCGCTGGAGCACTTCAAGACCCGCGTCGACAGGCACCTAGAGGTCATCGAGCGGGAAACCGGGCGGCCTGCTACCGCAACCGATGTGAAGCGGGTCCAGGCAGAGGAATCCCGCCGGGCGCGGGCCGCCGTGGCGGGCTTCGACGTTGTGTTCGCGCCCGTGAAGTCCGCCGCTCTGCTGTGGGCCCTGGACCCTCGTCCCGAAGTACGACAGGCGGTCCGCAAAGCCCATGAAGCCGCGCGCGACGCCGCGCTGGACATGCTTGAGCAGCACGCCGCGTTCACCCGTACCGGCAAGGGCGGCATCGCCCAGATCCAGACCAACGGCCTGATCGCCGCCGTCTTCGATCACTACGACAGCCGGGCCGGTGACCCCAACCTGCACACCCATGTCGCCATCTCCAGCAAGATCCAGGGTGCCGACGGCAAGTGGCGCAGCCTGGACGCCCGCGCGCTCTACCGGGTCACCGTCGCGGCCAGCGAGTTCTACAACACCGCGTTCGAAACCCAGCTCCAGCAGCGGATCCCGGTCACCTTCACCGAGCGATCCGACACCCGCGACGACCGGGAACCTATCCGGGAGATCACCGGGATCGGTCTGGAGTTCATCGAGTTCTTCTCATCCCGGCGCACCGATATCGAAGCGCGATACGAGCAACTGCTGCGCCAGTTCCGCCGCGAACACGGCTACGACCCCAACAGGCAGGTCGCCCACCAGCTCGCCCGGCAGGCCAACCTCGAAACCCGCGACGCCAAGAAGACCGCGCGCTCACTGGAGGAGATGCGCACCGACTGGACGCAGTCCTTCACCGAAAGGTTCGGCGCGGATGCGATCGGCCGCCTCATGGCCGCCGTCCCCGACCGTTTCCCCCGCGTGCACACCACCGTGGCCGACGTCGACATCGCCGCCATGGCGAGCCAGGTGGTGGCGAGCGTCTCAGAGATGCGCTCCACCTGGACGGTGTGGAATCTGCGTGCCGAAGCCGAACGGCTGGCCCGCTCCAGCATGGTCTTCGACTCCCCCGATCAGCACTATTCGATGGTCGTCCGCATCGTTGAGGAGTGCCTGTCGCCGACGCTGTCGGTGACCGTTGATGGGCCCGGTCTACTGTCCGAGCCGGAACTGTTGCGCCGGTCCGACGGGGCGTCGGTGTTCGTCGAACATGCCTCCGCGCGGTTCACCAGCCGCCTCATCCTGGACGCCGAAGAACGCCTGGTCGCCGCTGCCAAGACCCGGACCGCGGTCGGGCTGGCCAGCGGTCAGGTCGCCGCCGCGCTGGACGGATTCGACGCCCGCGGCATCGAACTGGACGCCGGGCAGCGCCAGCTGGTGACCACGTTCGCGACCGACGACCGGCTGATCGTCGCGGGGCTCGGCCCCGCGGGAGCGGGAAAGACCACTGCCATGCGGGCGTACGCCCACGTCGCCGGACAGGCCGGGCAGCGGATCGTTGCCTTGGCCACCTCCTCGGCAGCCGCCGACGTCCTGGGCAAGGAGCTGGGGGTCAGGGCCGAAAACCTGCACAAATTCGTCCACGAGTACACCACAGGACGCTACGCCGCCCAGCTCCGTTCCGGGCAGCACGTGCCCGAGTGGGCGCGCATGTTCGCCCTCAACCCGGGCGATGTGGTGCTGCTGGACGAGGCCGGGATGGCCGGCACCCTCCTGCTGGACCGGCTCGTGCAGATCGCCGCTCAACGTGGCGCGGTCGTGCGGCTTCTCGGTGACTACCGGCAGCTCGGCGCGGTCGAGTCCGGCGGCGCGCTGCGCCTGATCGCCACCGAGGTCGGCGCCGTCGAGCTGAACGTCCTCTACCGGTTCGACAACCCCGCTGAGGCCGAAGCCACCCTGAAGATCCGGGTCGGAGACTCCGCCGGCCTGGACTTCTACGCCGGCGAGAACCGGATCCGATCGGGCTCCAAGCAGGCCATGATCGAGGAGTCCTACGCGAACTGGAAGGCGGACATGCTCGCCGGGCGCACCACCTTGATGGCGGCCGCGACGGGCGTGAACGTCACCGCGCTCGCCGCCCAGGCCCGCCTGGACCGCGTCGAGGCCGGGCAGGTGGAAGCCGAAGGCGTCCAGCTTCATGACGGGAACCTCGCCGGCGCCGGGGACTGGATCGTCACCCGCCACAACGAACGGAAGCTGCGCGTCCACCGCGGCAAGGACTGGGTGAAGAACGGCGACGCCTGGTCTGTTGTCTCTCGTCACGACGACGGCTCGCTGACCGTGCGGCACCTGGAGCACCGCGGGACCGTACGCCTGCCCGCCGACTATGTCGCCGCCGACGTCGAGCTGCTCTACGCCACGACGACCAACCGGGCGCAGGGCTCCACCGTCGATACCGCCCACCCGCTGATCACCGCGGAGATGACCAGGGAGAATCTGTACGTCATCCTCTCCCGCGCCCGCCAGCGGACCGTTCTGCACGTGGTCACGCACGAGCTGCTCACCTACGACCCCGATGACCGCCTCGACCGGGTCCGCCACGACGCCCGCCAGTACGCCGCCCGCGAGGTCCTGCAGAACATCCTCGGCCGTGAAGGCAACGAGGTCTCCGCGACCGAAAGCATCCGCCAGGCCGCCGACGACGCCCGATCCCTCGCCGTGCTCGTCCCTCGCCACCAGTACGCCGCCACGCTGCTGGCCACCCAGCACTACACCCGGCTCGCGTCCGAATTCCTGGCCCGGCCACTCGCCCACACCCTCACCGGCTGCGACGGCTGGCCCTCGGTCGTCACCGCCCTCGCCCGCGCCGAAGCGCTCGGCTGGCCGGTCCGGCACCTGCTCGCCGCCACCGCTCGAGACGCAGATCTACTGACCGCCGAGACACCGGGACGGCTGCTGGCATGGCGCATCAACGCCTACATCCAGGACCGTCCCACGCCCGGCCCGCTCGCTCAGCCGACCCTCAGCGACGCCATCCGGTACGCCGATCTGCTGCGCCCGTTCGCCGTCCTGGGAGCCCTCGACCCCGCCGACGCGACCCGCACGCCCGCCATCCTGACCGGGCAGCACACCACCAGCCGCAGCACCTATGTCTCGTCCGACGCGCTGGCAGGCTACGCCGAGGCGACCGCGAACGCCCTTGGCGTGCCGGTCTCACAGATCACCCCTCACCGTTCCTGGCCCCATCTCGCCGCGAGCCTCGCCGCCGCCGACTGCAGCGGCCGTGACGTCCCCAGCCTGATCAGATCCCTGACCGCCGCCACGGCCGCCAGCACCGATCCAGAACACCGAATCGACGATCTCGCGCCGCTCTCGCGAACCACACGGCACCTGTTGGAAGCCGACCCTGCCACCGACCCGATCACCGTCCCGGCCCAGCTCAAACCCGCCGTCATAACCACCGAAGCGCTCGGCGTTCAGACCGCGGACCAGCTACGCGCCCAGCCGGCCTGGCCCGCTCTCGCCGCCGCCCTGCGCCGCACAGAACACGACGGCTACAACCCTGTGGAGATGCTCCGGCGCGTCGCCCAGGCCCCGAAGCCCTCCTCGGCCGAGGCCGCCAGCCAGCTCCTGGCCTGGAGACTCGGCCGCTATCTCAGCACCCAGGCCGCTCCCGACCAGGCGAGCGAAACGCTCCCCGCGCGAACCGACTGGCGGCTGCTCGCCTGGACACTTAAGGGACTCGAAGAGAACGGAGCCGACCTCACCCAGGTCACTAACCTAACCGAGGCGGCGACGCTGGCCGACGTTCTTCAGCAGGCCCAGAATGCCTCCACCCAGATCTCCTCTGTCGAGACCGGGCAGGACACCGCGCCCCTGCCCTGGCTCATCACTGGCGAACCTCATCGCGATCCCGACCACCAGCTCATCCGCTATATGGGTAAGGCTGAAGAGCTGATCTCGGCGCGAGTTCGACACCTCGTCGACATCACGACCAGCACGCGGCCGGCCTGGTCCACCTTGCTCGGAGCCGCCCCCGAGCAGCTGCACCAGCGGACCGAATGGACCCGCCATCTCGGGATCATCGCCGCCTACCGCGACCAGCAGAAGGTCATCACCGACGACCCTCGTCAGATCCTCGGCCCCTACCCTGGGCCCGGTCGGCCCGAGCACACCGCGTACTGGCACGCCGTCAACTCCATCGTCGCCGCCCGTATCATCGCCGGACTCGAACCCGAGCCGGAACAGCCTGGCCCCGATCCTGCGCGCATCCAGGTCGCCATGGATGTGTATCTCGCGCTGCCTGACGACGACCGCGCCGCTGTCCACACCGCCGTGGTCCAGCGACTCGGAGACCTCTGGTTCGGCAACCGGCACAGCATCGACGACCTCGCCATCACCCAGCCCGTCAACTCCCGCGGACTGCACCAGGTCCTCCTCGAGCGCGGCCATCTCACCGAATCCCTGTTGGACGGCGTCAAGCGCGAAGTGACCGACAGCCGCCACCAAGGCGGCCATACAGCCGAGCAGCAGCCAATCGAAGCCCAGCTAGCCGCTCACCGCAAAGCGCAACGAGACGCCGAACGCGCCGCCCGTATGGAGCGAGCCCGCCTGTCGAAACTGCGGACACAAGCCCGCCGCAAACAGCAACAACAACGCCTCCAGCCACGCCGTCAACAAGCCCAGGGAACCCAGGCTTCGGGTCAACTTCAACCGCCGGCCCAGCAGCAGAACCAGCGCCAGGAACGCCAGCTCGGCCAGTAACAGAAATATCGATTACGGTTACCGAGCGGGCGGCCAGGACAGGTGGACCACCCTCATGCGCAGGGGCGACGTAGAAAGAGCTGACTTCATTAAGGGCTTGAAGGGACCATCCCGCATGCCGCGGCGGCCAACTCGTGCTGCCGGTACAGAAACCGGCGGCCCCGTGTCAGCCCCGTGCCCACGGGGATGAATCACTCGCCTTCCCTGGCTTCGCCCGGTTCTCGAGCCTGCCGGGTCCGGGCGGTCTCGATGTACTCCCGTACGCCAAGGGGAGAAATCGCATGTCATGAGGGTTCTCATGCTGGGATCCCAGCTAAGGTCGGGCCACCCGACGGGCTGCGCTTGTGGGTATTCGGCCGAATACCTGGCGTCACACCGCCTCTCGAGTCGACCGGTTACAACCCGTTGAGCGACCATGGGCGTGTTCCAGGCAGCGGAAACGGATCTTCGTCGGCACTCAGGGCGGCGCCGCCGTGTGGAGGCGTCAGGTCGCACCGGGAGACTTCTGTGTTCTACTCGCCAGAGCGGCGCCGACTACGATCGCGACCAGGCCTAAGACGGTGGTCACAGAGGGCTTCTCATGCAG
>NZ_JBFBCI010000126.1:0-5815 GCF_040683095.1 Sphaerisporangium sp. NPDC051017
GTCCCTGCGCGGCCTGACCTGCATCTCCTACAACCCCCGCCCCAAGGAGCCGGACGTCTTCGACCCCTACTTCCGGGTCCGGGACCAGGGAGGTCAGCCCGGCCAGGTGGTGACCGCGTGCGACTGGCTGGTGCTGGCCAAACCGTCCCCCGAGGCCAAGAAGGGCTACGGCTGGATGCGACCGCCGAATCCGGAGCCTTCTCAAGAGGTGATCTGGTGACCGCGCCCTCTCCCACCTCCTCCCGTCCCTTTCGATTCACCGGCGGACTGAGCGAGCCGCCCGATCAGGGGGAGCCGGGGTGCCGCAGCACACCGGCAAGCGGCCACAATTCGTCCTTCAGGCCGTGGTCTTGGGCTCGTAGCCTCGCGGGCGCGGTCGTCCACGCAACCGGCGCTCTCGCTTCGCTCGCCCGCCCCCGGCACGCCCGGTATGCGTTGCCTCCCTCGTTCGCCCGCGTACGGCCTCGCCTCACGATCGCTGTTCGTGCACGAGGGGTCGTCTGGTAAGCCTTCGGGTGGGCACAGAGGGGCCAGCGAGGCCTAGAGGAACTGGGCCTGCCGCTGCCGGATCACTTCGCGGCCCCGGAGGAAGGAGACGACCTCGCCGACCTCACGCAGCGGCCAGCGAATCGGGACCACGTTGACGTCCATCCGCGATACGACGAAGAACGTCACGTCCTGCGTGTCGGGGAAGTCACGGATGACCACGGTCGCCCAAATCGCCTGGTCACCTCCAAGGATCTGGAGCTCTGGCGTCTGAAACTTCGGCGACGCTAGGAGCGCCCGACCCTCGACGGGTTCCGGCTCACGGAGATTCACCTTTAGCGACGAACCCAGCTCACGGGCGATGGTCTTCAGGTTCTCGACGTCCGTGGCCGCTCGCGTCGCCGACACCGGTCCGGCGGTCGCGAGTGTCGCCGTAACCGGCTCGCCAGAGTTCATTCGCCAGATCCCATTCTTCGTCGGTGAGCGGCGGCTCTCCGGTCATCTGGAGGATTCCGTCGATGTCGTCACGACCGAGGCCCCAGGTGGCCCAGACGTGGAAGTGACCCTTGCGTGGCGCGCGAGGTCGCTCCAGTTCCACGCTTCGGCGAACTACCGCGCAGGCTGCGCGTGCGGCCTCGTGGATGGCTGGACTGGCCGGCAGGTTCGAGGCTGCCCACGAAAGGCCGGCGTACATCAGACGGGCGCTATCAGCGTCGTGCGATCACCCCTGAAGATCGCATGACCGCTGATGCTCAGCGGGTCTTGGGAGCTGACCTCGGTCAGCTTTCGGGCGATGGTCAACGCGTGCTCATGGGTCGCGTACGTCTCGGCGAAGCGCATGGCGACCCTCTGAGCTGTTGAGGTGATGTCGGTGAGAGGGCTGAAGGAGTACTTGCGACGGTGGCGGCTGATCATGTGGCCGCCCCACCACATGAACCCGACCTCGGCGTCCGTCCAGACGATCAGGTCGTCTCCCAGGAAGACCATCGCGATACCGGCCCCCGAGTAGACGGTCGACTCGATGTCGTAATCCATGAGCGCCAGCTGAAGGTCACTGGCCCCTTTCAGGGCGATTTGCGCCTGATCAGGCTGAATCGGGCGTCTTTGCTGGCGCGGAATCCTTTTGGGTAGTTCGAGCTCCGGAGCCATGGCCTACTACCACTCTCTCGATTGCTTGGGGCTTCCAAGCATGCCGATGACTGGCTACGCTCGGTAGGCCATTTAGTTCTTCAACATGTGGACAGAATCTGTAGAAACGCCTGTAGAAACACAGGGGGCCTGGCCATGCCGAAGTCCGTCGAGCTCAACCCTGAGGATAGTCCACGCGCATTATTCGCATTTGAACTGCGCCGTTATCGGAAGGCAGCGGGCTTGTCCCAAGAACAGCTTGGCGGACGCATCGGGTTCTCGGTCCCGCTGATCAGTGCGGTGGAGACCGCCAGACGCCCACCGACTAGGGAGTTCGCCGTCGCCGTCGATGAGGCACTCGAACTCGAAGGTGCTCTGATCCGGCTCTGGCCCTTCGCCTACCACTCGGCGACGCCAACGTGGTTCCGGCCGTGGCTGGAGTTGGAGCGCGAGGCGACGGTTCTCCATGCCTGGCAACCGCTGGTGGTACCTGGGCTCCTCCAGACAGAGGACTACGCGAGGGCGATCTTCCTGGGAGAGCCTCGACCGACCTCGGACGTGGTGGAGGAGCAAGTCGCAGCCCGCATGGTGCGGCAGAAGATCTTTGATCGCCCGGAGCCCCCGATGTACTGGGTGATCCTGGACGAGGGCGTCCTGCATCGCGTCGTAGGGAGCCCAGAGACTCTGATCGGCCAGCTCAGAAGGCTGGAAGAACTCGCCAGGACACCGCACATCACGATCCACATCCTGCCCTACAGCTCGTATGTCACCGCAGGGCTGGAAGGCGGATTTGTGATGGCACAGATCCCCGGCGGGGCCGATACGGTATACATCGAGGCTGTCGGAAGCGGGCAACTCGTAGAACGTGTGGAAGAGGTCCGACTCCATCGCATGAGATACGAGATGCTCCGAGCCGAGGCCCTTCCCGGGCGAAGTTCCATTGAGCGGATTCGGGAGATACGAGAAGTCCATGAGTCACAGCGACGAACTCAAGACAGCGAACTGGACTAAGTCCTCTCACTCGGGGGGCAGCGGCGGCGACTGCGTGGAGGTGGCCCGCCTGTCCAGGGGGTACACGGGCGTGCGGGACAGCAAGAACATCGGCCCCGCACTGGTGCTCTCGGGCGAGGCGTGGGCCACGTTCGTGGCCGGCGTCAAGGCTGACGGCTTGACCGACGCGTAGCACTGGGACGTGAAGGGCCCGTGACGATCGTCACGGGCCCTTCTGCGGTACACCCGGCATGGGCGATTGCCTTGGAAGCGGAAGTCCCCTGGAGGAAGAGGCGGTGCTGACTCCGAGCCGGAGGCAACCGCGTCGCTGCGAGGCGGAGTGGGAAGGAAGCCCGAGGCGAAACCCTGCACCGAGGAACACCAACCGCGTATGAGGCCACCGAGGCCGAAATCGCCGACGCGGTCGCCGCCCTGCTGGCCAAGCCAACACCGGACCCGAGTAACCGGACAGGCCCAACGCCCGGCGCATCGCGCGCGACCGGCGGGTCACGGCCCGCACCCGCGCCGCCGCCAGCACCCCCCGTCTCGCTCCCGGAACCAGCCACCCCGCCGAACCTGAGGCATTCCCGGCGGCGGCCAGGAACGAGCCGCTGGCCGAGGTGATCCCGCCAGGGCTGTTCGATCCCGTGGAAAACCCCTGGAGACGCTCGTGACCGACCGCGGCCGCATCACCGGCACCACGGTGCAGTCCGTGGACGAGCAATCCGGGCAGCATCTGACCACCCTCCCAGGCTGGCTTGAGCTGCGGATGCCCCACCACGCCGCTGGCCGCGACGACGGCACACCCCCGACGCTCAATGCGCGCGGCGTTCACCTGTGACGGGCTGGTCATTGTGGGTCGTTCGGCGAGGCGACCACCACCAGCGCAGCAGCGGCCAATGGACGCCCGGTTCCCGAAGCCGAGACGACGCTTGCGATCGATGAGGCCGGTCGTCACGTTGCGGTGGCTGATCATGAGGGTTGCGGTATCTGGCTGTGGGATCGCCCCGGGGGTTCTGAGGTGGGCGTTCACGCCGCCTGTGCTGGTGGGTCTGCCTGCTCCCTGATCCCGGCCTTGCAGTCTGCGCCGCACTGGCCGTAGCCGCAACCGGGCTTTCGCTGCGCTCATCCCCGGCCGGCCAGAGATCTTTTCCTCCTTCGTCGGAAAACATCTTGGCGGCCCGGGGACCGCTCGGTTGCGTCCCGGCGGGCGTGCGTCGCGGGCGCCTGCTGCCGGGAAGGGGCAGACGACCCCAGGCCGCCAGCACGGCGGCCGACCCGTCCCGGCAGGAACCGGGAGGATCCCATGAACAGCCAGCTGTCCGCTCACATCGTCGGCCACCTCATCGCCGCGCCCCGCACGTTCTCCCTGCGCGAGGGGGTCGGCTGCGACCTGCGGGTCCTGGTCACCCGCCGCTTCTACAACTCCGTCGGCATCCCCACCACCGCCGAAACCCGCGTCAAGGTCGTCACCTACGACACGGTGATGGCCGAGCGCCTGATCCGCGACTACCAGATGGGCGCCTTCGTCGAGATCATCGCCGACAACGTCCGGGTCGAGAAGCCCTGGCAGAACAAGCAGCGCGAGTGGATCTCCGGCAGCGCCGTCTTCACCCTGGAGAAGATCCGCCACGTCACGGTCCAGACTCCCGAGAGCAGCGATGTCCTCGCCGGTGTGAGCGTCGCGTCCTGACCAGCCGTCGCCCCGGGCGGCCGCAGCCGCCCGGGGCGGGCGGTCCCCGTCCTCTGCGGCCCGGTCGCCATAACGCGCCGGGCCGTTCTCCCACCTTTGCCGGCTCTGCCCGCGCGCCCTTTCGTGTCTGGAAGGACATCGCTATGAACCCGCCCGACAAGCTCCTCATCACCTGCCCGTCCGACGCCGTCGCCGTCACTCCCTACCTGCTGGGCTTCCATCCCCACGATTCCCTGGTGGTCCTCGGTCACGGCGGGGAGCGCAGCTTCGCGTTCCGCCTGGATCTGGTGGGCCCCGAGCACTACAGCGACCTGCTGATGCAGTTGTCCGGTCTCCTGATCCGCAACGACGCCGACGCGGCGATCCTCCTCGGCTACGGGCCACGGGAGAGGGTGGTTCCCCTCCTGGCCGAGGTTCAGGACGCGTTGCAGGACCTCGTCACGGTCACCGACGTCCTGCGCGTGGACGGGGGCCGGTGGTGGTCCCTGATGTGCGCCAACCTGGAGTGCTGCCCTCCGGAGGGAACGCCGTACGACGTCGAGACCTCCCGCCTCGCCGCGCAGGCCACCTTCGCGGGATTGGTCGCCTACGGCAGCCGCGAGGAGATGGCGGCGATCCTGACGCCGGTCGAGGGTGAGGATCGGGTGTGGATGGTGGCCGAGACCGAGCGCGCCGAGCAGGACCTGCTGCACGCCGGGCCGTCCTCCTCGCTGCTGGTTGAGGTAGGGCTGCCGCTGGTCGGCTCGCTCATCGGCCAGGACCGCAGGCTCACCGACCATGAGGTGGCACGACTGTCGATCGTCCTCACCCACATCCGGGTTCGCGACGAGGCATGGGTGCGGATCCCCGGCCTGGACCCGCAGCAACAGCTGCGGCTGTGGCTGGACGTCACCCGCCGTGCGGTAGGCGAGTACGCCGCCGCGCCGGCGGCGCTGCTGGCCTTCCTCGCCTACATCAACGGGAACGGGAGCCTGGCCAGGATCGCGCTCGACCGGTGCCGCCAGGTCACGCCCTCCTATTCGATGGCCGAGCTCATCCGGGACTGCCTCAACCTGGGCATCCCGCCGGAGACCGTGCGCGACAAGATTCTCGACACCCGGGACATGCTCCCCCAGTCCCGGGGGGACTCCGCCGAGTACGTGTGACACGCCCGCGCCGGGGCGGCGGTGCTCTACGCCGCCCCGGCCGGCTGACCGTACGGCGGTGGCAGTCTATTGCCGTCGAGCGCGGGACGACCGGCGTCGTGCACCAGCCGAAGCTCCGGGCCAAGGGTGTTGCCGATCGGCGTCGGAGGCCGGATGGGCAGGGGGCGTCGAGCACCGCGTTGCCGTGAGTCGGGCTCCCCCACGGCATTCCAGTGCCCAGAGCGCAGCAGACCCACCCGCGCCGCGCAACCTGCATCAAGGCCCGGCTCCAAGGCGCAGGTTCTGCGCCGGCTCCGGAGTTCCAAGATCTTTCTCCTTCGTCCGAAACATCTTGGAACTCCTGGCGTGGAAGTTGCGCGACACGGCCGGGCCC
>NZ_JBFBCI010000127.1:0-5484 GCF_040683095.1 Sphaerisporangium sp. NPDC051017
TTCCTATCTAGTTCGCCCCCGCCTATATCTCCGCCGCGGCCCCCTGACCACCACCCCTGGCCGGCGCCGGGCGGCCGCGCCGCGCGGCCGCCCTGCGCCGTTCCCCGTCGTGAAGGGACGACTCGATGAACGATCACCCGCCCGTGGAAGAACCGCTCATCGCGGCGCAGGAACACCTCGCCGTTGCCGTCGGGTCGGCCGGTGACCACGCCTACCTCGACCGGTGTCCGGCCTGCGATGACGACCGGCCGAACACGATATCGGCATCAGCGAAGGGCTGGTTGCCCCGATCGACCTTAACCACCGGCGGGATGTGACCTCAGCCGCGTCAGCCCGGCCAACCCGTTCGCTTTCCCCTGCTTGCTGCCCGGCCCGCCCCCGGCCACTTGGCCGGGGGCGGCACCTTTCTCCTCCTGGAAGGAAACACGTCATGACCGAGATGAGCTCCGAAACCCGCAAGATCCTGCGCGAGGCCATCGCCCAGGCCCACCTGTCCGACCGGCACGACGTCGACACCGGGCCGCTGGCCCGGCTGGAGGAGATGCCGGAAGACGAGGCCGTCAAGGCGGTCGACGAGGTGTTCCGGCAGATCCACTTCGACTGAACGATCCCGATCACCTGCGAGCCGGACATGTGCGGGCCACAGTTCACCGGCCTGCTTCCGACCCGCATGACCTCCCCCTGCCGCCCCTGGCCGGCTCACCGGCCGGGAGCGGTTGTCTTCTCCCGCGACAGGAGATCGCATGCTGACCACCACCCCCAACCAGAAGACGGCGGCCGCACCACGCGGCACCCACTGCTGTTCCACGACCCCAAGGGACAACTCCTCCAAGGATCGTCCGCCCGCGGCACCGCCGCTCGTAGAGGCGCAGGAACGCCTCGCCGAAATCGCCTTCGCCTCCGAAGCTCACACCGAGGTGCCAGATGCCTGACTACCTCGTGCGCTGGGAGATCGACGAGCACGCCGAATCACCTCGGCACGCGGCGGAACTGGCCTGGGCCGATCGCAGCGCTCCGGGCTCGGCCGCCAACGTGTTCACGGTCATCGACCAGGCCGGCCGGCACAGCACCGTCGACCTGTCGCAGTCGCCGTACCCACCCGCCGGGCCGACCTTCCGCTACCGCTCGACCGTCGAGGTGACCCTGGAGGTGGCCGCGGAGAGCGAAGCCGACGCTTTCGCCGTGCTGGACGAGGTGTTCATCGATGTGACTGCCGGAGGGCAACCAGTCCGCCGCGGCTTGGTCGCGTTGATCACGCGACTCTCCACCGATCCTCGTCCCCTGTCCCACCCGCCATCCGCCACTCAGGACCGCGACGCCCCGAGGGCGACCTGATGCGCTTCTTCCTCGGCACCCATCACCCAGACTGGCTGGCCCGGGTGCGCGTTCCGCTATATGTCTCCCAGCATTCGTTGTCGCCGCTTTCCTCCCTTCCCCACCTGGTCGACGGCGGGGTGTGGGGCCTGGACTCCGGGGCGTACACAGAACTCACCCGGTACGGGCGCTGGCGCCTGGGCGCCCGCGCCTACGCGCAGCTGGTGCGCCGCTACCACGACGAGATCGGCCCTCCCTGCCACATCGCCCAGCTCGACTGGCCGTGCGAAGACGAATCGCTGGCCAAGACCGGACTGTCGGTTGAAGAGCATCAGCGGGCGACGATCTCCAACGGCCTGGAACTCCGCAGCCTCGAACCTGATCTGCCCTGGATGTTGGTCCTGCAAGGCAGGCGTACCAGGGACTATCTCGTCGACCACCTGGAACAATGGCTCGCCGCCGGGATCAACCTGCGTGAGGAACCGATCGTCGGGCTCGGCTCGATCTGCCGCAAGGGCAACACCCTGCCCGTCGCGCTCATGATCTCCCGGCTCGCCCGCTTGGGGCTTCGGCTGCACACCTTCGGCTACAAGACCACCGGTCTGATCTCCTCCGCCGCCGACATCGTCTCCAGCGACAGCCTCGCCTGGTCACGAGCCGCCCGATGGGCAGCCCGCCACCCCCGGCACCAGCACGGCCACTGCGGCAACTGCATCGACTACGCGCTTGCCTGGCGTGCCGAACTGCTGGAGCGCGTCGACCGAGCCCACCCAGGAGTCGTGGAAGACCTCCTCCCGCTCAACCACACAGCGTGAAAACCGCCCGACCCAACCGCAGGCCCGGCCCGCCCCTGATCCGGGGCCTTACAGAACCTCGCAGAAAGGAAGGCGATGATGACCAAGACCGCTGGCGCCGCCCCAACGTGCCCAGAGCAGTGCCCGGTGTGCGGGCATGCCCTGCCGGCTCCCGAGGGTGCCTACATCCACAAAGACTCCCGCGACTACATGTGCGGATTCCAGTGGGATCCCCAGCGGCCGGGAGGTTACTACGCCCAACGCCTCGAAGGTGGAGTCGAGGTGATCAAGGGGCTGCCGTGGGTGGCACGCGACATGTGCAACTACGGGCAGCAGGTCGCCCCGCTGGAGCCTCACCCCGACGACGTTCCTGCTCGCGGTGGTCCCAACGGCCAGCAGGCTTTGCCCCGGTACGTCAACGGGAAGGCGGCGTACTTCCCCGACGAGGCATCCGCTCGGCGATGGGTCGATGAGCACAACCTCACCTCGTGGGCGGGGGGAGCGTGAAGACCACTGCCGCCATGACCACCGCGCAGCGGATCCGTGCCACCCGGCTCAGCCTGTCGCAGGGACCGGATGGCCGGCTTGAGTTCACGCTGGCCATCCGGGGCCGATTCCAATTCTGGGACCTGGCCCGTGCACTGGCCGCGTGGGCGGCTGCCCAGCAGGACGTCCGGGATCTGCCCACGCATCCCGGAGAACAGTGGGCGCTGGCACACGTCCGGGCGGTGACCTGGCGTCACGGCCACCAGCGGATCAGCTCCTGGTCCGATCACGTCCGCGAAGACGACCGCAGCGCCGTCGCCGACTGGGCCTACCACACGGCCTGGCACCTATGGGGCCAGGCCTTCGACATCCCCTACAGCGAGATCGCCGGCGCCATGACGCAGTTCCCCGAACCCGAATACCTCGACAACTGGGGGCTGAGGCCCCTCAACCACCACTCGCCGACTACCGCGAAAAGCTCTTGTACACGGAAGGACCCGCAAATCAATGATCGTTATCAGTCACACGCTGGAGACCGGCACCGTCGTCTACGGCACCACCCCCGGTGACGGCTCAGGAGAGATCATCCACGACGCCGGTTTCCGCCCGTCCAGATACCTGGACGATCACCCCGACCACGGCGAGGCGTACTGGTACGTGGCCTCCACCCGCCGCCGTCCCGCCAAGCAGCACTACATCGACCGGTGCGCCGCCGCGCTGCGTGAGGCCGGCCACGAGGTGAAGGTCGAGGTCGACAACATCACCCTGCCTACCACGAGCTTCGCCGAGTTGGAGGCCGAGCGCTACGACCGCGCCGAGGAGCGCACGGAGCGGTTCAGCGGCTACGCCGACCGCGCCCTCACCAAGGGTGACGCGATGATCGACCAGGTCAGGGAGGAACGGAGCCGGATCCCGCTCGGACAGCCGCACCTGATCGACCACCACTCCTACAACCGGACCGTACGGCAGGAGGAGAGGCGCAACGCCAAGGAGGACCGAGGCCGCGAACACGTGCAGCGCGGCGAACGGTGGGCGGGACGAGCGAAGGCCGCAGCGGCATACCAGGCCGACCGCGAGGACCTCGGCACCACTCAGCGGCGCGTCGAGCGACTGGAGGCCGACGTCCGCCGCCACCACCGCTACCTGCAGGGTGACACCCAGCGGTGGGAGATCACGGTCACCACCGACTGGACCGACGACTACGGGCGCTCGCTGGAGGAGCGGCTGGCCGTCCGCCCGCAGGGCTCCCGCGTGCTCTCCCATAACGAGGCCGGCAACACCGCCAAGGTTCTCATCGCCGTCAGCCCGACCGCCCGCGCGATCACCGAGTCACAGATCACCCTGCTGACCGAGGAGATCACCTACTGGAAGGCGCGCATCGCCAAGCTCCAGGAGCAGCAGGGCCGGAGGGTCTGGTCCAGCGCCGATTTCTCCCGCGGCGACTTCGTCAAGTGCGGACGGCGCTGGTACGAGATCGTCCGGGTCAACTCCAAGTCCCTCACCGTGGCCAACGGCGTCAACAGCGTCCACCTCGACGTGATCACCATGGCCAACTCCCGCAACGCGCTGGGCGGAGCCGGATGGACCGACCGGCTCCCCTACGACCAGGCCGACGGTCAGATGACCGCCGCCGAGGCCCGGTTGCGATATCCGGAAGCGTTCTCGACCGGCGCCCCCGGCTCGGACGAGGCCGGGAACGGACAGCAGGCCGGTAACCCGGCGTGATCCCGGACCCGATCCACGGCGGCACCGAGCCGGCATGCTCGTGAACAGGTCGTGCCACAACTCGTCGGGGATGGATCTCGGCCGCCGCTTGGATCGGGACGGGTTATAACGCAGCCGTCCTTCCGTTCTGAACGGATCGAGAGGGTTGTGGTGGGCGTGCGGCCGGCCGTCTCGGAGCCGTTCACGGGCCACCGGGTTGACCAGCGGACCAGCGCCATGCTCGATCCAGAAGGCGTAGAAGTCGTGCAGCACGGCGCTGCTATGCCCGATCGTCGCAGGCTGGTACCGGTCACCCTGGTACTGCTTGCGGGTGATCGGGTTGATCGTGCCCGCCGTCCTCGCCGACGCCGCACGCCGCTGCGCGCTCGGCTTCGGCGTGTGCAGCAACCACAGCACGTAGTCTCGCACCTCACCCGAGGTCGCCCTGTCCCAGACAACATCGACCGCGATCAGGAAACGCCACCAACGCTGAAGCACGTAGGCGTAGCTGCGGATCGTCCCACGCGACTTGCCCTGGGCAACCAGGTCCCGCAAGTACTCGTGCACATGCTCAACCGGACGCCCGGCATCGTCGACGAGTTGCCATGGCACTACCCCGTCGACCTCGCAGATCCGCCCCCACCGGGGCAACCTGATCTTCTCGACATCTCGAACCGGCTCCCCCGGCAGCAGCTCCACCCAGCGCATCCTTCACGAAGAGTTGCTGAACTCCCACAGGACACGAACCATGACCATCCCGTAGTCCGGTCAAGACGCTGCGGCGGCTTCTGCGTGCGGGCCGGGATCCGCCAGTGGACTCACATGCTCGCTGTTGATCCTGAAGGGTTCACCGCCGTCGAGGCCGCCGAGCAAGACCTTCGGAACGAACTCGGCGACGTCGCGATCCTGCGTGACCGCCGCGCAGGCCGCTCCCGCCCTCTCCCGCTGTCAGAGCTCCGGACCCGAACAGCCGCCTGAACCGCCCCTCCAACATCAGGGCCTTCTCCCGTCCAGCCTCACTATCTGGAGAACTGTTTGACCGACGATCCTCAAGACAAGACCGACACCATCCTGCGCTCAAGACCCGCTCTCGGCATCAGCGAAGCACGTCAGGAGACCACCGGGGACCGGGCGATCCGCTGGGGAGCGGCGTTCTCCGTCCTGGTGGTCACCGGGATCGCCGCCG
>NZ_JBFBCI010000128.1:0-5425 GCF_040683095.1 Sphaerisporangium sp. NPDC051017
TGCCGGGGCCACCGCGATCCGGCCGGGCTCAAGTCCAAGGCGGTGGACGAGCCGCGCGACCGGATCCGCCCCGCTTGACCCGAACAGCGGGACGTTTCGACGCGCGACGACGTGGGATGTGGGGACTCTCCACGTCGTCACGCGGTCTGTCAGCGCAGGGACTGCCTGTGCAATGTCCAGCGCTGCGCCGCGGCGGCGACCTGCTTCACGAACTCGCCGGGTTCGTCGTGAACGACGTCACCCCAGAAGTTGGCCTGCGCCATGGCGAAGGCATCCAAGGCTTCGGGTGAGGCGGTGCCCCAGGCCGGCACCCGAGAGGCGGCGCGCTCAGCGGCCGCCGGATCGTGGCCGGCCTGCATCAGCCAGATGACCCAGCATGCGGGGTCGATCCACGCACCTCCCTTGGTGGGCGAGGTCCAGCCCACCAGGTACGCCTCAGCGTGCGAGACCAACACGTTCTTCGGGTGCCAAGCGGTGTGCAGCAGACGGTCACCTTTGAACAGTTCCGGCGTTTCGCTGTAGCGGGCCCATCGTTCCTCGGCCGGCCTCGCCTTGACATCGAGACAGGGAAGCTCCCCAACCGCCCACATCATGTCGGCGACCATGGCCAGGTCCGTGGAGCCTGGTGAGTAGTCGGCGTGGCGGCCTTCCACGTACTGGAAGACCAGCAGGTCCCAGCCGTCCAGAGTGATGCGCCATTCCAGCCGCGGGGAGACCGGGACCACGAACGGGTTGACGTCGAACTCCCGGCTCAGGGTCCAGGCCTGCGGGTGATCCGCCGGAAGGCCCTTCACGTAGTAGCGCCCGTAGACGGTTTCCACCAAGGCAGAGACCACGCTGTCGGCCCCACCCACGACCGGGCGAGTCTCGACAATGCCCCCGATCCGTCTTTCGACGGCGGCCACGACCGTGATGGGCAGATCGTCGAAGGCGACGTTCACGCGGTCTTCCGCCCCACTCCGCACAGCGCCGGCAGTTGCCTGTCCCGGGCCTGGATGGCCCATTCAGGCTGGTCGGGGCGCCACAGGACCAGCGGTACGAGACCCGGTTCCAGCAGTTCCAGACCGTCGAAGAAGGCTCGGACTTGGCCCTCGGTGCGCAACGCCACCTTCGAGCTGGCGTTGTCGTACGCCCTCACGCCGTGGGTCAGATCCTCCCTGGGCGTCGCATGCGAGACCACCAGGCACGAACCTGCGGGCATCCGCTCCATCAGCGTCTTGACGATCTCGTACGGCTGTTCCGCGTCCTGGATGAAATGCAGCACGAAGATCAGGAGAACGGCGATGGGCTCGTCGAAGTCGAAGTGAGCTTTCACCTCGGGACTAGAGAGGATCGCCTCCGGGTAGCGGATATCGCCCTCGACCATGATCGTGCGCTCGTTCGTGGCCAGAAGCGCCCGGCCGTGGACCAGCACGACCTCCTCGAGATCGACGTACGCCACCCGCGCCGCCGGGTTCACGCGTTGAGCGACCTCGTGAACATTCTCCTGCGTCGGAAAGCCCGACCCCAGGTCCAGGAACTGACGGATGCCCATCTCTCCGGCCAGGGCTTCGACGGCGCGGCGCAGGAAGTCACGGTTCACCAGAGCGAGCTGACGCGCCTCCGGGAACATGGCGATCACTTCGTCGGCCGCCTCGCGGTCGGCGGCATAGTTGTCCTTGCCATGCAGGTAGTAGTCATACATTCGCGCCACATGTGGGGTCGTGGTGTCAATGCTGGCGAGCGGTCTTGGTGACATGCTCGCGCTGCTGACGGATGATGCCATGAGGGCCGCCTCTGTATTGTTTTGATGATTCATGCATGGACCTCGGGCGAGGGCTGGTCAGGAAGTAGCCGCACAATTACCGACTCAGCAATGTCCAGAGCACCAGCGAGTTCGGTGAGCTGCGCTTCAGGGATGGCGCCGACGTCGAGACCGCATTCGTCGACGAGCGCGACCAATTCACGAGTCTGCTGGTCGGTGGCAGTGCTCAGGCAGACGGGATGGGCCAAGACGTCGCGGGCGGCGTACCCATCGTGGATGGCTCGGCTGGTCAGTCCAGCGGCGATTTGCTCGACCACCGGATGGTGATCGCTGAGGGCGTCCAACAAGGTGAGGCCCAGCCGGGTCCGAAACACCGCCAATCCGTTCTCGGCGGGACCAAGATCAAGGTAGGCCGTCAGCGCGCCGTTCGCTAGGCCAACCGGGGAGCCTTCGGCGGCGACCGCGAGGGATAGACAAGCGGTGACTGCATTTTCCCATGGGTCGCCGGGTTGGGTGGCGTCCAGCATCGTGTGTGCCTGGTGATGGCGGCCTGCTACGGCGTGGGCGATGACGGTGATCTGTCTGCCGTCAAGCATTCGTTTGCCGACGCCTTTGTATTTGGTGAGCCGGTGGCTGGCTTCGTCCCATCGTCCGGCGACGGCCAAGGCGTGGGCGCCGGTGCCCAGCAGTACCTTCCACAGCCAGGTGCGCACGCCGGTGTGGGCTCCTGGTGCGTCGGTGATCCGGGCCGCGGGAATGGTGAGGCCGTCAATCACGGTGTCGGTGTGGTTGTCGATTGCCCGGAACAGGGTTTCTAGGAGGTTCCAGGCGGCTGCGCCGTCGCCGGCGCGGATGTGGAGGCGGGCCAGGTTTACGACTGGTTCGAGCCCGTGCCGGGGGTCGCGGTCATTGTCGAGAGCGGCGCAGGCGAGCCGGTGACACCAAGTGCGGGCCAGGTCGGGCAGGCCGCAGTCGGAGGCTAGCAGCGCGGCAAGGTTGAACACCGCGGTGGCTGCGGTCACGTCGCCGGCATCCTGGGCGTGGATGGCGCGTTTCCGCAGGTCGGCGACCCGCTGGATTAGGGGTATGCAGACGGGCCGGGGCCGGGCGGTCAGCGGGAATCTGCGGGTGATGGTCGGGTTCATGAAGCGCCGCAGGTCGGGGTGAGAATTGCATTGGCGGGGTCGGGCCCGAAGGTGATGGTCTTGGCGGCGGTGGCCAGGGCCGCCTGGTGCAGGCCGGGGATTCCGCGCCGGTTCCACACGAAGATCACATGGTGAGCGAGGATTGCGCGGAGGCCGCGGTGCAATTGTCCGGTCTGGTTGAGGCGGTCGAGCGTGGCGCCGGCGGTGGTGTAGCCCTCGATCCAGGTGCGGGCGGTGGCCAGTGGTGCGTCGACGTGGGTGAGACTGGCAGGGTCGACGGTCAAGAGCCGTTGCACGGGTGCTTGGAGTGTGTCGACGAGAGTGGATTTAGGCGGGTCTCGATGTTCGGCGACGCGAGCCCAGACGTCGCCTTGCTCGTACCAGTCGAGGCTGGCGGCGCGCATCATCGCCGCACACAGCATGATCGACAGCTCGCGAGTGCGGTGTGGTTCCCCGCCGGTAGCGGGGGTGAGCAGGTGGCGGCTGTCGAGGTGCCAGAGGCGGTGGGCGGCTTCCATGGCTAGGGTGCCGCCGAAAGCGTGGATTTCTGGCTCGTACCTTCCGGGGATCGTTGCTGCGAGGTAGCCGACATGGTTCAGGTGTGCCAGCCGGTCAATCATGTAGGCATCGGCCTCGGACGTCGTAGAGGCAGGGAGGTAGCGCAGCCGCCAGGCTCCCTTACGGACGAAAAACCACGCAGTGATCAGTCGGCGGGCTTCGGCTTCGGTGAGGACGGGCGCAACGTGGGTGATGGCTACGTCTTCGGTCGCGTGCAAATGCGGGAAGGCGATGTTGATCTGGCGCCATGCGGATCGCTTCACGGTCCCTCCAGTTCAGGCAAGGCTGAGAAAGGCGTCCCAGCAGGTGGCGGGGGTGCCGGTGCCGGCGGTGTGCAGGGCGAGCGCAGCACCGGCCGTGCCGTTCATCAGCTCCGGGTCGGCTACGGGTCTGGCGGCGAGTCGTGTGGCGAGATCGGCGGCCAGGCGGGGTAGCTCAGCGGCAAGCTGGGCTGCCCGGTATGGGTCCGTGCTGGCGGCGGCCATGCGGCTGGCAGCCTGCAGCAGGCCAGCTTTGCCGTGACAGAGGCCGATTTCGGGCAGCGCGGCAAGCTGGGCTGGGTCACGGAGTACGGCCAGCATCGCATTCTCCGCGTGCTGCTGGCGGGTGACGTCGTGCAGCGCGAGACCGGCGAGTTGCTGGGCGCGGGCGGTCCCGGCGGTTCCGTAGCACCAGGAGGGCCGGTGTCGCCAGCGGTGGATCGGGTCGGTGGTGACGTAGCCGGGCCACCATGGCCCAGCGGGGTCGTCGTGCTGACGGTGCTGGTCGATCCAGTCGCAAAGCGCGGCGAGAGCTTCCTGGGCTGCGGGCGGGGCGTGGAGGTGGAGGACCGCGAGGGAGAGTAGGGCGATGACCGCGCTGATGCCGTGGGCAACCCCGAGGTTGCCGTGCCCGTACGGGAAGTCCGGGTCGAGACTGCCTCCGAGCCCGGATGGTAACCACCATGGCGGCTGCACAGTGTGGGCGCCGAGGGGTTCGGTGATGCGCGCCAGGTAGGCCATCACGTCGCGGGTGATCGGGTGGTTGGGATGTGCCCGCAGGTGGTAGACGCCCAGTCCGGTCAGGCCGTGTACCAGGTCGAACTCGCGCATCGTCAGCGGATCGCCGCGGTCGATGCGAGCGTGGGCGGCCGCCAACCGGCTCTGGGTGATGGTAATGGCGGCGTCGTTCAGGTTGGTGAAAGCACGACGGTAGCCGCCCAACGGCTGCGCGGTGTGCAGCACGAAGGCCAGCGATGGGGCACCGTGGAACAGGTTCGCGTTGGAGCCGGCGCTGACCGGCTCGCTGGCTGTGGCGCGCAACCAGACGTGAGCGGTTGCCTCGTCGCCGTGGCCAGCCAGGGCACGCTCGATGTGCAGCAAGGCGATACCCACAGCACCGCCAGCCAGCGACTGTGGGCGCGTCCGCCCGTCGGCTGAGGGGCCAATCACGGCGGGGTCCCTAATCATTCCAGCTGTCGTCGCGACGACTTCCAGGACATCGGGGGTGGCGTGGAGGGTCGTGGTCACGGGTGGCTCCTTGTCGTCCAGCTCAGTGCGGCGGCGCGGGCCAGGTGCAAGCAGGCCCGTTCGCTGTCCAGTTCGGGGCCGGCGATCCGGACATGGTGCAGGTGCAGCAGGTCCGGTAGCAGCTCGGCCGGCGCGGCGGCACTGATGGTGGGCAGAGTGTCGCGCCATGCGGCGAGCACGTGCCGCCGCTGTTCCCAGCAGGTCAGCAAGTGCTCGCCGCCAGCTAGGGCGGCCAGCCTGTGACGGTCGTGCGGGTTGGCGAGTTGAATGGCCTGGTCGTAGACCGCCCGTTCGGGCGCCGGCCGGTGCGCTCGGGCGTGGCTGACGAGCCATCGCATGGCCTCGTGCGACTCGCCGATGACCGCCGCGGTGATGTTGAGGTGCCCCAGAGATTCCGGACATACCGCCCGATAGGGTGGTAACAGTCCGAAGGAGATGGGAACGTGCCGAAAGGTTCCAGGCGCAGGTTC
>NZ_JBFBCI010000129.1:0-5290 GCF_040683095.1 Sphaerisporangium sp. NPDC051017
CCCCGCGTAGGTGGGCGGAGAGATCGAAGTCGCAGTACGGGCACGAGTCGTCGTCGCAGAAGCGGGCCTCGATGATGGTGCCGCCACCGCGTTTGCCCGCGCTGATGGTGATGGTGTTGTGCCCGTGGATGTGGAAGGTGACGTCGGGAGTGGGACCGCGCAGGTCGGTATGGGTCATGTGGGTACTCCTGGGCGGGTCAATGGTCGAGGGGTGGAATGGTGAGGGTTGAGTGATTGCGCCACCAGCGGGCGATGCGGGGTCGCATGGGCTCGGGCGGCAGGATCTCCAGGTCTGCGGTGGGTGAGCCCGGCAGGGGGCGGAGCTGGATCGCGAGGGTGCGCGTGCGTGCGGGTGTGAGCCGGTGGTAGCGGTAGATCCAGGTGGTGTCGAAGGCGTGGCTGGTCGCGAGGATCCGGGCGGGACCGGGTGACGGCGTGGCCAGGTGTGTCCAGTGCTCGTCCAGGAGTTGCATGATGAGACCGCGTAGCAGGTTCACCGCGGTCATTGACACGTCCGGGGGGAATCCCCGCGTGCACAGCTCGGGGAGACCGAAGCGGCTCAGCCCCCATGTCTCGGCTTTCAACGTCTCGCCGGTGCTGTCGTCCTGGGTGAGGAAGACGGTCACCCAGTGGTCGGCGGCGTGGAAGACCTCGTACTCCTGGTCGAGGCGGTGGGTGTCGGGCACGATGTGGTGCGCCGCCATATCGGCGGGCACTCCGTGGGTGTTGGCGGTCAGTACGCGGGCGATCATGCGAGACAGCTGGGCGGTCCGTGGCTGCTGCCCGGTGGGCGCCGCCACGGTGATGATCTGGTGGAAGCGGGCGGCAGCCAGCATCTGGAGCTGATCGTCGGGGCCGGCGAGGTCGGCCAGTTCCTCACGCCACCCGGACTCGGCCGCGGGCACCGTCTCCAGCTCAACCTTCGAAGAGCGCAGCAAGGTGAGCGCGTCGGCGGCGAGCGGGTGACCTTCGGCGTGGAGGCGTATGAGCTGGCCGGAGACCAGGTGGGTGGGCCGGCTGACGTTCAGGTCGGTCGCGACCACGAAGTGGCTGCGGACGTTGGCCGGGATATCGAGGGTGAACTGATCCATGGGCGTGTCTCCTTGGTGGAGGGGATGAAGAGGCGGGAGAACGGCGAGAGCGCCCGGCGGAAGCTGTCGCGGGCGCTCTCGGCACGGGCCGACGCTGAGGCGCCGGGGTGATCACAGGGGCTGGCCTGGGTGCCGCCTGGCGAGGTCGACGTGTGGGGTGAACCCTTCGGTGTAGGTGAGGACCACCAGGTTCTGGCATGCCGTCAGCCCGTTGTGGAGGGTCTCCAGCAGGCCCGAACCGTTGAGCTCGATGTGGAACACCACACCGGTCTCGGGCAGGTCAGACAGCCCGTTGTCCCGCCACGTTCGACGCCAGTCGTCACAGGCAGGGTCCAAGCCCTGGGCGCAGACCGGCTCGTGCGGGTCCGCAGCGGTGCTGGTCGAGGTCAGATACACGCCATCGCCGTAGACGGCTCCAGCAGCGGGGAACGGCAAGGACGACTCCTGAAGACGAAGAGGAGGGACGACGTCGGCGAGGGCCGGTGCGAGCCGTCTCGCGCGGGCGACGGCCGCGCAGAGCGCCGAGTGGAGCGCCCGCAGCGGGCGAGGAACGAGCGCGCGAGGACGAACGACCTGGCGCGGCGGCCGGCGTCTGCGAGGCTCCGACGCCGGACCGCGCCGGTTACCGCTGTTCGCCGTCCTGGGTTGGCGTCGGGCCACGCGGCGTGATCGACGGTGTGGTCCAGAAGCTGGTCGCGGGTGGCGATGCTGGTTCATATGACGTCGTCGCCACCTGGCCAGGCGCCACCTGGCCAGGCGCCGTCAGGCGCCGCGCAGGTCTGGACGATGTACTCCTTGGCGGCCGGCCGTCGCCACAGCATCACCGCGCGGGTCTGCGAGCAGAGCACGCGCGGCTTCCCGCACGGCGGTATAGATCGGCAACACCGGAAGTTCCGCTGAGGTCATCACCGGTCAGGTGTGCGCCGCGTCGGCCGGAGGCCATCGGAGTCGAAGGGCTGGTGGTCATTGGGGTGCCCTTCTTGCGTTGATCAGGTCGGCGACGGTCTGGATGACGGTGAGCAGTTCGGCGTGGCTGAGGCGGGAGACGGTCAACGCGGCGTGGTCGCCATTGGCGGAGGATTCGGTGAACTCGACCGCGATGTGCAGCCCAGCCAGGTCGTAGGCGCTGGCCCGCTCGTAGCCGGGTGCGCGGCCTCGATCGGTGCCCTGCGACCAGGACAGGCCGTCGTCTCGGGGACCGCCGAGCCGGCGCTGCGCCGCGCGCAGGGTGCGCAGGCGCCTGGAGGTGAGGAGCTCGTCACGCCAGATGGCCTGTTCGAGCTTGCGGGTGTCCTGGCGAACCGCTGGCAGCAGACGCCGGACGATCTCGGCGGCCATCTGGGCGGAGGTCTTGGCCAGGGAGAACCGGATCGTGGGGCGTTCGAGCCCATAGCGGTAGGAGCGATGGTCACCGGGCGGTTCGTGAATGCCACAGACCGCGGCTTGGACCGGGCCGAGCGAGATCCGGAGCGCGACACCGTTGTGCTCGTGTAGCTCCCACCGATTGCCGTTGCCGTATCGGTCTTCGGCGATTGTCCACGAGCCGGGCAGCGCTTGGGCCAATGCCAGGAGCAACCCCCGCTGCTCGGCGTGCGAGAAGTGAGCGGAGCCGAGGTCACGAACGCTCATCGCCACCACCTCTCGGACGGGAAGGGGTGAACGCCGGGTCGATGGCCACGTGGTGCGTTCGGCCCTGGTCCGGCGGACGCGTGGCCTGCGGGAGGCTGGTCCACGCCACCGCGTTGCTGTCACGGCCGAACCGCTCGCCGGCGTGCCGCCGGGTCCGTGGCCCCGGCGCAGTGCCGCGCTGGCACCACGACGAGGCCATGGGAACCTCCGACTGGACAGCGGTCATGAGGTCCTCCGAGCGATAAAGCGGCCGATCAAGCCCAAACGAGGCGTTCGGCCGCGAGACGGGGAAGCGGGGTAGCTGATCGCGGGAGGGGCCGGGCAGTGCGGGCAGCGGATTTCGTCGCCGGTGATGGACCATCCGTCCTGCTGGGCGCTGAGCAGTGCTTCGGCCTCGTTGTAACTATCGGTGGTCGAGTCGTGAACCTCATCGCAAACGTCGCAGGCCACCTCGTAGACGATCCAGACGCGGAAGCTCATGCCGTCCTCCCGCCTGGGAGGCCGCGACGGGCCGTGCTCAGGACGTGATGGCCCCGTCGCCACCACCGTTGCGGCCGGACGGCGTTTACCGTGCGCTCGAACTCCTCGGCCGGCCGCTCGCCCTGGTACAGCAGCCCGGCCAACGCGAACTGGACGCTCTCGCGTGTACCGGCGCCCAGGGATGGGGCGATGAACTGCCGCGCCTCGACCGTCAGAGTCGCCAGGCGCAACCCGGTCGGCAGATCGAGCGTCACCAGCGCATCGGGCCGAGCTACTCCCGCCGCGCGGCGAGGACGGGAGAGCACGATCGGGCCGGTCCTCATGCGGTCACGCTCCAGGCGCCGTCGTGGAAGACCACCCAGCCCTGAGCGCCGGAGCCGGGCCGGTAGAAGTAGAACCCGTACCGGCCCTCCGGCTGGAGATACACCACAGCGCCGTCCTGCGGGCTCGTCGTGATCGCCTGGATGAGTGACGAGGTGAACGAGGTGTGCAAACCGGCCAGGGCGAGCAGGGCATCGAGCTCGGCGTCCCGGTCGAGTGGGCGGCCCTCGCTATCGCACCGCCGGTCGACGACATGCGCGTACTCCTCGCGCAGGAAGGTGACGCATTCGGCCAGCGCGTCTTGGAGGGTGAAGCCCATATGAACGGTGTACGTACGGCTCGGTTCGGTGTGCATTCGATCGATTCCTTTCATGTGAATTCCGATGGCGGCATAGCCCGGCAGGGCCGACTGCCATGCCGCTGCTGGGCGAGGGGTGCTGATGGGAAGGAGAGGAGGCTCACAGCGGGTGCGGCCATGGGCCCCGCGATTGCTCAGGGCGATGTGGCTTCTACGGGCCATGTCCCGGCCATGTCCGCCCGTTGCATGGCGAGGGTGAACGTGGCCCGGTGTCAGGCTGCGAACAGGGAGGTCTGGTCGACGAGCCTGGTCCACACGCCTGCGAAGCTCTTGCGCTGCTTGTCGTGGACACCGGCCGGGCCGACGCTCAGGAATTGCTCGGTGGTCGGGTAGCGGCCCACGTCCGGCGCGCGGATCTGGGCGCGCGTGATGGCGAACTCATCGGTCCGCGGTTCGGCCCTGTGGGTGCGGGCGAGGCGGTGCAACTCGCCTGCCATCTGGTCCCGGGTTCCTTCGGCGAGCGTTTTGACGCTTCGCCATGCGGTGCCCTTCTTGGTCGCGATGTGCCGGCGGGTCTGCTTATCCGTCGCGGGGTGATAGATGCGCCGCACGTCGTACAGGGCCCACGGCCCGCCGTGCAGCAGCTCTTCGGTGAGCGCGAGGACGTGGTGGAGCTGGTGGTCGATCGCGAACCGCAGGGCGCTGCCCCGGGAGAACAGCGTGGCACGGTGATTGAGGGCTATGGACCGGCGCTCCATGAGCAGGGCCAGAGCAGCGCCTTCCGGCTCTTTGCGCCACCTGTCGGCGAGATACTCGGGATCCGACAACGCGAACGGGCAGTACACGCAGCAACTTCTCGGCCACACCGTTGAGTAGATCTCGTGCAGGTAGCCGAGTGTGTCGGCGCGGGTCCACCCCCATTCAGCCAACGGGAACCGGGCCAGCCGCGACGAAGAGGCGTAGGTGGAGTCCTTGAGAATGCGGCCGCCTTCTTCTGCGGAGAACCCCAGTATGTGCTGGTAGGGTCGGCCGCCGAGATGGTCTTCTTTCCACCAGTCCAGCGGTTCTCCTTTGCTCTTGATCGAGCACGTACGCCTGTTGCCGGCGAACTGAGGCACGGTTCCGTTGCCCAGTTGCTCATCCCGCAGGCGCCAGGGGCCCGCCATGCGCATGTGCTGTGGCTGCCGCGAGTCGTCGAGCACCGCATACCGCGAAGCGGCGCGCTGACCTCCCCGGGAAAGCTGCACGTACCGGACCGAGAAATGCCGCATCAGCGGGAGAACGAACCTCTCCATGTGCTCGGCCGTCTCAGAGAACTCATCACCTGTCATGGCCGTCATCACGATCAGATCGTCTACGTCGAAATCGCGGGTCTGTGGTTCGAGCAGGAACCGAGTGAGCACCCCGACCGAGTCGACACCCATGCCGAGAGACAGGACGACCTTCCCCACCATTGACCTCCCTTCTTCCG
>NZ_JBFBCI010000130.1:0-5276 GCF_040683095.1 Sphaerisporangium sp. NPDC051017
AATACGCGTCCGCGGCGTATACTTGGGTACAGAACGCCAGCCGAAGTGTTCGTCGAGATGCTCTCCGAACTTGCTTCCACCGCTTGAGACCGCCCGGTCTATTCGAATCACAGCGAAGTCCTTGCGGCCGCCCGGCTGGCCAAGGACATCGGCTGCGACTACTTTGAGTTGAAGACCATGTTCGACGAGGAGCACTTCGTCGTCCAGTTGCCGGACGACATGCTGGAGTCCGTTCGCGCGCAGATTGAGCAAGCCCAGGAGTTGCGCGACGACTCATTCGATCTGGAGTTTTCGTCGACCTTCGCATCTGCCGTGGACCGGCGCCCCGCCCAGCAGGACAAGTCGTATCACACGTGCCCGGTCGCGGAGTTGCGCACACTGGTGACACCGAGCGGCGTCTACATCTGCTCCTACCACCGTGGAAAAGATAAAGCGCGGCTGGGCGATGCCGTAGAAGAGAATTTCGGCGACCTCTGGAAGAAGGCCGACCTGACGGTCATCGACCCGTCCCGGGACTGCCGGTTCCATTGCGCCCGGCATGACATCAACCGTGCGATCGCGGATATGGCGGCATTGCCGGAGAATCCTCATCCCCTCAAGGAGCTTGACCGCTTCTTGTGACCGGCCCGATCGCGTCGAGATGGTCTCAACGCGCTTGGAACAACCCCGATGACCTGTACTCCAAGTACAAATCCAGAACGGCGAGAGTCGGCGGGTGGACGGGAGACGGCGGGTCGGAGATCGGCAGAAACCGGTGTTCGATCACCTCGTCATCCCCCTGCAAATCGCCCGTCCACGTCCGAGAATAGAAACACATCGCAAAAGCGTGGACAAGGTCACCATTCGGGTATCGCAGCGTGTGCGCGGCAGGATCGGACAAGCACGCAAAAGGGATGAGGTCCTCGGGTGCGACAGTCAAGCCGGTTTCTTCCCCGAGTTCCGCTGCTGCCGTGCCACGAAAGTCGTGTTCAGGTTCGCACGAGCCGGCCGGTATCTCCCACAAACCATTGTCGGATCGGCGCTGAAACAGCACCCGGTCGAGGTCGTCGATCAGCAGGACCTGAGCACCCGGAACGAGCAGCAACCGGGAGCCTACATCCTGGCGCAACGACCAGAGGTACGAATCTCTAAATGTCACGATAATCATCACTCGCCTATCATCAAGTCGTCACGTCGAGCGCGTCACGCATCCACACGAGGTGGATATTACCCCGCCTAATCGGTGATGCCGCTTGACGTCGTCCGGCAGCAATGTTTTCAGAGTTTCTCTATCGGAGGAGAATAGGTGAAGGGCAGCGTGCTGAGCGACTTCCATAGCCGGGGGTCAGCCAAGTGGGGATGGCGCACGTGGCAAGGGAGGGAATCCTCTGGTGGATCCTTGACTCCCACTACCCCAAGACCGGCAGACAGAGCCGCGCTGGCGCCCGCAGCAGAGTCTTCCAATGCCCAGGTGTGGCGTGGATGGATGTTCATGGCGGCGCATGCCGCAACGTAGACGTCCGGTGCTGGCTTGGGCGCGGCGACCATGTCGCTGCCGACGATCACGGTGAAGGCTGCGAGGTCGAAGGACTTCTCCAGATTGGCGATCACGACGTGTGCGGGGGCGTTAGAGGCTACGGCCAGTGGCACGCATCCAGCGAGCCGGTCAACCAGTGCCACGGCCCCGGGCAAAGGTTTGGTCTCGGCCTGGTGCTGACGCATCAGCGCGTACGCCTCTCGTCCTAGCTGCTCAGGCGAGGCCGCATGTCCCAGCATGTCGGCGAGCCGATTGCTGAGCTGCAGCATGTTGAGGCCGGCGAGGCTGCGCCGAGCGGTCACGGTGAGGATGACGCCATAGTGGGCGAACAGAGACTCATAGGCGCGGCCCCATGAGCCCTCGGTGTCAACGAGCACGCCATCGCAGTCGAAAACGACGCCGGCCGCTTGCGGTCGCGTGCGGCGCCTGTCCACGTGCTTGCGCATGGGGCCGACTCCTCCACCCTTGTCAAGGGTGCGTGGCCGGCAGCCCGGCGACAGGCAGGCGATACCCGGACCAAGCGTCCACTCCTTGGGTCTGAAGGAGAGTGAGCATGGTCTGGGCGACTTCCAAGGTGCCGGCCGGAACCGGCAGCCTTGCCAGGTCATCCACCCCCGCCCATCGGAAGGGATGCTCCGCGACGTGCGCTTCCTGCTCGGGCTCGTCGGCGACGGCCACATATTGGTGATCTTCATGAATGTGGCCGGTCGGCAGATCGCGGTCAGGGGCCACTGGCATCCGGACGATCCACCACGGGCTATCCACGAGGGGATGCGGGTAGCCGTCCGGTAGTGCCATCCCAGGCGGCGGCAGCAGGCGGGGGAGCCTGCCCGTTTCTTCAACGGTTTCCCGGACAGCGGCATCGGACGGCATCTCGTCTTCGACATGGCCGCCGGGGATCATGTAGTCGCCGAGCCGTGGATGTTCAATGAGCCCGATCCGCCACTCTTGGTCAATCACGGCGAACAGGTAGACCGACGCGGTCATGTGAACGGCAGGCATCGACTCGTCACCTTCCACTGGCGGGTTCGACGGGACTGTCATGCGGACGGTTGCAGAAGACGTACCTGGTCGTGGAAATCGCGCGTCTCGGGCAGCGTCGGGAAGCGGCGGCGCAGGCTGTGGTCGAGCTGCCGGGCACGGCTCGTGATGGCGCTGACGAGCCGGTCGCTCCTCAGGGCCTGGCGGCCTGCCTCGATGGCGGCTTCTACTTCGCTTAGGGCGGTATAAGCCAGTGCCAGGTCAAGCTGGGCGATCGACAGCCGGGTGGGGGCCTGGGCGGCCTGGTAGTGCTGAATGGCTTCCAGCGCGGCGTCGCGGGCTTGCTGCGGGTGGTCCAGCCAGATGTGGGAGGAGGCATCGTAGGAGATGATGCGCACCGCATCGACGGCGAACAGGCCGGTGTTCGTCGCGGGTAGCCCAGCTTGGAAGTGGTGGGCTTGGGCGGCCGCGTCGGCAAAACTGTCGGCATCGCCCAGGAGCGCGTGCGCCCGGGCGCGCTGCGCTGTCAGACGGACAGCGATCGGGCCGTTGCGGGGCGCGACGGCTAGGCCGCGGGTGGCTGCGGCTAGCGCGTCAAGCGGGCGATCGTCGTAGAGCGCGTGCGTGGCCAGCATGTCCTCGGCCCATGCGCACACCTCTGGCGCGTCGGCCTGCTGGCCGTGCGCCTTGGCGTCGGCGGCGAACGCCCTAGCGACCTGTGGTTCGCCGAGGTCGTGTGCCAGCCAGGCCAAGATGACCGACAGCATGCCGGCGTGCCTGGCGATGTGACGGCCTTCGCGCAATGTGTGGCGGCGATGGTGCAGCAGTTCGAAGGCTTCGTGGCGGCGTTGGGAGACTTCTGGCCATAGGCGCTGTGGCGGATGGCTGGAGTAGGTGGCGCCGAACTGGTCGACGGCCACTTCGAGGTCCGAGATGTCGGCAGGCTCAAGCTCGGTGAGGGTGGCGTGGCGGGCGTAGTTCGTGGCGGCCTGTGCTGCTTCGGCTTTTCTTCCTAGGAGCGGGGAAACGGCGGCGACGCCAAGGGCTGCGAGAGCTTGTCGTCTCTTCGTGGGATCACCTTCTTGGGTAGGCGCCGCTGCAAGCGTCGCGGCGTGGGCTGGGGAGTGACCATTCATGGCGGGGTTCGGTTCGGAGGGCGAGGCTACGCTCGAAAAGCCGAGGTCGGCAGGTGTCAGGGCACGCTGGCACAGCCGCCCTAGCGTGACCGCGAGAAATTCAGGTAACGGAGGGCGTGGCTGTTCGCCGCCGTTGACCCAGTGCCCGATGCGGGTGCGATCGGGCCGCAGATCGGGACGCTTTTCTGCCTTGCACGTCTCCGCCAGGGCGTCGGCCAGAGCGCCGTAGCTTACGCCCGCCTCATCGATCACGGAGCGGAGCTTGTCGTTGCGCTGCTTGTGCGTCGGTTGAGGGGACAACGGTGCCGTCCTTGGTGCGGGCAACAGGGCCTGATCCAGGTGCAACCCTCGGTTCCACCGTAACCAGGCGGGCACCTTCTGAGAAGGTGCCGCGCGACAACGCCACAGTGTGACGGATGTGGCGCCACAGGTGTGGCGGAACACGCGAGGATTTCGCCACAGCCTGCCCTCTGGATTCGCCACAGCTGGTTGAGGTGTTCTCAAAGGGGAGCTCGACCCGGCCCGGCCACATCACCAGTTGCGCGGCCCAGGTCGGCACCTGCTGAACCACAGATGCACGAGCGGGCGCACGGCGCCCGCGTCCCGGCTCAGGAATGGTGTGCTCATGGCGAGGACCCGCAACGAGCAACACGTGATCGACACTGTGGTGTGTGACGTCGGCGGCGTGATCATCAGCTTCGACGAGGCCGTCGCGGCCCGCATCGAAGCCCATCACGGTCTCGACACCGGAACGCTTCTGCCGGCCGTCCTGAAATCGGAACCCAGCGTGCTCGCCATGCGGGGCGCCATTGACGGTGATCAGTGGATGACCGCGGTGTCGGACCTGGTGGGACGCGCTGCGGTGCTCGACTGGCTCGACTATCACGGCACCCTGAATGAGCAGGTGGTCGCGCACCTCAAGTCCGTCAAGAACCGCGGGGTCAAGGTGGTTCTGCTGTCCAACGCGACCGGCCGCCTGTGGGACGACCTGCGTTTTCACGGGCTCGATTCGCTGGCCGACATGGTGCTGTGCTCGGCCAGCATCGGCCAGGTCAAGCCCGACTCCTCCTGCTACCGGCACGCCGCGCGCCAGGCGCAGTTCGACCTCAATCGAGCCTTCTACGTCGATGACACCCCAAGCTGGGTGGATGCCGGGGCCGCCCTCGGCATGAGAGGCCATGTCTTCACGTCGGCCGACGCGCTCGAGCGGGAGTTGGCCGCGTTGGGGTGGCTGCCATGACCGGCGCCCCAGCGACGCCGGAGAGCCTGGCCGGCGAGGTCGACGTGAGTGTCATTGTCGCCACCGGCCGTGAAGACGGCTGTCAGCGCCTGGTCGACGTGGTGCGACAGCAGTTCGCCGCCGTCGGTGTTCCGTTCGAGATTGTGCTGGTCATCGATGGCCTACCGCGCTACCAGTGGATATCTGACGCCGATGAGGACATGCGCGTTCTCCTCATGCCGCGCCGCGTCGGCATCGCCCGCGCCCGCAACGCCGGTGTCAGCGCGGCCCGCGGGGCGCTGCTGGCCTTCCTCGACGACGACTGCGTTTGAGGTGCCCCAGAGATTCCGGACATACCGCCCGATAGGGTGGTAACAGTCCGAAGGAGATGGGAACGTGCCGAAAGGTTCCAGGCGCAGGTTCA
>NZ_JBFBCI010000131.1:0-5125 GCF_040683095.1 Sphaerisporangium sp. NPDC051017
CAATCGATCAGAGCATCACGGTGATCTTGAAGCAATATGACAAGAATCACTCGCTAGAGCATGATCTTTCCTGGAACGCGGCGAGTCGGCCGTAGATGCGGCGGCCGCGGTGGGGCTCGTTTGTCGTGCGAGGCGAAATGTCGTTATGTCGTGCCGTGGCCGTCGCGGCCGGGGTGAATTCGCTTAGCGTGCTGTGGTGATCACTAGCTGTGACGTTAGGGCCATGGTTCGTGGCCATGAATGGGTTATGGCAGTTTCAGAAACCAGCACCGCTGTGGCGTTGGGTTCGACCGGGTTTGTGCGCTGTCGCGGTTATTAGGGTGTCGGCGTTTGCCGTCCGCGTGAGGGGGGTGTGGCACGTCCTGCATGGAGGCCGCCGAGGAACTGTACAGCCTCCGCCCCGCCTGCCCCGGCAGGACCCCGTGATTTAGCCGGGCACAGAAGGGAGCGGGCCAGGGGGCGCGAGTTGGTTGGCATCGGTATGACGCCCTGGTCGAGAGTTGTGACGGGGGGTGGTCGGTCCGGGGTCGAGAGCGCTCTCATCGCCGGGGGCGGCTCGGCGTCTGTGAGCGGGTCGGAGGAGGGCGGGGAAGGCGTATCTGGCGCGTTGTTGCAGGCGGTATTCCTCTTTACGTGAGGTGCCTGTGGGGTTGCCGGGGCGGGAGAGCGCTCTTGCGCGGTCTTGACGCGTGGGTCTCACGGGGTCAAGATCGGCGCAGTGCGCGGGCTTGGGGGGCCGCTCACGAGTTTCTGGCGTGCCTGAAGAACGGATCCTCCATGACACGACATCTCACCCGATCGGGTGCCCGGCGCGGAGCCGTGGCTCTGCTGTCCCTCGCCCTGCTCGCCGTGGGCACCACCGGACTGCCCCAGGCGGCCTCGGCGGGTACGGCCGTCACAGCGGCTCGTCCCACCGGCACAGAGGCCGGCACGGCCGGCGCGACGGCGAGTACGGCCGGTGGTGGGACGGGCGTACGGCAGCCCGTCGTCGGGCCGCCGGCGACCGAGCACGGCTGTGCTCGTATCGAGAGGAGCCTTCCCACGCTCGCCGACTGGCCGAAGGTCAGGAGCAGGGTCGAGCGGAGCGACTCGGACGAGAGGCGCATTTCGAAGATCCTCGCCGGGATGACGCTGGCCGAGAAGGTCGGGCAGATGACGCAGCCCGAGATCGTCGCGATCACCCCGGAGGAGGTCGGGCAGTACGGCATCGGGTCGGTGCTGAACGGCGGCGGCTCCTGGCCCGGCCGCGACAAGCACGCCTCGCAGAAGGCGTGGCTGGACCTCGCCGACGCGTACTGGAAGGCGTCCGTCGCCACCCGGACGAAGATCCCCGTGATCTGGGGCATCGACGCCGTCCACGGCAACAACGGCGTCTACGGCGCGACGATCTTCCCGCACAACATCGGCCTCGGCGCCGCGCACGACCCGTGCCTGGTCCGCGACATCAGCGAGGCGACCGCCGCGCAGATCCGCGCCACCGGCCAGGACTGGACCTTCGGGCCCACGCTGGCCGTCGTCCGCGACGACCGCTGGGGCCGCACCTACGAGGGCTACTCCGAGGACCCGCGCATCACCCGCGCGTACGGCTACGAGGCCGTGCGGGGCCTTCAGGGCGGGAACTCCCACGGCCTTTCCAGCAGGGGCGTCATCGCCACAGCCAAGCACTTCATCGGCGACGGCGGCACCGCGCGCGGCGTCGACCAGGGCGTGAACCCGTCGTCCGAAGCCGAGATGATCAACATCCACGGGCAGGGCTACTACGGGGCCCTCGCGGCCGGCGCGCAGACCGTGATGGCGTCGTTCAACAGCTGGACCAACGCCGACCTCGGCATCGCGGAGGGCAAGCTGCATGGCAGCAAGAAGGCCCTGACCGACATCCTGAAGCAGAAGATGGGCTTCGACGGCGTCGTCGTCACCGACTGGAACGGTATCGGCCAGGTCGAGGGCTGCACCAACGCGAGTTGCCCCCGCGCGATCAACGCGGGCGTCGACGTCGTGATGGTGCCGTACGACTGGAAGGCGTTCATCGCCAACACGATCGCCCAGGTCGAGTCCGGGCAGATCCCGGTCGCGCGTATCGACGACGCCGTGCGGCGCATCCTGCGGGTCAAGCTGCGCGCCGGGGTGTTCGAGGCGCCCAAGCCGTCCTCGCGTCCCTTCGCCCGCTCGGGTGACGCGCTTCAGGCCAGGAAGCTCGCCCGCGAGGCCGTCCGCGAGTCGCAGGTCCTGCTGAAGAACAACGGCCGGGTGCTGCCGCTCGCCCCGCGCTCGAAGGTGCTGGTCGTCGGCAAGACCGCCGACAGCCTGCAGAACCAGACGGGCGGCTGGTCCCTCACCTGGCAGGGCACCGGCAACACCAACGCCGACTTCCCGAACAGCACGACCATCCTCGGCGGCCTGCGCGAGGTGCTCGGCGCGCAGAACGTCACCTTCAGCGAGACCGCCGACGGCGTCGACCCCTCGGCGTACGACGCGGTGATCGCGGTCATCGGCGAGACGCCGTACGCCGAGGGTGTGGGCGATCTCGGGCGGCGCAGCCTGGAGGCGGCCAAGATGTACCCCGGCGACCTCGCCGTCCTGGACAAGGTGTACGGAAAGGGCGCGCCGGTCGTCACGGTGTACGTCAGCGGCCGCCCGCTGTGGGTGAACAAGGAGATCAACCGCTCGGACGCGTTCGTCGCGGCCTGGCTGCCGGGCACCGAGGGCGGCGGCGTCGCCGACCAGCTCGTGCGCGCCTCGCGCCACTACGAGGGCTACACCGGCAAGCTGTCCTACAGCTGGCCGAGGGGCGTCTGCCAGACCCCGCTCAACGCGGGCGACGAGGGCTACGACCCGCTGTTCCCGCTGGGCTACGGCCTGCGCTCCGGCCAGAACTCCGCGATCGGGCACCTGGACGAGACCCTCCCCGAGACCGGCTGCGGCTCCAACGGAGGCGGCGGCACCGCGACCGACCCGCTGGAGATCTTCAACCGGACCGACATCGCGCCGTACAAGAGCTTCATCGGCTCGCCCGAGAACTGGGGCGGCACCGAGATCGGCGTGGACGGGACGGCCGCGCACGCGGAGATCAACGTCGTCCCCACGGACGTCAACGTGCAGCAGGACGGGCTCAAGGCGACCTGGACCGGCACCGGGCCCGGCCAGATCTACATGCAGGACCCGGCCGGCGGCAGCGACCTGCGCGGCTACCTCAACGCCGACGGCGCCCTGGTCTTCGACACGATCGTGCACCAGGCTCCGGCGGCGAGGACGGTGGTGAGCGTCCACTGCGTGTACCCGTGCGCCTCGGAGGTCGTGGCCACCTCGCTGTTCCGGGACCTCCCCACCGGCGCCAAGGCGACCGTCAAGATCCCGCTGGCGTGCTTCGCGGCCGCGGGCCTCGACTTCGAGAACACCAACACGCCGTTCCTCGTCTACACCGACGGCGCGTTCTCGGCGTCGTTCGCCAACGTCCACTGGGAGCCCAAGGCGGGCAAGGACCCCGACGCCCGCAACTGCGCCGACCTGCACGACTGACCTGACCCCATGACCTGACCGCGTGAACACGAGAAGGGTGCCGCCGGAAAGTCTCCGGTGGCACCCTTTCCCGTCTCGTAACGCCTGCCGTCCGGCCCGCGGGAGCGTGTCCCGCGGGCCGGGGGGGCGGGGGCTAGTTGCGGACGATCGTGAAGGTGGACGTGGTGTTCTTGATGTCCTGCGCGTTGTTGCCGAGCCGCAGGTTGTTGAACGTCGCCGTGCCGACCGCCGGGCCCTGGCCGGGTTCGGGCAGTTCGTTCACCCAGATGCCGAAGCCGGACTTGGCGTCGAAGGCGTCACCGCTCTTCTGAGCGCCCGAGATCGAGACGTTCGTGAAGATGGTGTCCTTGACCGGGAACTGCGGCTGCCCGCCGACGTAGTTCGTCTGGAACATGATGCCGCTGTAGGTCGGGTCGATGATGTCGACGTCGTTGACGCGGATGCCCTGGAACACCTTCGAGGCGGAGAAGATCCAGATCGCGGGGAAGGTCTGCTGGCCCCAGAAGTGGCCGCCGGCCCGGACGATCGAGATGTTCTCGAACCTGGTCGGCGGGTCGGCGCCGAAGCCGTTCATCGGATAGCCGAAGTCCAGCGAGCTGATCGTGATGCCGGAGTAGGTCAGCGTGTCCGCGATGTAGATGTTCCGGAACGTGTTGGCGTACCCGCCGTAGACCGCGACACCGGCCGCGCGCCACGGGAGGATGGCCGTCAGGTTCTCGTAGACGTTGTTCTTCTCGTCGGCCCCGCCCGCGTCGATCGCCGAGAACAGCGCGAAGCTGTCGTCGCCGGTCGTCCGCGCCTCGATGTTGCTCACGAGGTTGTCCGTGCTGCCGTTCGTCATGTTGATGCCGTCGGCGAACGTGTTGCGGATGCGGGAGTTCTTGATCGTCATGTTGTCGGTGTTCGCGCCCCAGTACATGCAGACCTGGTGCTCGACCCAGACGTTGTCGATGACCATGTTGGCGACGTTCGAGAAGTCGAACACCTTGCCCGGGCCGTCGATGCGGGTCACGTAGTTGCCGAAGTAGGCGAAGCCCGTGAACACCGAGCCGTTGGCCGAGGACTCGGCGCGGAAGCCGATGTCGGAGTTCTCCGAGGAGGTCGGCGCGTAGAAGCGCGTGTACCACGGACCGGCGCCGACGACCCTGACCGCCTTGCCGTAGACCTGGAACTTCTGGGAGGTCTGGTAGTCACCGGCGGGCAGGTAGACGCCGATCAGGCTGCCGGTGTTGTCCATGCGCACGCGGTCCAGCGCGTTCTGCACGTCCTGGTGGCTGAAGCCTGCCGGGACGGCGTACTTGGCCGGGTCGGGGTTGACGATCGGCGAGACCTGCTCCAGGTTGATGAAGTCGATCGCGTACGTCGTCGAGTTGGCCGGGTCCTTCTGCATGCGGATCTTGCTGCCGGCCGGGACGGTGGTCCCGAGCAGCACGTTGGCCTCGTCGTAGATGTGGCGCGGGCCCGCTCCGGGCGAGTTGCCGGGGGCGGTCTCGTTGCCGTACAGCCACGAGTACTTCGAGGTCAGGTTGATCGGCTTGAGGAACTGGCCGTTGACGTAGATGTTCAGCGTCGAGTTGATGCCGCCGCCGCCCGGGGCGTCCGGGATCGA
>NZ_JBFBCI010000132.1:0-5038 GCF_040683095.1 Sphaerisporangium sp. NPDC051017
AAGCGAATACTGTTCATGGGTCGCTCTGGTTCTACGTCTGCGAATCGGCCTTCACTGAGGACGGCGCAGGCTACCTCTCTTCGGCTGGGTGTATTTTATGACGGCACCTGGTTCGATTACTTCTGGCAGTTCATGGCGGATCACTCTGAATGGCAGGCGAGCCCGTCATTCCCGGGGATCCATGATGCGCTGCGCTGGTACGTGCACAGAGAATTCGGTGTGTACCTTGATGAGATCGTCATCTCTGAGGCGCATTTCGTTCTCGGGCGGTTCGTTGGGTCTGAAACCGAATCCGCTCCGGCGTTGCGGATCGCGTCGGCGCGATGGGACCTTGTTCTCAAGAAGTCGGGAATCGTCCGTCATAGCGTGGTGTACGACGGCAACAAGGAGTCGGGGGCGGATGTCGCTCTGTCGTTGGCGGCATACTCGGCGGCGACCTCCCGTGCCGTAGATGTTGTGGTGCTCGTGACCGGGGACTCTGACTATTTGCCGCTGATTGACCGGCTCCGCAGTATGGGTGTTCCGGTGGTCATTCCGCAGATTTCCTCAGAGCGTGTCGCTACCACGGTGCGCACCGCTGCTTTGCTGGTAAAGGCCGCTGATCGTGCGCCTAAGTGGGTGGATCTGTTTTCGGCCGCGCTCGATCCTGCTTATCCGCTGATGTATCCGTTCAACGATCCGATTGTGGGGACCACGGGGAGTCCTCGCGCTGCTGACGGATATCGGTATGGGACGGTCCAGCGGTGGGAGCATTTCCAGAATCACGGCTTCATCCGGGACAAGCACGGAACGGCGTGGTTCGTCGGAGTGGCTGATCTTCCGCCTGGATTAAAGCGGCTACCGGTGGGTCAGGCCGTCCGATTCAATGGCGTCGATCGGATCCCGCAGGGTTGGAAATATCGGCAGGCTCACGCCGTCGTGCCCGTGGACGGCTCCGGGGCCGAGGGTTTGCCGAGACAGTAGCAATCTGTCATGAGTTGGCGGCGGCGCGGTGACGACCCCCAAGCCGCGCCGTCGCCTTGTCAGCACCTCTCCACCTTTCAAATCTCGACGGCGACAGTCGTTGCTGTTTCCACATATCCGCACGAGAAGAGAAGCGAACATTCCCATGAGCAAGCGTCTCAAGCCGTTTGAAGAGGTCCTTACCCTCCTTACCGGCTCCCCCCGGCGCGCTGGCGTCCCGGTCGATACGGCTACGGAGGTGCCTCTCGGGGATGTTCCCCGGGCGGGTTTGGCATGGACCGGCCGGAAGCCCTTTCTTCGCCGTCTGGGTATCGCGGTGGCTGCCTTCGGTGTCGGCTTGGGGGTGCGGGCGCTGCTGGATGTCTTATCGGTGGGGCTGTCGTTGCCGGTGGCTGCGGGGATCTCGGTCATTGTGCTCGTGGCGGTGGGACGTGTTCTGGTCAGCGCTCCGCTGACGGCATTCGGCCCCGTGGATTGGGCAACAGCGACCGCCTATTGGCAAGAACGGCGTCACGTCGTGCCAGAAGAGACACAGCATGTGCTCGCGGCATTTATGGCAAGAGTGCTGAGCAATGGAGGTATCAAGGCAATCTATCCGTTCTTTCTGCCGTGCCCGGACGGCAGGCAGGACGGCGGTTGTGATCACGGCTGGTGCCTCGTTGTAGGCGTGATGTGGCTGGGCAGGGTGCGCGTGGTCACCCTGGGGTATAGGGCCGCGCACTTGAGCCCTCCGGTTCTCAAGGCGTTCTTGTATCACCATTTGCGGCAGACGACCGGGTTCATGAATGGGTGGACGGTCGTACAGAACGGCTTGGCCGTTGCCGGGTGGTGGGTGGCCGGGTTCTTGCCGCTGCCGTTTGGCGTGGCGGTGATGGGCCTGGTGGCGATGATGCTGGTCATGGGCTTCGGGAACACGCTCGTCTGTGACGTGGCGGCGGTGCGTGCTGCCGGGCGGGATGCCAACCTCGCCGTGATGAAGATCGCCCGGTCGATGCGCGCAGGGCAATCGATTCAGGATCATCTGTGGACTGTGGCAACGGCCCTGCTGGCACCGTCGCCAATGCCGGTAAGGCTGCGGGTGGGCGTGGTGCGCGCGGCGGGATGGTTGCGGCGGGGTCCTCGCCTCGCCGAGTGACATTGCGAGCGTGGCGGCGCTTGACCGCGGGCCACGCGCAAGAGCTGGGGTCTCGGATGTGAGATCCCCTCGGTGCCCCTTCTGATCGGAGGTGGAGGGCGAAAGGAGAGTGCCTATCGATCGGTGCCGTTGATCAGTGACAGAGATACCCCACGTAGTCCCCGGCTTGCCGTGCCGGGGGCTACCTCTGTGAGCGGGAGCGCCGTGGCCGGCTGGATGGCCAAAGGCCACCCCGAAGGGGCGACCGTGAGGGAGTCCTGCCGGCGACTGTGCGAACGATTTGTGCGGCGCCGCTTTTTACGTCCGCTACGACGTGGCGGGCGGCCGTGCCGCCCTAGGGAGAGATGTGACAGCGAAGGTTCTACGGCCGCATCAAGTGACCGCCGTTGAAGCCCTCTACCGCGAGATTGCGACGGGTGGCCGCGCGCGGTTGACCATGGCGTGTGGGACGGGTAAGACGCTGACGGGCGCTGGATTCCTGGAGCGTATCGGGTGCGGCAGGTCCGTGGTCTTCGTTCCGACCCTGGAGCTGATCGCGCAGACTGCGCGGGCGTACGCGGACTATCTCGGTAGCGGTACGGGAGTCATGGCGGCGGTTTGCAGCGATCCGAGCGTGATGATCGAGGCCGCGCGGATCAATGCGAGCCTTGGCGCTCTTACGGCCGGAATCACGACCAGCCCCGATGTTCTGGCGGGCATCATGAGACGTTGGGATCGCCTGACGGTGTTCTGCACGTATCAAAGCCAGAGTGTGGTCTCGGATGCGCAGGCGCGTGGCGCACACGACTGGGACCTGATGGTCGTTGACGAAGCACATCTTAGTGCGGGGCATGACGGCAAAAAATGGAGCGGCGTTACGCGGGACGATTATATTCGTGCTAGTCGGCGTATATTCATGACCGCGACTCCGCGCATCTTAGAAGCTGCGGACGCGGTGAGCATGGACGATGACAGCGTCTACGGGAATGAGGTATATCACCTCAGTTTCGGCGAAGCCATTAAGCGACGGCTGGTCGCTGACTATCAGGTCGTAGTCCCATTTGTCACGACTGACGAGGTGCTGCGAGCGATGCGAGGAAGGCCCGTCGTGAAGGTTGGGGCGAAGCCTGTTTCAACTGAGATGCTCGCAGGACAGATCGCTTTGCTGAAAGCGGCTCGCCAATACGGACTCCGGCGAGTGATTACGTATCACAGTCGGGTGGCAGGGGCAAAGCAATTCGCTGCGACTCTCCCGAGTGTCGCGGAACTCTTGCCCGGAGAAGAACGACCGGCGGCGATAGACGCGGATGTCGTATCCGGAACGATGTCTCTAGACAAGCGTTACGGCGTGTTAAGTCGGCTGGAGCAACCCGGGGAAAAGACAGTGATTGTCTCGAACGCTAGAGTCCTGGGATTGGGTGTAGACGTGCCCGAACTCGACGCGATTATGTTTGCCGATGCGCGCAACAGTGTCGTTGATATCGTGCAGGCGATTGGCCGTGTGGTTCGTCTCGGCGATACTCGGGCGAGAAGAAAGGTCGCGACTATCATAGTGCCGATAGTTCTAGCCGAGGGCGAAACCCCGGACGCGGCACTGCAAGGCTCGAAGTTTGATCCCGTGTGGGAAGTGCTACGCGCACTGCGCGCACATGACAGCCGTGTAACGAATTGGCTGGACAGTGCGCGGAATACGGTGTTCGCCGATTCGTATTCTTCTGGATCGCTTCAACTCCCTCCGTGGCTTCACCTTGTCGGTAGCGAAGTTGACCCGAATTTCGGCAGCGCCATCACCGTACGGATCGTACGCGCGATCTCGTCAGGGACGGAAACGTACATCGCGGCGGCAGGTGCATACCACGCTAAGCATGGTGATCTGGAGGTCCCGGCTGCTTACGTCACGCAGGACGGTGTGCGGTTGGGCCGGTGGATCGCGTCCTTGCGAGGAGATCGGCGTTCACGGTTGAGCACGTCCGAAGTGCGTGCATTGGATGCCCTCGGGATGAGGTGGGAGCCGATGCAGCGAAGCCGGGTGAAGTTGTTCAAGATGCTGCGCGAATACCATCTCGAACACGGTACCTGTGAGGTTCCGGGAACTTACAGCGTCGGCGATTTCCGGCTCGGAAAGGAGATCGTATACCTGCGTACGCTCTGGAGAGCAGGCAGCCTATCAAGCGAGGAGGATGCAGAATTAAAGAGGCTCGGCTTTCGTTGGGAGGTCGGTCCTTGGGAACGCGGGATGAAGGCCGCTAGGGATTTCTATGAGACGAACAAGCATCTACGCGTCCCCTACGACTACAAAACAGCGACCGGTTTCCGGCTCTACGCCTGGGCGAAGAAACGGCGAACCGACCGCCGTAACGGCAGCTTGTCCGAGACGCAGATTTCGGAACTCGACCAACTGGGCTTTGTCTGGGATACGCCTTGGGAGCGTGGTGTAAGGGGGTGGGAGGAGCTTCGCAAGGCCGGTAAGCATCACCATATCCCGACGTCGTACAGGTCTAGTGAGGGAGTAGCCATGCACAGATGGGTTGCTAACCGACGCCTGGATCGACAGAGGGGTCGTTTGACTAAAGAGCAGATCGCCGAGTTGGACGCCAGTGGATTCATATGGGCAACCCCGTGGGAACGGGGGTTGCAAGCCGTACAGCGCTATGTGGCGGAGCATGGAGATCTAGACGTCCCAGTGGGCTATCAAGTGGAAGGCGGATTGCGGCTTGACGTGTGGGTGGCTACGCAGCGCACCAAGCGGGCTCGCGGGGTGCTCACGGCGAAGGCGATCAACGAGCTGACCAAGCACGGGTTCACCTGGGGTAGCGGTGCGGGCGGGCTAGACGACTTAATAGAGTTCCACGCGAAGCATGGGCATCTGCGAGTGTCCCGGAAGGCACGGAAGCCAGGTGAAAGAGATCTAGTGCATTTCTTAGTAAAGCAACGCAGGCTTAGGCGGCAGGGGCGGTTGTC
>NZ_JBFBCI010000133.1:0-4992 GCF_040683095.1 Sphaerisporangium sp. NPDC051017
GCCACGGGCACGGGCCTCGTCCGGGTTGACCAGTTTCACCTCACCCCGGCCCTGAAGGACGCGATCGTCGACTACTACCAGGTGGATCCCGAGGGTGCCAGCGACCATTCCGGCATCGTGACCGTGCTCGACACCGACCGCATCGACACATCACAGATACGGCCTTTCACCTGAACACGAACATCCAGGCCCACCCTGCGTCGGCGGCGTGCTCATCGTGGGCCTGGCCATCAAGAACGCACGGCCCGTCGGCCGTGATGTGCCGCCCCCCGCTCAAGGGTGAGCGGGATGGTCCGACTTTCGGCGTGTGCTCGCCACGGTAGGAGCCCGTGGCTGGAACCCGGCGAGCCGCGATGTCACAAGGAGAACGGCCCATGATCAGATGCATCGCCTTCGATTTCGGCGGAACGCTGGCCCCGAGGCACTCCAAAGCCGTAGACCCGGATGCGATCGTCGTCCTGAGCTTGCTTCGCTCCCGTGGCTATCGGCTGGTGCTGGCCAGCAACACTCAGCCCCACCGGGATCGTCGTGCGGCCCTTGTGCAGGCCGGGGTCGATGGGTTATTCGCCGAACTCATCCAGTCGCATCAATTAGGGTTCGCCAAACCTCAGCCGCAGTTTTACAAGGCCGTGGAAGAGGCTGCCACCGTGGACAGCCCGGGCCAGATCCTTTTCGTGGGAAACAACATCACCAAGGACGTCGCCAAGCCCCTCGAATACGGGATGCGCGCCGTACTGATCCGATCTGAACCGCTGGCGCCTTGCGAGCGACTTCCCGCCGGAGCGCTGCTGATCTCAACTGTGCATGAACTGCCCGGACTGCTGGACCATTTGGAGACCGGATGCTGATCGCCTCGTGGAACCTGCGGAACGGCGGAATCGATGCCGGTAACGCCAGCCGACTGACCCGCCAACTCGGCCTCCTGGCCGGCCTGGAGGCCGACGTCATCCTGATCCAGGAGGCCAAGCACTGGCTGCTCAATGGCGCCCAGGGCCTGCACCTGGCCGAGCGAGCGCTGGACATGCGCGGGTATGTGGCCCGGGCCGCCCGACATGACTGCCACCTGGTGGTGCTCATCCGCCCTGGCCGCGGCCTGGAGGTGCTGCGGGAACGTCATGAACGGCACCCGCCGTTCTGGCATGCCCAGGCGCGAGTTGAATGCCGCATGGCAGCCATCGGCCACCCGCTGATACTGGCCTCGGCGCACTTCGCGCCGTTCAACCCAGCCATCCGGGAGGAGGAGGCGCGTGCCAGCAGTGATTTGGCGAAAGGCTGGGCGGTGCTGGGCGGTGACTTCAATGACCCCGGCCTGGGTGACCCCGCCGTGGACTGGCGAGCACTGCCGGGATACAAGCAGGTGAGGCACGGCCCAGACGACCGGGCCGCCGCCCGCTCGCTGCACCAGGCCGGATTCGTGGACGTCGCCGGCTTCTTATCCGATCAGCGGAATGTTCCGGGCTTGCGCGGCCCCACCGCGGGGTTCGGGCAGGATTCGACTCCCATCCGCTGCGACCGCATATACGTCTCAAAGCCACTGGTACCGGCTATTACCGACTATCGCATGGTCGAACAAGACGATTCCGATCACCATCTGATAACCGCTCGCCTCGATCTGGGATAAACGCGGGCTGTCTGCAGGTGATCACCTGCTCCACACCGCTGGGACACCGCCGCCCCCGACGTCTTGGACGCCTTCGCCGCGACGGAGGTCAGCTTCTGGTCCTCGCCCGCCCGTGCCCTACCTGACCCATGGGCGTACTGGCTCAGCGCTGAGCATCGCACCGGTGAACGGGCGCTGACAGAGCGTGCGACGACATGGCCGGATCCCCACGTCCCCTGTTGTCACATATTCGCCCGCCCCGCGCTGTTCGGGTTGAGCGGGGCGGATCCGGCTGCGCTGCTCACCCACCGCCATCGAGTGAACCCAGCCGGATCGCGATGGCTGCGAGGAGTTCCTTCGCCTTGCCAGGGCCGCCGTATTAAATCGCGTATTCAAGCACGGCATCTGGTATGCCATGTATTCGGTCCATATTTTTTCGGAGCGATTTTTATGAAGGTCATTTCAATGCTTCGAGGGCGGTGTCACCTGTGACAAGCTCGGAGATCCATGACAGATGGGCACATCAGGTTGAGGCGGTCGCGGCCGTGGAAAAGGCTCTGGCCTGCGGCGGGCGTGCCACCCTGGAAATGGCGTGCGGAACGGGCAAGTCGGTCGTCGCCGCTCAAAGCGCCGGGCGTCTGGCGGCTCATGGACGCGTACTGGTCGCGGTGCCGACGCTGGAACTGATCGTCCAGATGTTAGGAGAGTTCCGGGACCATGGTGCGGTTGATCTGGGCGAGGTCGTGGGCGTCTGTTCCAGCGACGAGATACGTCACATGCCACGTGGCGTGGGTGGGATGACCCTACTTGCTCGGGTCACCACGACGGCGGCTGATTTGGCCGCATGGACTGCGGTGAAGGGCCGTGTGACGGTCCTGACCACCTACCACAGCATGCCCGTGGTCGCCGCCGCGCACGCCGACCATGCCATGCCGCCGTGGGACCTGGTGATCGCCGACGAAGCTCACCGCACCGCGGGCCGCGTCGGTGGAGCCTGGACGCGGATCCACGATGATGTCGCCATCCCCGCCGATCGCCGCCTCTACATGACGGCGACTCGCAAGATCTTCGAGGGTAAGGGCGATGTCCCGGCGTTCTCGATGGATGATGAGAAGGTCTTCGGTCCGCTGGCCCACCGGTTGCCGTTCTCCACGGCTTTCGCGCGTGACCTGATCGCGGACTACGAGATCGTGGCCGCGGCGGTGACCGACGAGCACATCAAATCACTCACCGACGATCCGGATGTGCGTCTGCAACTCGCCCGGACCGCCGTCAGCGCTCAGATCCTGGCCACGCAGATCACGGTGTTGCGTGCCGCTGCCGAGTACGGCGTCCGCCGCGCGATCACGTTCCACAACCGCGTGGCCGATGCGCGAGCATGGGCACAGACCGTCCGGCAGGCATGGGAGATCATGGCTGCCGGTCAACGGCCGCGGTCGGTCAGCGCCTACTTCGTCCACGGAGATCAACAGCCACAGGACCGCAGGACGATCCTTGAACGGCTGCGCAGAGATGTTCACCACCCTGACGAGTTGCGGATCGTGTGCAACTCCCGGGTGCTCACCGAGGGCGTCGATGCCCCGGCTGTGGATTCGGTGGTCTTGGTGGATCCCCGTACCTCGGTCATCGACATTGTTCAGATCGCCGGCCGTGCGCTCCGCCTGGATCGCCCTGGCAAGATCGCTCGGATCATCGTCCCGGTGCTCCTGGAACCGGGTGAGGACGCGGAATCGGCCATAGCGGGATCGGCCTTCGCCGAGGTATGGCAGGTACTCCGCGCCATGCGCGCCCTGGATGATCGCTTGGCGGCCGACCTGGACGCCGGGCGGCTTCGCCTGGGCAACACCCACATACTCAGCTCACAGGATGATGGCCCGGCGGCCGATGACATTCCGGCACCCGGCTGCGATGGCGGGATCCCCAAATGGCTGTCCTTCTCCGGGATCCCGGTGCCCGACGGGTTCGCCAACGCGATCGCACTGCACGCCGTGAGGTCGGCGGCATCGAGCTGGTATGAGTTCTATGGCGCCGCGAAGCAGTACTTCGAGATCAACCACGATCTGGATCTGCCGGTCAGCTACGAGGCTCCATCAGGTCTGCGTCTCGGGCAATGGGTTCGTAACCAGCGCAAAATCCGCGACAAGCTCCCGGAGGAACGGGTACGTCTTCTTGACGATATCGGAATGCTGTGGACCAAGAAGGACCTCGCGCGGCAGTGGTCCTGGGGAAAAGGGCTTGCCGCCGCCCGGGCGTTCGCCGCCGCCAGCGGAGGAATTCTGCACGATGTTCCGAGGGCTTTCGTTCACGATGGATTGTGTTTAGAGCGCTGGCTTCTCAGACAGCGCAAACAATATGGCGAGGGAAAGCTGCCGGCGGAGCTGAAGAAGTCGTTGGATGCCATCGACCCGACCTGGCACAGCAGCAACGCCCTCTGGATGGCCTACTATCAGGATGCTCGCCTATATTTTGAGAAGCATGGCGATCTGCGTGTCGGCGACACTTTCATCACCGACAATGGGCGCGACCTTGCCGGATGGCTCAAAAAACAGCGTCGAGAAAGGAGGTCGTTGAGCAGGGAGCGCCAGAATCGTCTGAACGACATAGGAATGATCTGGTCGGTTCTCGAGGACGACTGGGAGCGTGGCCTGTCAGCTGCGCGAGCCTACGCGGCCGAGCACGGCGACCTGGACGTCGTCGCGAGCTGGGTCACCGACGACGACTTCCCTCTGGGGGATTGGCTGCGCCATCGCCGGGGACGCGCGAACAGATTGCCGGCTGAGCAACGTCAAGCCTTGGAGGCGCTGGATCGCGACTGGGCCTCACGGCGAAGCAGAGGACAAAGCTGGGAAAACTACCACGCTGCAGCGGCCGCGTATGCCGAGGAGCATGGGCGCCTGCCCGCGCAGGGAAGAAGGGGTCTTCCACATCCAGAGGGTCTGGACTTCCGCCCCTGGCTACGAGAACAGCGTCAGCTGGCTCGCCGCGGCACCCTGCCCCCTGAACGCCGTGCCAAGCTGGACGCCCTGGATGCGGAATGGCTGCAGAAGCTGACACAGCAGCAAAAATGGGATTTGAACATTCACGCAGCCGCAGCCTATGCGCAGCACCATGGATCTTTGCCGTTCGGCCGCGGCGCCCCGGCCCCGAATGGGCATGACTTTCGGAACTGGCTCAACTCCCAGCGCGAGCTGGCCCGAACCGGCTCCCTTCTCAGCGCACGAAATGCCGCACTCACAGAGCTCGACCCCAACTGGTTGAACGGTCCTCCCAAAACGGTCGCCCGCGATGCCATTTCGAGTGTGAACGATCTCGTAATTGAGCAGGGGGACGCTCACGTAATTGAGCGGGTCCTGGTCTGAGTTCTGTTTTATCGCGTACTCGTCGTGCTGGGG
>NZ_JBFBCI010000134.1:0-4989 GCF_040683095.1 Sphaerisporangium sp. NPDC051017
TCGTGGTTCCATCGATGGCGGTGACCACCAGCCCGAACGCGTACGCGCCAGGGATGCCGGCGCCGGCCTTCGGTTCCATCGCGGCGGCCTGGCCGAACAACTCGCGCAGCGGGGCCTCACTCAGCCGGGTCCTGGCCGAAGAGAACGCCTGCCCGGTGGGCACCGGGGCGGCGGGCACACGCGCAGGACGCTGGGCGAAGGTCCGCGCGAGCACCGCGTCGTAGCCTTCCCCGCTGTACAGGCAGCAGTTCAGCACAGCGGCCAACGTCACCTCGCCGGGCAGATCCCGCCGCCGCTGATCGATATACCCGGCTGCCTCCAGTGCCGCGATCACCTGCTCGGCACTGACCAGGCGGCCCAGCAGCGACGGCCACCGATCGCCCGCATTCGTTCCCATTCCGGCCGCTGGCCCGGCAGCGATCAATTCGCGCAGCGACCGCCGGACCTCTCCGACCGCAACGGCGGACACGCCCGACGAAATGGCGGACACCGTGGACGAGACAAGCGCGGGCATGCCAGACTGCGACAACGAAGCTCCTGGATCGACGTTGGATCTCGACAATCCCCGTCCTACCAGGAGCTTTTCTATGTCGCAGGCCCCTCCAAACCCTGACCCGATCTTTGCCGCCCGCGATCAAGTCGGAAGTGGAACTACATTTCGACCCTAACTTTAGGGCGGTGCCTAGACCGCCTCAGCGTCAATGATCGGAGAACCACGCCCTTACCAGCGCAGACCCTTCACCAGCGTAGTTTTCAAGCGCGTACACCTCGACCGAACGATCATCGATTTCACCGGTTACCGCCTTCACACGTCGAGCATGGTTGGCCCATTCCCGAGTCTTCTCCGCGGGAACCGCGGTCCAGGTGGGAGGGCGGAACTCGCGGAGAGCATCCTCGGCGGACGCGCCGGGCAACTCGACCTCTATCCACGGGCCGTCGTCGGAGGGACCGCAGCCGTGGCCCCCTTCGATGTCGTCGGGACGCACCGACGGCAGGTACGGCGCGATCGCGTCTGCGAGCCGGTTGTTCTCCGCAAGGCTTCGCGACACGCAGTCCGGATCCGCCCGATCGAAGACCGCGTCGAACCACGCCTTCGCCCTGAAAGCAGCGAAGGCTCCCGTCGCGACCACAACACAGAGCGCCGTGGCCACGACAACGTTCACTGTGCGAGCACGCACTGTCTGCCGCCTTCGAAGTCCGCACCGGCGCCCTCGACGCCAGGTCCCGGTGATATGGGGAGAAACCGACGGGCTGGCATCACCACAACTTGCCCGACGTCCACAAAGTCTCGCACAATTCCTTCACGTAAGCCCAGTACTTCTCCGCTTTATCGGCCCGCGATCCCTCACCGTAGCGGAGGGACCTCAGCTTGCCGAGGTTGGCTTCGGCCGCCTCCTGGCTGACCTTGTTGTTATGCCTATCGATCGCCGTATCCTTTCTCACGTTCCTCTTCGACATGTCGTTGCCTTTTTCGTGGTTTTCGGCTACCTGCTCAGCAATCTTCCGGCCACAGATGTCCGTCAGCGCCACCTGCTGCACGCAGTGCCGCATCGCGTTCTTCTTGCACGGTTTCTCGTTCGAGCATTTGTCGCTCTTACTGTATCGTGACCCGCTGAGCTCGAACGCTTTCAGCGAGACGTACACGACGATATTACAAATCTTGTCAGATAAGCCGTCGCATTCTTTCAACCGGGGGCCGGATTTCTTGGCGCTACCGCGCTCAGTGCTTTCATTCACGCTCAGTTCGGCCAGCAACTGACTGGAATCCTGCCGCTCTTGCTGAAGTTCGGCCAGTTCCGCCGCTTCCACCGCCTGGTTGTACGAGTCGTGTGAACACAGCAGGTCGTGGGAACGGCACAGTGCAACGGTCGGACTCTCAGGGAAGAGCCCTGTGGGATCCGCCAACCGGATGGGGTCATTCCCGGCGTAGGAGTAAGGATTGGCAAACTGCTGTTCGGAAGGGTCACCAGCCAGCAAAGGATCCGTGCTGATGAATCTCGCGATCGCTGGTGAGTAATATCTCGCACCAAGATCAACGAGCCCGGTGGCCTCGTCCTCCGTCTTGCCGAGGAAACCCTGATCCGTGCCCGGCAACGCATCCCGGCCAGCTCGCCGGGCGCCGAAGGGAAGGTATTTCTGGCGGTCGACCTTTCCAGTCGTCTCGTCGATGGCGAACTCGTGACTGCCCTGGGGTCCGGCGAGCAACCACGTGACGCCCGTGCGGCCGCTCGTTCGCATGGCCACGACGACACCGTCCTGCGTCTGGTAGTACCGCTTTCCGGTGACCTTTCCATCGGCGAGTTCCAGCTCCATGGCACCGAGATAGAGCACCGTCCTGCCGGGCTCGCGCCGGATCAGGCGCTTACCGTCAGCGTCATAGACCTCGTCCGAAATCCTGCCGCCGACCGTCGCCTTGGCCATTTGCCCAAGTTCGTTCCAATCGAACGTGGACGTGGTACCGCCGACGAGCTGCGATGTCAGCTGGCCTCGCGCATCGTAGGTGTACGTGTCTGTTCCAGACGCCCGCGTAATCGAACGCACCGCGTTCGGCCGCACCACTCCAGCACCGGGCGCTGGGTAGTCGTACGTCGCCGTATGGCCGGAGTCGGTCACGGACTTGATGTTGCCCACCGGGTCGTAGGTGTAGGAAAGGCTGTACGGATCGGGTCCGCCCGCCACAGGCCCGCCCGTACACGCGCCTGTGGTCGAGAACGCGGACTCAAGTCGGCGCCGTACGTCGTAACCGAAACACTCCAGCTGAGGCGCCGGCGTGACGGTGTTGTCGGCTATCGAGGCAAGGGAACCAGCGGCGTCGTATGAGAACTGGTCTTCCTGAACAGTGGCCGACGGCGTGTTGCCGACGCTCGATACGGTCTTGACGGACGTGAGCGCGTTCGTCGCCGGATCCCAGGTCAGCGTTCTCCGAATGCTCGCGGAGTTTCCAAGGTCGCGGGACGTCAACTTGCCGACAGGCGAGTAGCCGGTCGTCTTCACATAAGTGAAGGTGCCCCCGAAGTCGGATGACAACGCGACCGGGAGTCCGACGTCGTTGAAGGTAGTCGCAGTCGTCTCCTCCGGCAGCCCACCGGCCTCGGGGAATGTCTTGGAGTTCTCGCGGCCTGCCTTGTCGTACCCAACTGTGAACGTATAAGTGCGCGCGAGCAGGCCCTCGGCGGCGGGAATCGTCAGCACCGACCCGAGGGGGCGATAGTCCGCGTCATAATCCGTCACGGTGTCCGTGTAGGCCTGTCCGCCGGTCCAGCGGGTCGCCGAGGTGCGCTCCCCCTTGAACAGGGTGTCGTAGACCCATTCGGCGACCTTGGTTCCGGAGCCGGGGTTCCCGACCCACTGCTCCTTCTTCCGCCCGAGGTCGTCGTACACGGTGGAAATCGTCCCCCCCTTGGCGTCGGTCGCTGAGGTGAGGTTCCCGGCCGGGTCATAAGCTGCGGCGGTCGCCCCGAAATCGGGATCCGTCTGGGCGACGCGTCGCTTGGCCCAGTCGTAGGTGAAGGTGCGCACATTGCCATTGGCGTCGGTCATCCTGGTGAGGTTCCCGAGCGCGTCGTACTCGCGCGTGCTGTTCAGCCATTGCGTCCCGAACTGCTCCGAGATCCCGGTGACCTTACCGGCGGCGTTCACTGTGTAGGTGGTCTTGCCACCCAGAGGCGGCGTCACGGTGTACTGGTCCGCTCCCGCGTACGCGGTGGACGCACGGCGCACCTCCACCACCCCGCCGTACTGGATCTTGGCGACCTCCCGGCCTGCGCCGTCGAAGATCGTCCTAGCCCATGAGGGCACATCGGCCATCGCGGGGTTGAGCAGGCCCGCGCCCGCGTTCGCGCTGTTGTGAAGCGGGGCCGACCTCACCGTTTCCAGACCTCGCGCGTCGTAGGCAGTGATCTTGACCATGCGACCACCCGCGGGCGAGGGCATCTGCTCTTCTCTCAGGCGGCCGAGCCCGTCCTCAAAGGAGACAGAGGTCAGCCACTTGGCAGAAGAACCCGCCCCAGAGAATATCTTGCTCATCGTCACGCTCGCCGACGCCGTCGGCTGGCCCGTGCCTCCGTCGAAGGGGACGCTGTAGCTCACCTTCGCTGCAGGAGTGCTGCCGCTCTTGGGCTGCCCGGGCGTCCACAGCGTGGTCGTACGGCCGAGTGAGTCGTACTCGATGTTCGTTGTGCGGTCGTTCGGATCGCGCAACGCGACCACCCCTCCATGGGCGGGGGCGTTCCACGCCGTCTGCGTGAATCCAAGGGGGTTGGTGCGCGTGGTGCCGTCCACGGGGTACCCGACCGTCGGCGCGTAACTGATGGAGGTGGTCTTACCGCGAACGTCTGTGGTGGACGTCGGCCGCCCGTAACCGTCGAAGACCGACTTCTCCGTGGCGATGTGGGTGGCGTCCAGCCATGTCCGTATCTCGGTCTTGTTTCCGCGCGTCGGTTTGTTGGTCGCCGGGTCGGTCCCACCGTCGTACAAGGTCACGACTCGCCCGATCACATCCCCGGCCACACAGTCGTCTCCCTTGCGCGTCTCCACGGTGGACGGCAGCGCGAGGATCCATTGCCCGCTATCGATGTTGCGGGCGTAGGACATGGTGACGCAGGTGTTGTCGGATGCCGTACCCGTGTCGCCGTAGTCATTGATCTTCGTCGGCAGGCCGTAGGTGTCGTAGGTGGTGCGCTGGTCGGTGTAGCGGAAGCCGCCGGTGACCGCCTGGCGGGTGACCTGCCGGGTGGTGTTGATCTGGAGTGGGTCGTAGATGCCGGGGCCGTTTCCGGTGGAGACGGTGGTGTACTCGTATCGCTTGGAGCCGATCTCGACGTACCCGCCCAGGGTGGGACCGTCCGGAGGTGTGGTGGGGGGTGTGGTCGGTGTCGGGGTGACCGTGGGAGTTGGGGTGGGGCCGTCGGTACAGTCGCCGAGGTCCTTCCAGACGGAGAGCTTGCCGGGCTCCCAGCCATAGGAGGTTGCGTCCTGGGCTTCCCAGTG
>NZ_JBFBCI010000135.1:0-1409 GCF_040683095.1 Sphaerisporangium sp. NPDC051017
TGGAATCGCTTTATGGTCAAGTCCTCGGCCTATTAGTACCGGTCAGCTCCACACCTTACAATGCTTCCACACCCGGCCTATCAACCCAGTCATCACCTGGGAGCCTTACCCCCCTCACAGGGGTGGGAGACCTCATCTCAAGGCAGGCTTCCCGCTTAGATGCTTTCAGCGGTTATCCCTCCCGAACGTAGCCAACCAGCCATGCCCTTGGCAGAACAACTGGCACACCAGAGGTTCGTCCGTCCCGGTCCTCTCGTACTAGGGACAGCCCCCTTCAAGTCTCCTACGCGCGCAGCGGATAGGGACCGAACTGTCTCGCGACGTTCTAAACCCAGCTCGCGTACCGCTTTAATGGGCGAACAGCCCAACCCTTGGGACCTACTCCAGCCCCAGGATGCGACGAGCCGACATCGAGGTGCCAAACCATCCCGTCGATATGGACTCTTGGGGAAGATCAGCCTGTTATCCCCGGGGTACCTTTTAGCCGTTGAGCGACGGCGCTTCCACAAGCCACCGCCGGATCACTAGTCCCAGCTTTCGCTCCTGCTCGACCCGTCGGTCTCACAGTCAAGCCCCCTTGTGCACTTACACTCACCACCTGATTGCCAACCAGGCTGAGGGAACCTTTGGGCGCCTCCGTTACCCTTTAGGAGGCAACCGCCCCAGTTAAACTACCCACCAGACACTGTCCCCCACCCGGATCCACGGGCGCGGGTTAGACATCCAAAACGACCAGAGTGGTATTTCACCAATGACTCCACCAGAACTAGCGTCCCAGCTTCACCGTCTCCCACCTATCCTACACAAGCCGTCCCAAACACCAATGTCAAGCTGTAGTGAAGGTCCCGGGGTCTTTCCGTCCTGCTGCGCGTAACGAGCATCTTTACTCGTAGTGCAATTTCGCCGGGTCTGCGGTTGAGACAGCGGGGAAGTCGTTACGCCATTCGTGCAGGTCGGAACTTACCCGACAAGGAATTTCGCTACCTTAGGATGGTTATAGTTACCACCGCCGTTTACCGGCGCTTAAGTTCTCACCTTCGCCCACCGAAATGAGCTGAGCGGTCCCCTTAACGTTCCGGCACCGGGCAGGCGTCAGTCCGTATACATCGTCTTACGACTTCGCACGGACCTGTGTTTTTAGTAAACAGTCGCTTCCCCCTGGCCACTGCGACCCCCACCAGCTCCAGACGCACGGTCCATCACCAGCAGAGGCCCCCCTTCTCCCGAAGTTACGGGGGCAATTTGCCGAGTTCCTTAACCACAGTTCACCCGATCGCCTCGGTATTCTCTACCTGACCACCTGAGTCGGTTTAGGGTACGGGCCGCCGGCACACTCACTAGAGGCTTTTCTCGGCAGCATGGGATCACCCACTTCACCACAATCGGCTCGGCATCACATCTCAGGAATA
>NZ_JBFBCI010000135.1:1505-2883 GCF_040683095.1 Sphaerisporangium sp. NPDC051017
AGAAACCCATGCCTGGCTACACGTGTGAATGCCACGACTTCGGCGGCGTACTTAAGCCCCGCTACATTGTCGGCGCAGAATCACTTGACCAGTGAGCTATTACGCACTCTTTCAAGGATGGCTGCTTCTAAGCCAACCTCCTGGTTGTCACTGCGACTCCACATCCTTTCCCACTTAGCACACGCTTAGGGGCCTTAGTCGGTGGTCTGGGCTGTTTCCCTCTCGACCACGGAGCTTATCCCCCGCAGTCTCACTGCCACGCTCTCACTTACCGGCATTCGGAGTTTGGCTGACGTCAGTAACCCGGTAAGGCCCATCAGCCATCCAGTGCTCTACCTCCGGCAAGAAACACGCAACGCTGCACCTAAATGCATTTCGGGGAGAACCAGCTATCACGGAGTTTGATTGGCCTTTCACCCCTACACACAGATCATCCCCCAGGTTTTCAACCCTGGTGGGTTCGGTCCTCCACACGGTCTTACCCGCGCTTCAACCTGCCCATGCGTAGATCACCCCGCTTCGGGTCCACAGCATGCGACTTCGGCGCCCTATTCAGACTCGCTTTCGCTACGGCTCCCCCACACGGGTTAACCTCGCCACACACCATGACTCGCAGGCTCATTCTTCAAAAGGCACGCAGTCACATCACAGACGGGCAAGCCCGCCTACGCTCCTACGGCTTGTAGGCACACGGTTTCAGGTACTATTTCACAACCCCTCACCGGGGCGCTTTTCACCTTTCCCTCACGGTACTCGTGCACTATCGGTCATCAGGGAGTATTCAGGCTTACCAGGTGGTCCTGGCAGATTCACACAGGATTCCTCGAGCCCCGTGCTACTTGGGATCCCCTCAAGAAGCCGACACGATTTCACCTACCCGGCTCTCACGGTCTACGGCGCCCCTTCCCAGAGGCTTCGGCTATCACATCGGTTTATCACTTCACGAAGCGGCAGCGGCCACTCCACGAGGGTCCCACAACCCCACACACGCAACACCCGCCGGCTATCACACGCGCATGGTTTAGCCTCATCCGCTTTCGCTCACCACTACTCACGGAATCACTGTTGTTTTCTCTTCCTACGGGTACTGAGATGTTTCACTTCCCCGCGTTACCACCAACCGCCCTATACATTCAGACGGCGGCGACACCACATGACTGGTGCCAGGTTTCCCCATTCGGACATCCCCGGATCAACGTCTGGTTGGCGACTCCCCGAGGCTTAACGCAGCCTCCCACGTCCTTCATCGGCTCCTGATGCCAAGGCATCCACCGTGTGCCCTAAAAAACTTGGCCACAAAGATGCTCGCGTCCACTATGCAATTCACAAACAACAAACGAGACCACCAGCCCCACCCACCACCAGACACCCACACCCC
>NZ_JBFBCI010000136.1:0-4452 GCF_040683095.1 Sphaerisporangium sp. NPDC051017
CGACCACAGCAACGACCAGTAACGATCAATCGCAACGGAGGGGTCAGAATTCAGACGACGCCAAGGGGTCAGCATTCAGCCGCCGTTGACACACCTAAGACTCACTGCGTCCCAGTTGCTGGTTACCCGTTGCACCTTGATGCCCGAGTTGCTGACACCACAGCCCTCGCCACCAGTAGCCCAGAGCTCTAATTTGGCATCGGTAATATTCTTACCTGCCAGTAACGATGTATCGAACTTCAGATACGAACGCTCTTTGAGCTTAGCTGGTCCGAGGCTCCACGTACCTGCCCACACCGATGCAGAGCTTGGGCTGCCTGCTCCCTGATCATCGATCCATGTATCCGATGTTACAGGTAGGGAGAGCGTGTGCTCGCTGGGAGGCCCAGTGGGGGTGGGGGTGGGGGTGGGGGTGGGACCTTCATCCATTGGTTCACCATCTTGAGGCTCATCCACCCTCGGATGGGCCTCGGGGTCACCAATCTGGGGCCATTCCTCACCAGGGTCTCCTGTGTAGGCGAACTCCCTGGTCACCGTCCCCGTTCTGACCAGTTCCGATAGATCATCGTTGCTCATGCCCGGAATGTTCTGCAGGGCATAGTAGCTGAATGTCGACCCATCCAACGGGACGCCGGGCGCTCCTGCGTATAGCGTAAATCCAACCTGTTCTGGGGCGTCGGTCTGAAAGTCGACATATAGGACTGGGCCGGTTCCTGCGCTTTCAGATGAGCGGTACATACGCCAGTTGGTGCTATCGGATTCGTTGGCGGCCCGGAGTTGAACCCCATAGTCTGCGGCGCCGTTAGCCCAGTCTTGTACTATACTCTCGATCGAGTAGTAGATCTCATTTTCGGCGCAGTCGGGTTCTCCGGCTGCCGCCTTTTCAATGAGTGCCCCGGTAGTCGTGGTGGATGGCTGGTTAGAGAGAGTGAGGGTGCTGGGGCTCCAATCACTTGTTATGCGCCGGACCTGAATGCCTGACTCGACTGAAGTGCCACATGCATTGGACTTGTAGTTCCACAGCCGGAGGTCGGCGTTAAGAACGGTGACTCCGCGAAGTGGCAGTCCTGCGTTGAAGCGAATGTAAGTCCGAGCGGTTTTACTGCCATTACCGAACTTGCCCGCATGCAGCCAGGTTGCCCCTGTCTGGGAATTAGGGTAGTCACTGCTAACGAAGGTGTCGACCTTCAAGCCAGCTCCTACCCAGTGAGACATGCTGATTACGACTGGGTACTGCACATCTGGGGCCGCCAGGAACTTTTGGTCCGGCCTGAGCACGAACGTGCTGCCCTCGCCGCTCTTCTCTACTTCAGCAGGTACCGTAGCTGTATGCCCACTGTCCGGCGAGCGCTCTGCCGCAGAGTCATGCATCTGCAGCGGCGGGGCGGATGCGAGGGTTTCTCCATTAGCCGCAGATAGTGTTAGGTTTCCATTGAGCGCGCGTTTGTAATGCTGACCTTTCGGGAGGCTTACAGGTATACGGAGGTTGATCGGCTTCTGCGGACGTTCGCGCAGGACGAGGTCCTGCGTGAAACCTGTGGGGGTCGCGGTAAGAACAAGGTCTCCACCCGGGACAGCGTCTCGGTAGGTGGCTGTATTGCCGGCGACATCCGGCTTGGTCAGATTGCTGGGCCAACTGACGGCGTGAGTCCCCGCTCCGGTGCTAAATGAGACTAGGGGTGCTTGTCCGCCCAGTGAGAATTCCACCGCGGATTTAGCGGCCTTGGGCTTAAGTCTGCCCCCTTCCTGGACAAGACTAACGTCGATGGGGATCAGGTGGCCGTTCTTCTCCACGCGTATTGGGCCGGAGTGCATCTCTACTCTGTAGGTCCCGTTAGGAAGAGTGTAGAGAGTGGAGTCTTCTCGCCTGGCTGACGTGACCTCGACTGGAGATCCCTTGGCCCTGGCGGTCGCTTTCGCCACCGATAACTCTGATTGAACTTTAGGTGGCGAGCTGGTGTCATCGCCTAAGCCCATAGCCTGTTGACCAGAGAATACGAGCGACGTTGCGAGTCCAACAGTGGCGAGACTCGTAACTACACCGAGTCGCCCCCTGGCTCTGTTTGAGTAACGCACGAGCCTCCGATCTGTTTTGGAAAGATCACGAGCAATCTACGTTTGGCTTTGCTTGGTGTAAAGAGTGATGTGTATCTTATTGACCAGAGCAATATTTGATGCTAAACATCAACGACTGGATCTGCGTCAGAGGTGCAATCCCACCATCCCCTCTGTGGCTTACCGCCCCTACTCAAAGGGGAGCACCGTGCCGACCCGAGTCCGTCTACCGCTGTTGCTCTGCGGCGTGCTCCCCCTGATCGGCGCTGGCACGATCCGCCTGGCTGTCTGGGCAGGAGGGCTACCCGCCGAGTGGGCTGGGGTCGACCTGGTCAGCCTGGAGCAAGTCATCGACGGCGTCATCATCGTGCTGGCATGGTGGTCGGCCCCACCGCGCAGTCACCCCTCGTGACCGATCCGCGCTACGCCTATGGCCGCGTGCTGGTACCGATCACCGCGCGCCCTAGTACTACAGTCATGTTTTGTGATCTATAGTCTTTCGTCATGTCGGATGGCTTGACTGCTGAGGATCTCCAGGCGTGGGTGTCGGGGTTGGATGCGCTGTTCGGGCGGGTGGCGGGCCGGTTCGGGCGGGTGGAGCCGCGCAGGCAGGCGCGGGCGTATGTGATGGGATTGCTGGCTCCGGTTGAGCGGAAGAACGGCTGGCAGTTGGCGGAGGCGGCCGGGGACTCCTCGCCGGATCGGATGCAGCGGTTGCTGAACAACGCCCGGTGGGACGCGCGTCAGGTGCGTGCTGACCTGCGTGCTTATGTGGTGGAGAACCTCGGCCATCGCGATGGTGTGCTGATCGTGGATGAGACGGGGTTTCTGAAGAAGGGCGTCAAATCGGCCGGGGTGCAACGCCAGTACTCCGGGACGGCCGGCCGGACCGAGAACTGCCAGCTGGGGGTGTTTTTGGCGTACGCCTCCCCGCTGGGCAGGGCGTTGATCGACGCCGAGCTGTATCTGCCGAAGTCCTGGACCGATGACCTGGCCCGGTGTGCCGAAGCGGGGGTCCCCGGGGGTGTGCGTTTCGCGACCAAGCCGGTGCTGGCCCGGACGATGCTGGCGCGCGCCCTGGATGCGGGGATACCAGTGCAGTGGGTCACCGCGGATGAGGCCTACGGCATGGACTACAAGTTCCGGCACTTCCTGGAGCAACGCCGCCTGGGCTATGTGGTCGCCGTGCCCAAGAGCCAGACCGTCGCCGCCGGGTTCGGCGGGGACACCCGCGCCGACACCTTGACCGCCCAGGCCCCGCCTGAGGCGTGGAAGCGCCTGTCGTGCGGCCAGGGCGCCAAAGGGCCACGCCTGTACGACTGGGCCCTGGCCGAGGTGCACTTCGAAACCGAACCCGGCCACCAGCGGTGGCTCCTGGTCCGCCGCAGCCTCACCCCAGGCGTCAAAGGCGAACTGGAGCTGGCCTACTACCTGTGCCACGGCCCGGCCGGCACCACCATCGATGACCTGATTCGCATCGCTGGAGCGCGCTGGGCCATCGAGGAGTGTTTCCAGGCCGCCAAGAACGAGACCGGCCTGGATCACTACCAGGTCCGGCGCTACGACGGCTGGCACCGCCATATCACCCTGGCCATGCTCGCCCACGCATACCTCGCCGTCACCGCCGCCCACGCCCCAAAAGCCCAAGCGGCCTGGTCCGCCTCACACCAGCGGAAATCCGTCGTCTCCTGGCACACCTGACCACGACCATCACCCGCCCACTCGACTTCGCCATCGCCTGGTCACGCCGCCGCCGACAACACCAAACCCGCGCCCGTACCAGCCACTACTGGAAACGCTGGCTCATACATCACGAACTCCGGCTGTAGTACTAGCAGCAGCACTGAGGGGCCTGCGCCGTTATTGCCCTGGATCGCGCTGCCGTCGCTAGGCTCTGGCCGTACCGGTGGAGGCACAATCGCCTAGCCCAGCGCCGGTGGCTGGGTCGTCTGGCTCTATCTGGACGACCAGCACTGACGCGCCTGCGTCCCCGTCTCCACTTCTTCGCTGGAGACGGGGACGCTTCGTCTTTGTGGGCCTAATTCCTCCCGAGTGCTTCTCGGGGGCGCTGGGCGAGAGCTGCTTGGATCCGTGTTGCTTTGGTGTGGCCGACCCGGAGTTCTCTCTTGATCCGGCGGACGGAGGGGATCTTTCCCCGATCGAGGTCGCCGGCGTAGATCTCGATCGCCGCGAAGACATCCGGGTCGAAGGAAGGCGGCGGAGGGGGTTCGGGGGTGTTGGCCGAGGTGGACTTCTCGGATCGATCCGGAATCGGGTCGGTGGCCTCTTCTCCTGTGCGTCCCTTTCCGGAGGGGGGGCGGCCGTCGCGGAGGAGGCGGATGAGGAGTTCGAAGGAGCCGACCGCGACCAGGGCGGGCCAGCCGGCCACGATGGCTC
>NZ_JBFBCI010000137.1:0-1838 GCF_040683095.1 Sphaerisporangium sp. NPDC051017
TGTCGACGATCACGGAATTGCGCAGCGGTGAGGCGGTTGCAATCACGTAATTGAGCATGCCGATCACGTAATTGACCCTGTTCAGGGCGTGCGTGTCGGGGTGGACCTGGTCATCGGAAGATCAGCATTCTGGCCCTCGTCTTCAACGACGGGGGAGCCGATGGCGAGGAGGACGTTCGACATGGTCGATATCACCGAGATCCTGACGCACTGGTATGCGGGCCGCTCGAAGAACGAGATCGCGGAGAGTTTGGGTGTCGCCCGCAACACGGTGCGCAAATACCTGGCCCCAGCGGAGGCTGCCGGTATCGTCCCGGGCGGGCCGCCGTTGTCCGCTGAGCAGTGGTCGGTGCGGGTGCGCGAATGGTTCCCCGAGCTCGCCGATGTTCGGCTGCGGCAGGTGACCTGGCCGACGATTGAGCAGCATCGGGATTACATCGTCGCGCAGCTCAAGGCAGGGGTGACGGTATCGACGGTCCATCAGCGGCTGCGCGATGAGCACGAACTGGCGGTGAGTATCGCTTCGATGCGCCGCTATGTGGCCGCGAACCTGCCCGAGGAGGTGCGGGCGGCGCAGGTGCGGGTGCTACGGCTGCGTGAGGCCGAGCCCGGTGAGCAGGCGCAGATCGACTATGGCCGGCTGGGCCGGTGGATGGACCCGGCGACCGGTCGCCGGCACACGGTGCAGGCGTTCGCGATGGTGCTGCCCGCTTCCCGGCACATGTTCATCTACCCGGTGATCAAGATGGATCAGCAGGCGTGGAGCGCTGCGCACGTGGCCGCGTTTACCTTCTTCGGCGGGACTCCGGCTCGGCTGGTGCCCGACAACCTCAAGACCGGGGTGGACCGGCCGGATCTGTATGACCCGAAAATCAACCGCGCCTATGCCGAGCTGGCCGCGCACTACGGCTGCCTGATCGACCCCGCGCGGGCTCGCAAGCCGCGTGACAAGGCCAGCGTGGAGCGACCGATGCCCTATATCCGCGACAGCTTCTGGCGTGGCCGCACCTTCATCAGCGTGGAGCAGATGCGCGAGCAGGCCCTGCGGTGGTGCACCGAGGTCGCCGGAGCCCGCCACTGCCGTCCGCTGGGTGGGTCAGCTCCGCTGGTGGTGTTCGAGGCGATCGAGCATTCCAGGCTGCAGTCCTTGCCCAAGACGCCGTTTGTGCTGGCAGGCTGGTCGGTGGCCAAGGTAGGCCCCGACATCCACGCCCGGGTGGGCAAAGTGCTGTACTCCATCCCGTGGCGGTATCTGGGATGCCGGCTCGATGTCCGCTCCACCGCCGCCATGGTGCAGTTCTTCCACGACGGGCAGCTGATCAAGACCCACCCTCGCAAATCGATCGGCAAGCAGACCGATCTGACCGACTACCCGCCGGAGAAGATCGCCTTCCATCTGCGCACCCCGGCCTGGTGCCGCAGCAAGGCTGAACAGATCGGGCCGGGGTGTGTCCAAGTGATCGCCGCCCTGCTCGCTGAGAACGCGCTGTATCGGCTGCGGGCCGCCCAGGGCGTGCTCGGCCTGGGCGACAAGCACGACCCCGGGCGTCTGGAAGCCGCCTGCGCCAAGGCGCTGGCGGTCGGCGACCCGTCCTATAAGACGATCAAAGGCATCCTGATCGCCGGCACCGACACCGAACCCGCCCCGCCCGGACACCCACCCACCGGCGCGGGCGCGTTCCTGCACGGCCCTGCCCGCCTGTTCGCCCTGGACGGCGGCCGGAGCGACACCGGCGATGCGAGCGGACAGGCCGCCTCATGACCAGCCCCCTTACGACCACGCCGACCACAGCCACGCCTGCCACTACCACGACCGCGACCGCGCCACCGGTGCAGAT
>NZ_JBFBCI010000137.1:1934-3086 GCF_040683095.1 Sphaerisporangium sp. NPDC051017
GATGCGCCCGGAGCTGGCCGAGCAGGTCCACGCCCTGCATCACACCGCTCACCTGCTCCTGGCCGCGGGACTGGCCGGACTGTCGCTGACGTTCAACAACGACCGGATCACCATCCAGATCGGTGCCGAACTCGGCGATGCCCACGACCGTGCCGCCATGGTCGCCCACCTGGCCGCCATCGTCGGAACCCGACCCCGCCGCTGGGGCGGCACCGGCCCGACCGCCGACTGGATCAGAGCCGACGGTCACCTGGCCGGGCACCTGGTGCACATCTTCACCGCGATCAAAGACACCACATCATGACGACGATCACCACGATCGAGACCGGCGCGCTGGACAAGGCGCTACGCACCTTGAAACTGTCCGGCATGCTCGACACCCTGGACGCCCGCCTGGCCCAGGCCCGCGCCGGCGAACTCGGGCATATCGAATTCCTCCAGGTGCTGTGCCAAGACGAGATCTCCCGCCGCGACACCGCCGCCATGCAGCGACGCCTGCGCAAAGCCCGCTTCGACCAGCAGGCCACCTTGGAGGGCTTCGACTTCGCCGCCTCACCCACGTTGCCCGCCGCCCAGATCCGCGACCTGGCCGCGCTGCGCTGGCTGCACGCCGGACAGTCGCTGATCCTCTACGGACCCGTCGGGGTCGGAAAGAGTCATGTCGCCCAAGCGCTCGGGCACCTGGCCATCCGACACGGCGCCGATGTCCGCTTCCTCAAGACCAGCCGCGTACTGGCCGACCTGGCCGGCGGGCACGCCGACCGCACCTGGAATCGACGCCTGGCCGAACTCGCTCGCCCAGCCATCTTGATCCTGGACGACTTCGCCATGCGCGAGCTGACCGCCACCCAGGCCGACGACCTCTACGAACTGATCACCGAACGCACCGGAAAGTCGATGATCCTGACCTCCAATCGGCAACCCATGGACTGGTACCCGCTGTTCCCCAACCCCGTCGTCGCTGAATCCCTGCTGGACCGGCTGATCAACAACAGCCATCAAGTGTTCATGAACGGACCAAGCTACCGCCCCAACAAACGACCCGGCCACGTCATGAACCCCAGCACGACGAGTACGCGATAAAACAGAACTCAGACCAGGACCCGCTCAATTACGTGAGCGTCCCCCTGCTCAATTACGAGATCGTTCACA
>NZ_JBFBCI010000138.1:0-3071 GCF_040683095.1 Sphaerisporangium sp. NPDC051017
CGGGGCTGACGGAAGACGGCTCGTATCCCGGTGGCGAGTGGCGCGCCACAGCGAAGATTCCCGCCTGCGCGTGGACCTTGCAGGCGTTCTGGCAGCCATGTCCGGAGTTATCGACGGGGTCGGCATCTGATCGTCATCCACTGCTGAGCTCCTCGTGCCACTCCTCTGGAGAATGAGGCAGCGGGTTCCAGCAGCGGTTCGGTACGGGTGCCGTCTGTGCCAGTTTTGGAGTATGGGGGTGATCTCATGCCTTCGTGCACACCGGCGGGCCAACGCTCTGGCGCTGACGACGAGCGGGCGGCGCGAGAGCGTGATCACGCCCGATACTCCTCTCTTCTCACGTACAGGTGCGTGAAGGTGAGCCGACATGGCCACGCACTCCAACAGCGCGCCCAGACGGCACAGGTGCACAGTTCTTGACGCACGGCTGAGTTCTCCCCGGCCCGCGCCAACGTCACATGTCGCAATCGACACCGGACTGGCACCGCACGCCTGCGAGGGCGGCGGTGGCACGCGCACCGTGGCGCGAATACCCGTGCCACCAGCCCGGTGTGCTTACGCGTCGACTTTCTGGGATATCGGCGTCATCAGGCAATCCCATTGGACCGGGATCTTTTTGCACACGTATCCCGATCGAACCGGGAGTTGTGGCGCTGAGCTGCGGAACGGTAAATGCTGTAGCGATATCCTCGGAGGCTCGATTTCGCGAGGGCAATGAGTCGGTAGACGGCCCATATGGGACGGTGAGGGCGATGGCAGACAGAACAAGCAAACTGAAGAGAGACCAGACAGCTTTCGTCACGGAGTTGCGGGCCCGGGACCGAACATGGACGCAGATCGCTGAGGCATTCAGCGCGCGATATAAGGTCAACATGCGGGTGGCGTTTAGGATGGCCAGAGGGTGGAGTCAGCGCAGGGTGGCCGAGGAATGGAGCAGGCGCTGGCCGGACGACCGGAAGACCGCCAAGATCATCTCAACTTGGGAGGTCTGGCCCAGGAGTACCGGTCACGCGCCGTCGCTGGACACACTCGGCAAGCTCGCTCAGTTGTATGGATGCCGGGCCGCCGATCTCCTCCTCGACTGGTGCGACTACCGCCACCTGGATGAGGCCGGTCAGGTTCGCACACTCGGGATCGGTCCTGGTGACGTCGACAAGGCTCACACCGGATCCGAGCGTGCTGTGATGCCGGGCGAGTACATCGAAGCTCAGGCGATGCCCCAGACGGTCATCACAGTCAGTCCCGCAGGTGCTGCCGGGTCGGGTATCGCTCTGTCCGCCCCGCTCATCGAGACCTTTCGCAGGCTCACGGACACCTACCGGGTCATGGATTACCAGACCGGAGCGCAAAGCGTGCAGCCGCAGGTGGCCGGCCATCTCACACACATATTGCAGCTGACCGGCAAAGCACCGACCACCGCAATCGGCCGTGACCTGTACCAGGCCGTGGGGGACGCCGCGCAGTTGGCCGGCTGGCTGGCGATCGATTCCCAGCACTACGGGCAGGCTCAGTCTTACTGTCAGATAGCGCTGGCTGCCGCCGACCAGGCCGGCGACCGTGGCATGCGCGCCTACACATTAGGGGTGATGAGCTACATCCACCTGCATGCGGGCCACGGGCAGGACGCGTTGAAACTCCTGTCCACAGCAAGCGAACTGGCCACCAAGGGCGTTCCGCCCGCAGTGCGGTCATGGATCGCCGAAGCCGCCAGCGAAGCGCACGCGTTCGCAGGCGACCCCTCAGCCGGAATGCGGGCCCTGCACCAAGCAGAGCGTGCCTTCGACGGTGTTACCACCGGCAACACGCCCGCCTGGCTCAGCTTCTTCAACAACGAGGCGCACGCGGCGCGACTGCTGGGCCGCGCCTTCATGCGACTGCGCCGCCCAGCCGAGGCAACCACCGCACTGCACGAAGCGCTGAACCTCCTGCCGGACACCTTTGTCCGCGAACGCGCCGGGACCTTGATCGATCTGGCATACGTGTGCATACAAAAGCAGGAAATCGAGGAAGCCTGCCACGTTGCACTCAACGCCGAGGCCCTTGCCAGAGCCACCGCGTCCGAACGCAACCTGCGGCGGCTGCGCGAGCTCCTGGTCGAGCTGATGCCCTGGACAGGCCTGGAATGCGTACGAGAGCTCTACCGCAAGCTCCTGCTCGACTATTAACTAGAGAGATGCAGCCACACAAGATCGCCAGCCGATGAGCCGACGCGCCTGGGTCGAACTCCTGGTGCTGTCTGCTCTGTGGGGGGTGGTGTATCTCCTGATTGAGATCACCCTGCGCGAGCTGTCACCCGTCCTGGTGGTCCTCGGCCGGGTGGCGCTGGCCGCACTGCTCCTCACCCCGCTGGCGATCACGCGTGGCGCGCTGCGGCCGCTGCGTAAGCATCCGCGGGCGGTGATCGAGACGGTGCTCGTGCAGGCCACTGCCCCGCTCCTGCTGCTCACCTTCGGCCAGCGATATGTCTCCTCTGGCCTGGCCGGGATCCTCACCGGAGCACAGCCACTATTTGTCGCACTTCTCGCGGTGCGCTTTGCGCCCGATCAACGGCCCAACGGCTGGCGAGGCGTGCTCGGCATCGTGCTCGGGCTGCTCGGCCTCATCGCACTGTTCGGCATCGACCTGCGAGACGGGCACGGAGCCCTGCTGGGAGGGCTGTTCGTCGTGACGGCAGCCGTGTGCTACGCAGCGGGAGCGCTCATGATTCATCGACGCCTGAGCGACGCCGAACCACTCGGAGTGGCCACCTCGGCCATGCTCGTCTCCACAGTGGCGCTGGCCATACCCGGCGTATTCTCGCTCCCCGATCACCTGCCTGGTCTGCCGGTGGCGGCGGCCCTCCTGGTGCTCGGCGTGGTATGCACGGGCTTCACCCTGGTGCTCTTCTACACGCTGATCGCACAAAGCGGACCGGCACACGCGGCTCTGGCCTTCTACCTCTCCCCAGGCTTCGCCGTCCTGTTCGGGACGGTGTTCCTGCATGAGAAGCCCTCTGTGACCACCGTCTTAGGCCTGGTCGCGATCGTAGTCGGCGCCGCTCTGGCGAGTAGAACACAGAAGTCTCCCGGTGC
>NZ_JBFBCI010000139.1:0-2758 GCF_040683095.1 Sphaerisporangium sp. NPDC051017
AGCGGCATAGTCGGGTCCATACAACGGCACAGCAAAGGCGCGGCCGGTGTGCGCCGGGCAGCCTGCCGGCGGTGCGGAGCCCTGGTCGGGGTGGGTGGTCACGCGTGCTCCTGACTGCTACGGGCATGCAGGTACTGGACGAGGGCGATCAGCGCGGCGGTGGCCGATGTCCGGTCGCGGGCGTCACAGACGACCAGAGGCGTCTCGTCGAGCAGATCGAGGGCCTCGCGCAACTTCTGTTCGCCGAACGTAGGCGCACCTTCGAAGTGATTGACAGCGACCGCATAGGCCAGGCCGTGTTCCTCGACCATGTCGATGACGGGGAAGGAGCACTCGAGGCGGCGGGCGTCGGCCAGCACCAGCGCCCCCAAGGCTCCGTAGGCAATGTCATGCCATAACTGCTGGAAGCGCTGCTGCCCGGGGGCGCCGAACAGATACAACACCAGGTGGGGGTTGAGGGTGATGCGGCCGAAGTCCATCGCAACGGTGGTGGTGTCCTTGCCGTCGACTCCGGCCAGGTCGTCCACGGCTGCCCCCGCCTGGGTCATGGTCTCCTCAGTACGCAAGGGCGTGATCTCCGACAGGGTGCCGACCAACGTGGTTTTCCCGACGGCGAAGTGCCCCACGACCACGACCTTGACCGCGGTCTGCACGGTGTCGGGCAGATAGACGTTGGTGTCACGCCAGGGCGCGGAGTCCATCGAGCACCTCCTGCAGAAGCTGGGTGTCAGGTCGTGGGGTCGGCGGTGCAGGGGCGCGCGTGATGATGTGGCCGCTGTCCACCAGATCGCCCAGCAGGACCTTGGTGACGCTGACGGGGAGCGACAAGTAGCCGGCGACCTCGGCGACCGACAGTGCGCCTCCCCGGCACAACACGATGAGGTCGCGTTTTTCGGGGCTCAGGCCACTGAGCGACAGGTCGTTGGCGGCGATCACCAGGGACACCAGATCGAAGGTGTTGCGTGTCGGGTAGGCGCGACCGCCGGTCACCACGTACGGCCGCACCAACCCGCTATCGCGTCTGGGCGGAGTCATACGCTGGCGGTGCCCCGCCGGGGCGGACTGGTCAGCTCCTTGCCAAGCCGGTCGACAAGTTTGTGCATCCGGAAGCTGACGACCTCCAAATCCACTCCATGGGTGCTGGATACCGCGAGGTAGGCGCCCGGACCGGCAGCGGTGATCAAGACGTATCCATCGGCGAATTCGACCAGGGTCTGCCGCCACGGGCTCTGTGGATCCGCGCAGAACTCCGCCGTACTGCGGCTGAGCGACTGCAACCCAGCCAGGGCGGCGGCATGCTTATCAGCCTCGTCCCGGCTGATGCCCGCAGAGTGCGCCTTCAACAACCCGTCAGCGGACAGCAAGATCGCATGGCGCGCCTCCGGCATGTTCAAGGCGTCCTCAAGCATCCAGCTCAGCTTGTCGTTCATACCCGCAAATCCCCTTCGTGGTCGGAGTCGTTGGACGCACGGCCGGCCCGGGTGCCGCGTTGGAACGCGCCCAGGTTGGCCGCGGCCTCCTGGGCTGGGCGGTCGGCCCTACCCAGCACGGGCCCTGCGAGCGTCGGCTGCGGCTCGGCCGGTTGACGACGGCGACGCCTGGGCAGCCCGTCGACCAGCCGAGCCTGGGAGGTTTCGGATACCGACCGGCGCATTGGCGCCTCAGGCACATCTGCTACCGAAGGGGTCAGCAACGCATTCGGGAGGAACACCACGGCGCGCACCCCTCCGTAGGGCGAGGCCGAGTCCACCGACGCATGGAACCCGTAGCGTTTGGCGAGCAGGCCGACGACGGGGAATCCGAACTTGGGGGGGTCGCCGAGCTTGGTGACGTCCACCGCCTTTTCGCCGGACAGCAACACGGTCGCCTGTCGCGTCTCCTGGTCGTGCATGCCGACGCCGCCGTCATCGATCACGATGACGGCCCCGTTGTGCATCGCACGAATGCTCACCTCGACCGAGGTATTGGGCTGAGAGTGACGCGCGGCATTGTCCAGCAGCTCCGCGACGGCGAGCACCACCGGCTCGACCACCCGGCCGACGACGGCGGTGTCGATCTGCGCGTGGACCCGGACCCGCCGGTAGTCGCGGATCCGCGAGGTTGCGCCGCGCACCACGTCCTCCACTGGGCAAGCGGCCCGCTGGCGCCCCGGCCACGCCCCGCACAAGACCGCGATGACCTGCGCACGTCGGCCGAACTGCGCGTTCGCGTGGTCGATCTCCAGCAGACCCCCCAGCACGTCAGGGTTGTCATACCGGTCCTGCATGCTCGAGATGGACAGCTGCTGCTCGCTGGCCAGTCCCTGGAGCGCCCGCATCGCGGCCATCAGCGTGGCCCGTGCCGACTGATCGGCGCGCGCCTGCACGGTGTTCAGGCTCTGGGCGAATAGCCCCATCACCATCTCAAGGCTGCGGCCGTACTCCGATCTGGTCAGGTGCTCATGCAGCGGGCCGGGTACCGGGACAGTTTCCTGCTGCAACGACTCCATCAGCGCGGGGAGGCGAACAGTGGCCAGATGCAGGGCCTCCTCGTCCCGGGCGTGCAAACTGCTCGTCAGCCTCGTGCGCAGGGCGGCGGCGCTTCGCCATTGGCGCACCGCCAGGACCACGGCAACAAGCAAGCACATCACCAGACTCCAGAACAACGCCTCCAGCAGCGACATCAGGTCCTCGTAATCGGGTGTGGACGGATGGGGTCCCGCACTGTGCTCGAACTGCCAAGCGCTCTGGCGCGGACCGGACTTCCCACCGGAGCACGG
>NZ_JBFBCI010000140.1:0-2662 GCF_040683095.1 Sphaerisporangium sp. NPDC051017
TCGCTTTGGGGGAGTCCGCGACCATCGGTCTCTCGCACGAAGTGATCATTCCACAAGATTCACAGATCGTCTAGATCAAAGATTTCTGCTTAATAGATTGGAGGTGCTGGTTCCTCGGCGTAATATTTACGCATCATCGCCATATCCAGCTCCATCCCTGCTGGCTCACGGTAGTCAATCCGCTTGATCGAATCTGAGAGCACCTGATAGGTGAATGCCTCTTGCCAGCCATAAGTAGACCAAAGTGGTGCTGCCGCGAAAGTGTCGACCTGTTCGACATCCTCATCCGAAGCCAAGATCTTTGCTTTGACTAAGCGCTTCACCTCTGCCCTGGCAGCATTCATAGGGATGTCTGCAATGCGGGATAATCTGCTGGCCGCCACATCCTCTAGCTCCCAATCGGATAGGCTAACCAAGAACTCGACCAGTCGTGCATCCTGCAGGGCCGTGCCCTTATATAGTAAGCCTTCCCGTGGACTGTGAAACTGAAAATCCTGTCCAACAGCCTGAAACTGTAGGTCCAGTGCATGACGTACTTTCACATTGCCTCCTTGGTGGAAACCCACAAGCCCTTCAGCTGCAGATGCGGACTTAATTTTGCAAATTAGAGATTTAATGCTAGTTGTGCTGGAAGACAAATGGTGGGCCCGGCTCACGCCTGAGCCCACCATTTGCGGATTGATCAGCCGCCCATAGGGCGGACGTCCGAACGGCTATTGCAACTTGGGTACTGGCGAGCCAGGTACTTCAGTTGCACAACGCGAATTAGCCCTGCTGCTTCGGGCCGCCGAGGCACTGCACCTCGGCCAGGTCCAGGCGGAACACCTCAGGGGTCTGCGCCTCCTCGCCCTCGACAAGGTTTTTCACGGAGCTCTCGCGGATAGCCTCGACGGTCTCATTGGCGGACATGACAAACTCCTTTCTTAGGGAAAATCCCTCGGTTGAGGGCGGTACCATATTCTGTTAGCTTTGCTTCTGCTGTCAAGGGTGGATATAGAAGTAGTTGGTCTGTCACACTGCAGTAGGCATTCAGCGCTGATGCATTTCGGTGTTACGTGATCGCGGTGTGTGATCGTTCTTAGCTGCGAGTTGTCGCGGAGCAGGCGGGTGTGGGATGGGGTGGCATCCAGGCGCGGCCGACAAGAGCGTCACGGATCGCGGTCATGACGTCTGGGTCTTGGCCGGGCGGACCGCGTTCGGCCTGGTTGTTCGTCGGTGGAATCCGCAGGTCATCGGCGAAGCGCAGCACGTCGTCCTCGCGGTCGCGCAGCACTTCCAGCAGGACGCGGCCAACGGGCTGGGTGACGGTCCCGGCCGGGCCGGGAGGCGGCGAACCTGCGACATGCCCACCCGCACCCGTGCCGGAAGCTGCTGATCCATATTCGCTTGGTGCCCGGGTGAATGGCGTCCTTGCCCTGCTTGCGGGCCAGATTCGCGGCGTGGATGAGACCGCGCAGCGCGGTCTGGATCTGAGCCGGTCGGCACGCGCCGGGGTAGGTCTCGGCGCAGTTCTTCATGATCAGGCAGGAGGTGAGCCGTGCACAACTGGTGGTCGTGCTCGCCGAGTCGGCCGAGTCGTAATTCTGGTAACGGTCATGCACGATGACGCCGGTCAACTCTGCGATGACGAACTTCTTGAACGTGGCCATGTCCCGGTCGAGCATGTAACAGGTGAACAGATCCGTGCAGGCCACGAGCAGGTACGTCTTGGCCTTCTTGGGCCCGGCCCGGATCGGCGTCTCATCGCAGCACACCACGTACGCGAGCGTGAGCAGCGCACGGATGCGGGCATTGGCCGATGCGACCAGGTCCGCGGCACGGGCGATCAGGCCGTGCACGAACCCCGCCGACGGCTTCGCGCTGGCCGGCGAGGCGACCAGCTCGGCACAGCGGTGCACCGGGGATCGCGTACGCGACCATCAGACACACACACCACGCCTGCAGATTGACCCCGAAACTCACCGGCTGGGCCGGCACCCCTCGGGGCGGGACGCGGTATGCACTCTGCCGCACCGGCAGGCGATCGTGTGCAGGTTGTGCTGCAAGGGGCGGGCACTCACCAGCGGGATCTCGATCTGCTGATGCCGCGCGGTCGCCCCAAGATCGGCCGCGCCGGCCAGGTCGGCCCCGCATCCGCAGGCCCCCTGGGGAAAGCGCTCGGCCATGTCCCGCTCGGCGACCTCATCGGACCAGGCCAGGCTCACCCCAGCAGCGCCCGGCTGCTTGCCAGGCTTACGCTTCCCGCCCCATGGGCCGCAGTAGAGGCATTGGGCTGCTTTCTATCAGGCATGTCATCGGCCGAAGGCGGCATCCCGAGTTATCGCTGTTGCGCGAGATCAGCCGCTCCAACCGCGCGACCCGCTCACGCAGCGCGGCATTCTCCTTCTCCAGGATCACCGTCCGCTCGGCCAGAGCGCGCGCAAGAGCGATCAGCTCCTCACGCGACATCTCCTCCAGGCCGGGCACCCGGCAATCACAGCATGCCGGAGATCAACGATCAACCTGAGCAACGTCACACCAGCAAGCCCTCCGTCACCGAACGCGCATGATGTGAATGCTCACCCTCGTGGAGCCACGCCGTGCCCACGGGGGAGTGGATGCACCTCGCGGTGGTCAACAACGGCCAGGCGACGGTGATGTACGTGAACGGATCCAAGATCGC
>NZ_JBFBCI010000141.1:0-2632 GCF_040683095.1 Sphaerisporangium sp. NPDC051017
ACGCAGTTGGTGACGGCGTTCCCGTTGGGCGAGGACGGGTCTGTGTGGCCGTCGCCGGTGCCGATCGGCGGGCCGATCGACAACGTCCGGGTGTATGTGCTGGACGCCGGACTCGGGCTGGTTCCGCCCGGTGCGGCGGGGGAGTTGTACGTGGCGGGGATCGGGTTGGCGCGCGGGTATGTGCGCCGGTCCGGGCTGACCGCCGAGCGGTTCGTCGCCGACCCGTTCGGTCCGCCGGGGTCGCGGATGTACCGGACCGGGGATGTGGTCAGGTGGAACGCCGGGGGCCTGCTGGAGTTCCTGGGCCGGGTGGACGACCAGGTGAAGGTACGCGGGTTCCGGGTGGAGCCGGGTGAGGTCGCCGCGGTGGTGTCGGCGCATCCGGGTGTGGCGCAAGGTGTGGTGATTCCCTGGCAGGCCCCCGACGGGGACACGCGGCTGGTCGCGTATGTGGTGCCGGCGGGTGAGGTGGACGGGCGGCAGGTGCGGGCGTTCGTGCGGGAGCGTCTGCCGGAGTTCATGGTGCCCGCCGCCGTGGTGGTGGTGGATCGGTTGCCGTTGACGTTGAACGGCAAGCTGGACCGGGCGGCGCTGCCCGCGCCGAGCTGGGAGAGCGGCGGTGGGCGGGCACCCCGTAACCCGCGCGAGGAGGCGCTGTGCGAGCTGTTCGCCCAGGTCCTCGGGGTCGAGCGGGTGAGCATCGACGACAACTTCTTCGACCTGGGCGGCCACTCGCTGCTCGCCACCAAGCTCGTCAGCCGCGTCCGCGCCCGCCTGAACGCCGAACTGGCCGTACGGACCATCTTCGAAGCCCCGACGGTCGCCGGAGTGGCGGACCGCCTGGGCGCCACGGGACGGGCACGGCCCGCGCTGGTCCGCCGGGCGCGCTCGGAAGGAGCCGCGAAATGACGATCCCCCTTTCCTTCGCCCAGCGCCGCCTGTGGTTCCTGCACCGCCTTGAGGGACCGGTCTACAACATGCCCTGGACGCTGCGGTTCCGCGGGCCGCTGGACGTCGAGGCGCTGCGGTCGGCGCTGGCGGACGTGGTGGAGCGGCACGAGGCGCTGCGTACGGTCTTTCCCGAGCGGGACGGCGAGCCGTACCAGCACATCCTGGAGCCGGACGAGGCCAAGCCGGCTCTGGAGGTCGTCGAGGCGACCGAGGAGGAACTGCCCGCGCTGCTGGAGCGCGCCGCCCGGCACCGGTTCGACCTCGGCGGCGAGCCGCTGGTCCGGGCGCACCTGTTCGCGCTCGGCCCGCGTGAGCACGTGCTGATGCTGCTCATCCACCACATCGTCTGCGACGGCTGGTCGTTCGCTCCGCTGTCCCGCGACCTGATGGCGGCGTACGAGGCGCGCGGCCGGGGCGAGGCGCCCGGGTTCGCCGAGCTGCCCGTCCAGTACGTGGACTACACCCTGTGGCAGCAGGAGCTGCTGGGCGACCCGGACGACCCGGAAAGCGTGATCGCCCAGCAGACCGCGTACTGGCGTGACCGGCTGGCGGGCGCGCCCGAGCAGATCCGGCTGCCCGCCGACCGCCCTCGGCCCGCGGTCGCGTCCTATCGGGGCGGACTGGTGACCGCCCAGTGGGACGGGGAGCTGCACGAGGGGCTGACCGCGCTGGCGCGGGAGTCCGGGACCAGCCTCTTCATGGTCCTGCAGGCCGGTGTGGCGGCGCTGCTGACCAGGATGGGCGCCGGGACGGACGTGCCGATCGGCGCGCCGATCGCCGGGCGCACCGACGAGGCGCTGGACGACGTGGTGGGGTTCTTCGTCAACACGCTGGTGATCCGTACCGACACCTCGGGCGAGCCGTCGTTCGCCGAGTTGCTCGGCCGGGTGCGGGACGCGGCGCTGGAGGCGTACGCCAACCAGGACGTGCCGTTCGAGTACCTGGTGGAGGTGCTCAAGCCCGCCAGATCGGCGGCCCACCACCCGCTGTTCCAGGTGCTGCTGGTAGAGCAGAGCTCGCCGGACGACACGCTGCGGCTGAAGGACCTGGAGCTGTCCCCGATCGTGGTGCCGACCGGCACCGCTCGCTTCGACCTGATGTTCAGCATCACGCACAGCGCGGATCCGGGCCGGCCGGGCCTGACCGTCGGGGCCGAGTTCGCCACCGACCTGTTCGACCGGCCCACGGTCGAGGTGCTGGTGGAGCGGTTGCGGCGGTTGCTGGCCGCCGCGGTGGCCGATCCGGGCCGTCGGGTGGGGGCGCTGGAGATTCTCGATCCGGCGGAGCGGGACACGCTGCTGGTCCGGCGCAATGCCACGGCGGTGGCGGTGGAGCGGGCGACGGTGCCGGACCTGCTGGCCGTCGCGGTGGCGCGCGCGCCCGAGGCGACGGCGGTGGTGGCGGCGGACGGTGAGCTGACCTTCGCTGAGTTGCAGGGGCGGGTGAACCGGCTGGCCCGGGTGCTGATCGGGCGTGGCGCGGGTCCGGAGCGGATGGTCGCCATCGTGGTGCCCCGGTCCATGGACATGATCGTGGCGTTGCTGGCGGTGATGACGACCGGGGCGGCGTATCTGCCGATGGATCCCGAGCATCCGGCGGAGCGGCTCGGGTACATGCTGGCGGACGCGGACCCGGTGGCCGTGGTGACGACCGGGCAGGTGGCCGGGCGGCTCCCCGCCGG
>NZ_JBFBCI010000142.1:0-2386 GCF_040683095.1 Sphaerisporangium sp. NPDC051017
GGGCCGACCACGGCCGCGCCGCCGCCCACGGTGCCGTCCTCGGCCTCGTAGTAGTCGTACGGCATGTTGGCGCCGCGCCCGACGAAGAACGGCTGCTCGGTGGTGTTGTTGGCGCGCTTGACCGGCAGCTCGAACCCTTGACGTAGAAAGAGTTGATCCGTTCAGCCCGGATCAACTGGAGATCGTAAGCGCATACCCAGACCTGAGGGGACGGTACATCGCGGTCACGCGCGCCAGCCGCACCACCAGGCGTCTCGATCTCGAATCTCGCGTCCTGTTCGCTCGTGACGCCGGGATTCTACTGGCGGGTATTAGCGCTTGGGTTTGCTGCCCGTCTACAGCCAGTGCGCAGCGGCCCGGAACGTCGTGCCGGTTGCCTCCAGGTCATCCAGGGCTTTGCGCCAGGCGGCGGCCTCGCTGTCGTCCACCTCGGCTCTCCGCTCCCGAACGTGTCCCCAGCCGCCAGGTAGGTCTCGTGACGCATGACCCCTTATTGAGTGGGGCCGAGGCTGTGGCGGAGAAGTTCGAGGTCGGCGAATGGGAACCGGCATAGCCAGCCGGATTCTTCGCTCCTTCCTGCCCACTCAGTCGAGGCAGATCCGTTGCCCTCAACGTCCTGCATGACCAGGCACGACTCGTTCACTTCATCGGCCGGCAGGAGCCGCACACGTACCGCGCCGAGCGGGATCAGCCGCGCGCATTCGGCCTCAAGGGCCGCCAGGCGCTCCTCACCCACCAGCCCGGTGCCGACCCGCACGTCAAGGTGCAGCCGATTCTTGACGACCTTGCTTTCGGGAACGCGCTGGAAGTAGAGCCGCGGACCCGCGCCCGAGGGATCACCGCATGCGAACCATGAATCCCGCTGCTCAGGCGGCAGCGTGCGATTGAAGTCGTCCCAACTGGCAAACCCTTCCGGTGGCGGCGGCGCGACGTACCCCAGCACCTCGCACCAGAAACGAGCAACGCGCTCAGGCGATGCGCAGTCGAAGGTGACTTGAATCTGCCTAACTGATGGTCCCACGGACAAATCCTCCCCGGCATGCAGGACGGAAATAGCGCACATTTGAACGGACGCCCGCCCAAAGCGGCTCACCGCGATGCCAGTGTCCTGTCTCGTTGAACTTGAGGCATGAGACCTCCTGAACTGCGGCGCCTCAGAATGGGTGAGACGAATCGATGAAGTCGCGTCTCATTGATCATGAGGCAGATCTGTGGATGTCTCGGCCCGTGAGCGTTGACGGGCTTGGGTTCGGATCGCTGCCGCGGCTGAAGGTCGGGCCACCGGCGATCATCTCCGCCGCGTACGGTCCATGTAGGACCAGTACTCTTCCAGCAGTTCGTCGCGCAGTGCCGCAGAGTCAGGCCGATCGCGGTGATAACAGAAGAACTCCATGCTGAGAGTACCCGTCGCTGAGCGCCCATGGTGGCCGAGCGGTTCACAGGTTATCTGTGGGCCGCACGCCATTCCCTGGAAAGACAATGAGGGGAGGAATTATGCCTCCGCTCACGTCTCAGGAGCGCCGGGTGGCCCGGAGGAGTCTCACCTCCGGGCCACCCGGCGCTCAGGAGCCGGTGTAAGACGGCGGTTTCGGCTAGCCCCTTTCTGGCGTGTAAGTGAGGCCTTCCTTCCACGCGTCAGGCTGTTGCCGGGCCACGGCGTTCTTCCAACGGTTGCGCAGATCGCTGCCCGTGCGGAGCGAGGGGTCGGGCATCGGGATGTTGCCGTAATGCGGCACGATCCAGTGGCGCCCCTTGGACTGGCGGCTGACGAAGAGGTATTCGCGGCCCGGCTCCAGCAGCGCGTCGTCGTCCATGAGCTGCAGGCTGTTCGTCTCCTGGACGTATCCACCCTGCTGGGCCAGCGTCACGGTTCCGGAGAGATCGCCTTTGAAGTTCTCGACGGCTTCGGCGCTCCAGAGCGTCACTGGCATCTTGCTCGCCGTGCTCATCTTCTCCTCGCCCTGCTTCGCGCTTACCTTGGCGACGAAGATGTTGTCGGCCCATCCGGCCAGCACCTGGTCGTTGCCGACGTCGAAAGCGTGGCTCGCGTGCACGCGCTGCACCGAGAATTCCGGCGCATCCCGGAACCATCCCGTTGCCGCTCCGCCCGCGACGCCGCCGACCAGAAGACCTATGAGCGCCGAGGCCACGACCGATCTCTTGAGGATCATCTCTGAATCGCTCTTCAGCACCAGAGGTAATTGTAGTCGGAGAGTAACTGGTTAGGTCTTTCGTGAGGCTGTCCGATTTGATCGGCAGTGCGTGATCCGCGATCATCTGTCGGGTGTCCGCGTCCTCCGTGCCGAAGCCGTCGTACGACGAGCTCGCAGCGCTGGTGGTGCGGTTGGGGACGGCGCTGGAAACCACGCGCAGAGAATTGGCGGAC
>NZ_JBFBCI010000143.1:0-2322 GCF_040683095.1 Sphaerisporangium sp. NPDC051017
GATCTGTATGGGGCTCCTGACGAAAAGCGCATTGACACTTCTCCTGACCTTGATCACTATGGGTGCGTTTGTAGTGCTTTACGTCTGCTTTATGTGTGCTTGACGTGGGTCGCTGGGTGCGGTGCCGCTGGTTGACGGGGTCTTTCGGAGGTTGTGCCGTGCGCCTTCAGCGTGTCCATGTATGGCTGCTGGCTGTTCTTTCGGTGGCGTTGCTGGTCTCGTCGGTGGACGTGGTCACCGACCTGGCGCCGTCGGTGTCCTCGTCGGTGGAGTCGCCTGAGCCGGAGCGGTCGGTGGAGGGGCGTCCGGTCCGGAAGGTCGCCGACGTGCGCGGGGCGGAGGATTCCCCGCCTCCTGCGAAGAAGGCGTCGCCGCCGGTGTTGCCCGGGGCGGGGTCGGCGGAGGTGGTGGTGGGTGCCGCTTCTGCCGTGGCGGGGGGTTTGCTGTTCTCGGTGGGCAAGGCGGCCGGTGCGGCGGCTGTGCCGGGCCGGGTGCGGGTGGAGTCGATCGGCGCGGAGGCGGTCAAGCGGATCGGTGGGGTGGCCGCGGGTGTGCGCCTGTCGCGTGCCGACGGTGGTACGCAGGCGGCGCGGGTCCGGGTGAGCGTCGACTACGCACAGTTCGTGGGTGCGTTCTCTGCGGGGCGTTGTTGCGGCTGGGGTTGATCGAGATGCCGGCGTGTGTGCTGGCGGCGCGTCCGGACGCGGCGTGTGTCAAGGCCGCGCAGAAGGCCCGGGTCGTGCCGAGCAGTAACGATGTCGCGGCGCGCCGGGTTGCGGCGGATGTGGATGCCGCCCCGGACGGGGCGCCGGATGGCGGGAATGTGTATGTGCTGGCGGCGGGGGCGGCGGCGGAGGACCCGGGGTCGGGGACGACCAACTTCGCGGCGACCGATCTGAAGGCGGCGGGGTCGTGGCAGGTGGGGTTGTCGGGGGGCGGGTTCTCCTATTCCTATCCGATTCCGGTGCCGCCGCCGGTGGCGGGTAAGGCGCCGGAGCTGGCGCTGTCGTACTCCTCCTCGGGTGTGGACAGTCTGACCAACTACACCAACAACCAGGCCTCGGTCGCCGGGATGGGCTGGGAACTGTCGACCGGGTTCGTGGAGCGGCGGTTCCGGGCGTGCGCCGATGACGCGGCCGAGACGACCAAGAACAGCGATCAGCGTAACTGGAAGCACCAGTGCTGGGAGTCCCCGGATGAGAACGACGGGGACGCGGCGACCACCGATTACACCACCTCGCATCTGACCTTGTCGGTGGGCGGCAAATCGTCGGCGATCGTGAAGGACCAGACCAGTGGCGGGTGGAAGACGGTCGAGGACTACGGCTGGAAGATCGACTACCAGCCCTCCAGTGTGACCGGGCAGTCGTTCTGGCTGGTCACCACGCTGGATGGGACGGTGTACCGGTTCGGGTACCGCCGCGACTCGATGTGGCAGACCGCCTATGTCGGTGACGACCCCGGCGAGCCGTGCAGGGACCAGTACTCCAAGACCGGTATGCCGGGGCTGTGTGACGCCCCGTGGCGGTGGAACCTGGACCAGGAGATCGATCCCAACGGCAACGTGATCGACTACACCTACACCCGGGAGGAGAACTGGTACTGCAAGGTGGTCGGCGCGTTGTGCCAGCCCGGGCCGCTGGGCGACGGACGCGCGTTCCGGGTGGCCTACGACCGGGGCGGCTATCTGGCGCAGGTGGCCTATGGGCGTAACACGAATGTGGCCGGATCGGCGCACACCGCTCGGGTGACCTTCAACACCGTCGACCGGGGACAGCCGCCGGCCCCGGGGGCGCCGTGGGACAACGACACCCCCACCGATCTGAACTGCCCGTCGGGTCCGCCCGATGTGATCACCGCGTGTGACACCCCGGGCCCGGCGTTCTACATCTCCAAGCGGCTCGACAGCATCGTGACCTCGGTGGTGAACCCCTCAGGCGGGTGGGATGAGGTGTACCGGCTGGAGGCCGGGTACAAGTGGGTGTACACCCAGGTCATCCCGCCGCTGCCGCCCGCGGGGCCGGTGTTGTGGCTGGACACGCTGCGCCCGGTCGGCCTGGCCGGCACCGGCCCGGACATCGCGCTGCCGCCGGTGGACTTCGAAGCGGTCCTGCTGGACAACCGCGCCGACTACAACGACTCCCAGGGCAAGCCCCGGCTGCGGATGCCGCGGATCTCGGCGGTGTACAACGGGCTGGGCGGCCGTACCGACATCACCTACGGCCAGGCCAACCCCTGCCCGATCCCGTCGGGGTATCCCACCACCGGATGGGACACCGGTGCCCGCGACTGCTACATGGCCACCCTCGGCACCTACCACGA
>NZ_JBFBCI010000144.1:0-1948 GCF_040683095.1 Sphaerisporangium sp. NPDC051017
GGTCGGGTAGCCGGGAGGAACTTCCCCTCCCGGCCCCCACGGATCCCGGCGTGAACCTCTCGGTTCACCGGGCTCTTGTCATCTTGTTCGCCAGGCGGAGGGGATCCATTGCCAGTGCGCGAACATGCGGGGATACGCGCGCGTGATCCCTTTGTAGGCGCTGCGGGCTTTCTTGATCGTCTTGAGCCGCCGATGCTTCTTCTGGATCCAGCGCACCAGGTAGGCGTTGATGCGCCCGAGCAGCGGATAAAGCGCGGAGCGATAAAACGCCCCGTAGTACCGCATCCAACCCGCCACGATCGGGTTGATCGTGCGGGCGAGTCGGCCGAAGGTCGAGCCGATCCGCCGATGCAGCCGCCAGGAGCGGACATCCCGGCTGATCTTCTTCAGGGCGTCCTTGCTGATCGCGGGCATGAACCGCACGAACAGCGTGCCGTCCTTGCGCCGCGCTGTGCGCGCCTGGAACGTGAACCCCAGGAAGGTGAAGGCGGTGTCGTCGTACGTTCGGCACCGACTACCGTCCCGGCAGTACACGATCTTCGTTTTGGCCGGGTGCAGCGCGAGCCCCACCTCGGTCATGCGTTCCCGCAGCGCCGCCAGGACCTGGTGGGCCTGACGTTCGGTGACGCAGTGCACGACCGCGTCATCGGCGTACCGCTCAAAGGTGACCGTCGGGAACTCCCGGACCAGCCACGTATCGAGCGCATAATGCAGGAACAGGTTGGCGAGCACGGGCGAGACCGCTGACCCTTGCGGGGTGCCTCGGTCCCGCTTGGCAAGGTTGCCGTCGGGTTGCTGAAGCGGGGCGGTAAGCCACCTTCGCACATACAGCAGTACCCACGGCGCGGAGGTGTGCGCTTCCACCGCCTTGACCAGCAGGTCATGCCGAACGGAGTCGAAGAATTTCTGGACGTCGAGGTCGATCACCCAGTCTTTCTTCCAGCACCGCTCCCGGCATTTCTCGACTGCGTCGAGCGCTGATTTTTCCGGACGATAGCCATAGGAGTCCGGATGGAACACCGGTTCCACCCGTTCTTCCAAATGCATGGCGACCACCGTCTGCGCAACCCGGTCAGCCACGGTCGGCACCCCGAGTATTCTCGTGCCGCCGCCGTGCTGCTTCGGTATTTCCACCGCTTTGACCGGTGGTGGAAAATAGGTTCCTGACGACATCCGATTCCAGATCTTATAGAGGTTGTTCTTCAGATCCTTCTCGAACTCCCCGACGGTCACCCCGTCCACTCCCGGTCCGCCCTTGTTCTCCTTGACCTTCTCCCAGGCTCGGAGGACATCCCACTTCGAGATATCGAACGGCTTGCCTTTTGACTTCAGCTCGCTCACGCGACTCCTCCCCGGCCTGAGCCCGGTTGATCGAACAAGCAACAGCCACAGATGACCTGGCCCCTTGACTCCACCCCCACCGCGCTTAGCAGGAGCTTCACAGCTACTACGGGCCAGTCCGCCAGCGTGTCCGGCGACGGTACTCAATCCCTCACGGGTTCTCCGCTTGGGACGCTCCCTCTCACCCGCCACAATCAGCAGGTTGTTTCCGGGCACGCCTTCTCACGTTCCACGCAAGAGCAGCAGATCAGGCTCACGCCGCCTCCATGCCGGACACCACCTGGCCAGTAAGCGGGCACCCGCCAGGCTTATCCCAAGGCCCCTGAAGACCCAGGTTTTGATGCCATCCATTCAATTTCGACACTTCAACAGCGAACCCCGAAGGGTTTTCAGCGCAACGTCTTCCCGATCCCCACCTGACGTCTCCAACGGACGCCTTTTCCCTCTCGCTCAGCACGACAGTCTTCAGCTAACGCACCAGAGGGCGGTTTAACGCCTCCCCCACGCAGGGCGACGCTGGAGGGCCAAGAATCCTCCATCTCTTACGCAGCACCACATCAAGAAACTGCGCCTACACCAGCAGCTCCTTTCGGCGTTCGTGACACAC
>NZ_JBFBCI010000145.1:0-1831 GCF_040683095.1 Sphaerisporangium sp. NPDC051017
GCCACATAAAGGGCACAGGGGCCGAGGTCGTCCTGTGTGCAGGTGACCCAGAGGTCCTCACGTCCGGCGAGCAGCCGGGGGTCGGCGATCGGGTTCTCGGTCGTGCCGAGGAAGGAACGTTCGACGCCGTACCTGAGCAGGGACAGCGCGTCCTTGGCGTACCACGTCTCGTCGAACATGATCGCCTTGGGGTGGGCAAGGCGGTCGAAACGCAGGAGCGTGCCGAAGATCGCCACGAGCAGCGGGGCCAGCCACCCCCACAGCGGGCTTCCGTGGAACGGCGGAACCAGACGGTTACGGACCGATGACGCCGCGTCCGGCTGCTCGGCCGACGGAACCGGAGTTCTGCCGAAAAAGCGTGTCTTTTCGAAGAACCTCAGGGGGAAGGCGCGCACAGCCACGCGGGCACTTTATGGGGCGTGGACTGCTCGTATCCAGAGGATCAAGAACCGGGAATCATTCATCGCACTCCGTGACATCGACGGCACACCGCCGCGCCGGGATCTCACCCGCGGTGGACGGCGTCGTACAGCTCCCGTTTCGGCACCCCCGCGGCCCTGGCGACGTCCACGATGGCCTGCTTGCGCGGCACCCCCGCCGCCTCCATGCGGGCGACCTCCTCCACCAGATCGCCGACCTCGGGCGCGACATCGCCCGGGGCGTGACCGGCGACGACCAGCGTGATCTCGCCCCGGACCTCGCCGGCCGCCCACTCGGCCAGCTCGCCGAGCCCCCCGCGCCGGACCTCCTCGTAGGTCTTGGTCAGCTCGCGGCACAGCGCGGCCCGGCGGTCGGCCCCGAACGCCTCGGCCATCGCGACAAGGCTCGCCCGGACGCGGTGAGGCGCCTCGAAGAACACCATCGTGCGCTCCTCGGCGGCCAGGGCGGCGAGCCGGCGGGCGCGCTCGCCCGGCTTGCGCGGAGGAAAGCCCTCGAAACAGAAGCGGTCGCTCGGCAGCCCGGAGATCGCCAGCGCCGTGGTGACCGCGGACGGCCCCGGCAGCGCGGTCACCGAGATGCCCGCCTCCACGGCGAGGTGGGTCAGCCGGTAGCCGGGATCGGACACCCCGGGCATGCCGGCGTCCGTGATCACCAGCACGGTGTCGCCGTCGCGCAGGGCCTCCAGCAGTTCAGCGGCCCGCGCCGCCTCGTTGCCGTCGTAGTAGGACACCACCCGCCCGGCGAGCGTGACCCCGAGGTCGGAGGCGAGCCTGCGCAGCCGGCGGGTGTCTTCGGCGGCGACGATGTCGGCGGCCGACAGCGCGTCCCGCAGGCGGGGGGAGGCGTCCTCGGCGCGGCCGATGGGAGCTCCCGCGAGGACCAGCGTGCCCGTGTCGTTCACACGTCCATCCTCTCCCATGCACGCGGTGGTCATCGGCGGGCTGCACCTTCAGGCAGGACCGCCCCAATTGGGTACACAAGGAGTGTTTCTTAGGTTGGACGTAATAGCCGCCCCGTACGATGTCCGGATGGCCCTGACGGACTTCCCTAACCAGGACTTCGAGAAGCCGGAGCCGCGTGACGTGCCCGAACCACCGGGTTCCATGCGCGACCGGCTGGTTCCGCCGTTCCGGGGAAGCCCGCTGTGGGGGTGGCTCGGCCCGCTGCTCGTGGCCGCCTTCGGGGCCTTCCTGCGCTTCGACCGCCTCGGCGTCCCCAAGGCCGTGGTGTTCGACGAGACGTACTACGCCAAGGACGCGCTGTCCCTGATCAACTTCGGCGTCGAGCGCGTCGCGGTCAAGGACGCCGACAAGCTCCTGCTCTCCGGCAATACGAACATCTGGCAGAACTGCGCCGCCACCGAGCTCGACAAGTGCGCCTCCTACGTCGT
>NZ_JBFBCI010000146.1:0-1809 GCF_040683095.1 Sphaerisporangium sp. NPDC051017
GCCTGATGAATTCACCGGCACGCCGGTGAACGTCACCTAGCGTCACAAACGACAAAAGGTGCCGCTCTGACCTGGCATGATCTGGATTGACTAGATCTTGATCCTGCAGGAGAACGGCACCTCGAAAGTGAAGCGTACGACACCCGCCGGGTTGCGGCGGAAGATCAAGCGTGTTAGAGAACAGCGCCGCCGCCGAAAACTGGAAAAACGCACGTCAGCGTGGTCGACAGGACTGGAGATGACCGACGGCGCCACCGGGCTGGTTCCCGCCGCTGGTGTCCCTCTGCTCCGGCTGTTCGCCGAGAAATCCGGCGTACGCGGCCACGCCTCCACGGCGCTGCTCGTGCCCGGGTTCCATCCCGGGCATGACCGTGGGCAGGTCCTGGTCGATGTCGCGATCGGGCTGGCGATGGGCGCGACCTCGGTGAGCGCCGCGATGGACACCACCGCAGGGGCGAGCCCGGTGACCGGGGCGGTCGCCTCGGGCGTGACCGCCTGGCGGCTGTTCGGCGACGAACTCGACCCGGTCATGCTGGAACGGCTGGCGCGGGCGCGGGCCACGCACCGGCGACGCATGTGGAGCCTGCTCGCCGCCCGCCCGCAAGGTTTCCCCCGGGTGAGCGTGGCCGGGCACGTCTGGGACGGCTGGATCGTCATCGACGTCGACGCGTCCCTGGTGGAGTCCCACTCCGAGAAGGAAGGCGCGGCCCCGACGTACAAAAAGCACGTGTTCGGGCTGCACCCGATCCTGGTGACCTGCGCGAACACCGGAGAGATCCTGGCGATCCTGCTCCGCCCGGGCAACGCCGGCTCCAACACGGCCGAGGACCACATCACCGTCTTGACCGAGGCGATCGCCCAGCTCCCGGCCCGCTACCGGCGGAAAATCATCTTCCGTAGTGACGGCGCGGGGGCCACCAAGGATCTCCTGAAATGGATCAAGGAGACGGCGGCGAAGGGCGGCCACACGTGGCACTACAGCGTCGGCTTCGACGTCACGGCGCCCATCCGCGATGCCATCGTCAAAGTCCCCGAGAAGATCTGGGCCTGCGCGATCACCCCAGAAGGCAAGGTCCGCGACCGCGCCTACGTCGCCGAACTGACCGGTCTGCTCGACCTGAACCGAGACGAGGATGGCTGGCCTGGCGGCATGCGCGTCACCGCCCGCCTCGAACCGCTGCATCCCAAGCACCGCAAGAACGCCAGCACCCTCGAAAAGCGGCGTGGCCAGCGGTTCCAGGCCGTCGCGCATGACCTGCCCGGTCACCACTATCCCCGTCAGGACGCCTTCCATCGCGACCACGCCGATGTCGAATCCGTGATCAAGGATGGGAAGAACCTCGGCCTGCGGCGCCTGCCGTTCTACGCGATGGCCGCCAACCAGGCCTGGTGCCACGCGGTCATGCTCGCTGCCGACCTGCTGGCCTGGCTCCGCCTGCTCATCCTCGACCACCACCCAGACCTGCGCACAGCCACACCCGCGCTCCTGCGCCGCCTGCTGTTCCAGATCCCCGCACGTCTCGTCCGGCGTGCCCGCAAACGCCTGATCCGGCTATGCGCCGGCCATCCCCATACCGCCGACCTGATCACGGCCTGGAGCAAGATCCGAGCCTTGGCCGCCCCCTCCTGACCGCGACCCATCCGTCCCGACGAGCAGAAAGGCCCCGCCCACCGGCCCGCCAAAGGGGAGACTAAGGCCGCACCCGGCGACCACCGGGCTTTCGGCATGCCCGAACCCGGAACTCTGCACCCAACACCATGATCAACACGACCTCAGGAAAGCTTGATCATGATCGTGAAAGATCTGGG
>NZ_JBFBCI010000147.1:0-1722 GCF_040683095.1 Sphaerisporangium sp. NPDC051017
GTGTGGATCAACAAGCCACCCACGACCCTCCAGAGCGACACTTCACCTCAAACCACACAAGTAGCCTGATGTCTCACCCGGTTTGACAGGTTGCGGTGAGGGACAGATAGAGCTTCTCCGCCGCGGACGACTCCTGATTCTGCCGGTCGAGCTGCCCTCTCAACAGCGTCACGCTCGCCTTGAGGCGGTCGATTTCCGTGCGGAGCACCTGCAGGTGAATGCCGCGCAGGTAGTGCTCCACAGGAGGGCCAAGCATGACCCCCGCTCGGCTGGCAATATCTTTCGCGGCGAGGTAGGTAGTCCAATGCGCTGGGACTTCCTGGAGGGTCTTGGCCTGGTCACGGGCCCGGCGGGCTGTTTCAAACGCGTCGTTGAGCGGGTTGAAGGACTCGATCATCTTCTGCGCTGCAGCGAAGGTGGCGGGCTCGTCGAGCATGTTGTCGCGGATGAACAGGTTGAGGTCGCCGACATTCTTCATGGCCTTGGCCTTGCCCAACAGCGCCAGCGCGGTCTTGGAGGTACCGAGCCCAACCCGTTTGGCGAGCTCCCGCATGTAGGCGTCCTGGCTGTCCGGGTAGCTGGCCGGGTGAGCGGTCCTAAACCAACGCGTGTCGAACCCTTCACCATGGGTCGCCCACTCGTCGAGCAGGTTCAGGTCGAACTGACCGTGATGGAGCTGGTACATCGTCTTGAGCGCGGCTCCATCGGTCTCCGAACCGCTGAACCATTTGACCACCACCGCGGTGGTGACCTGACCGAGACCATCGTCGTAAGTCGCGGCGACAGCTGACCACGTCGGCTTCCCAGCTCGCAGGTAGCGGACCTGCGATTGGCCGTGCTCGTCGTTGGTCTCTGACCAGGCGCCCCGCACGTAATCGGGGGTGCTGCGACTGCCCTGCTTGGCGCCGCGTGCGGTCAGGTCGGCCGAGGCGTTGAACCGCTGCTCCCGGGTAGGCAGTAGTGCGACCGAGTGGGCATCCATTAGGGACGACTTCCCCGACCCCGACGGACCGGTGAACAGCACGCCGCGCTCATCGATTGGGAAATCCTTGTAGCCGCAGAACGTGCCCCAGTTGACCACTTGCAGGCGGGTCAGTCGGAACTGTCCGAGGAATACCGAGCGGGTCCCCCTGGCCTCACGCATTCGCTTCTCCTCAGCCATGTCGCAGCTCACCAGTGACTTCGCCGGTCCCATCCTCGGGCTGCGTTGCGGGCTCGGCCATGCCATTGGCAAGCGCCATGTAGCGTGCATGCAGGGCCTCGACACGGTCGGCAGTGAGGATAGAGGCGATGACCGGGTAGATGATGTACCGGTTGGTGCCCTTGATCGGCTTGATGATGGAGGCATCTTCGAGCGCTTGGACCGCAGTGGCCATCTTCCGCTGATAGCCAACATCATCGGTGTCGTCTGGCCGCTTGTAGGCCAGCATGTGGTCGATCATGTCGTCGCGTTCGACCACCGCATCGTCGGGCGCCACGACGTACTGGTTGTACAGGTACAGGGCAAGCGCGCTCGCCGCGAGGCTTAGCGTACGCGCCCGCAATAGGGTCCGGCTGTGCGGACTCGGATCGTCGCCTTGGCGGGTGAAGGCATAGCGCAGTTCCCGGTTGACCTCTAGCACCAGGCCGTGAGGGGCCGAGATCATTCCGGACAGCGGAATTTGTGATTGTACTTTACGAGGCCAGCTGAAGCTCTGCGTACTCATCGAGAGCCTCGAATGG
>NZ_JBFBCI010000148.1:0-1721 GCF_040683095.1 Sphaerisporangium sp. NPDC051017
GCCGGGCATCGCGGCAGCCCGCCGGTGCTGGTCATGGTCTTGGGGTATTCGCGGTGGCTGATGGCTCGAATGCTGCCCTCCCGGAAGGCCGGGGACCTGTTTGCCGGCCACTGGGCGCTGCTGTCGGGGCTGGGCGCCGTGCCCAGGACGCTGGTGTGGGACAACGAGAGCGCGATCGGTCAGTGGAAGGCGGGCCGTGCGCAGCTGACCGCGCAGGCGCAGGCGTTCCGCGGGGTACTGGGGATCGCGATCTGGCAATGCCGCCCGGGCGATCCGGAGGCCAAGGGGCTGGTGGAGCGGGCCAACGGCTATCTGGAGACCTCGTTCCTGCCGGGGCGTGGTTTCGGCTCCCCGCACGACTTCAACGCGCAGCTGGCCGAGTGGCTGGGCAAGGCCAACGCGCGCCGTCATCGCCGTCTGGAGTGCCGCCCGGCCGACCGGCTGCACGCCGATCTGGCGGCGATGGTGGCGTTGCCGCCGGTCGCGCCGACGGTCGGGTGGCGGACCTCGACCCGGCTCCCGCGCGATCATTACGTGCGGATCGCCTCCAACGATTACTCGGTGCATCCCTCGGCGATCGGCCGGCTGGTGGAGGTCATCGCCGATCTGGAGCAGGTCAGCGTGACCTGCGGTGGCCGGCCGGTGGCCCGGCACCGGCGTTGCTGGGCGTCCCATCAGACCATCACCGATCCAGCGCATGCCAAGGCCGCCGCCGCGTTGCGCGGCGGGGCGCGGTTGCGGGCTCCCACCGCCGGCCCTCCCGAGGTCGAGGTCGAGCAGCGCCCGCTCAGCGACTACGACGCCCTGTTGACGGCCGAGGGGGTGGCCTGATGGCACGCGCGCCGGCCACGACCACCACGGCGGCCGCCGGTGGCTCACGCAACCTCCATGCCGAACTGGCGTATCTCACCCGGGTACTCAAGGCGCCATCGCTGGCGGCGGCGGTGGAACGGCTCGCCGGGCGGGCCCGGGCCGAGTCCTGGAGCCATGAGGAGTTCCTGGCCGCCTGCCTGCAGCGGGAGGTCGCAGCCCGGGAATCGCACGGCGGTGAAGCACGGATCCGCTCGGCCCGTTTCCCCGCCCGCAAGGCGCTGGAGGACTTCGACTACGACCACCAGCGCAGCCTCAAACGCGACGTCATCGCGCACCTGGGCACGCTGGACTTCGTCGCAGCCCGTGAGAACGTGGTGTTCCTCGGCCCGCCGGGCACCGGAAAGACCCACCTGTCGATCGGCTTGGGTATCCGCGCCTGCCAGGCCGGCCACCGGGTCGCCTTCGCCACCGCCGGCCAGTGGGTGGACCGCCTCGCCGACGCCCACATCCGGGGGACACTCCAAGACGAGCTGACCAGGCTGTCGCGGATCCCGGTCCTGATCGTGGACGAGGTCGGCTACGTCCCGTTCGAGCACCAGGCCGCCAACCTGTTCTTCCAACTGGTCTCCAGCCGTTACGAGCGGGCCAGCCTGATCGTCACCAGCAACAAACCGTTCGGACGCTGGGGAGAGGTGTTCGGCGACGACGTCGTCGCCGCAGCGATGATCGACCGCCTCGTCCACCACGCCGAGGTCATCAGCCTGAAGGGAGACAGCTACCGCCTCAAGAACCGCGACCTGGGCCGCGTGCCCGCGGCCGACCACAGCAACGACCAGTAACGATCAATCGCAACGGAGGGGTCAGAATTCAGACGACGCCAAGGGGTCAGCATTCAGCCGCCGTTGACA
>NZ_JBFBCI010000149.1:0-1677 GCF_040683095.1 Sphaerisporangium sp. NPDC051017
CGTAGTACTTCTGTGTTCCTCGTTTCCGCATTCTGCGTATGGTCATGCCGAGGAAATCGAAGCCCTCGTCTATGTGAACCACGCGGGTCTTTTCCGGTGACAACCGCAACCCCAGTGTGACTAGGACGGTCGCGACCTCCTCACGCAGTGCCTCAGCATGGTGTCTTTCCCCGAACACCATCACGACGAAGTCGTCGGCGAAACGGATAAGACGCCAGTTGCCCAGGCCCTTTCTTACGCGTTTGGCCCGCTGTGATTTGGTTCCCATCTCCTGCTGCCATTGCCGGTGGAAGTGTTCGTCCAACGCCGACAGAGCGATGTTCGCCAACAGCGGGGAAAGCGGCCCGCCTTGTGGGGTGCCGGTGATGGTCTCTTCCCGGTCTCCGGCTGTCGTCATGACCCCGGATTTCAAGAACGCCTTGACCAGCGCACACACGCGTTTATCCTTGATCCTACGCCGCAATCGGTCGAGTAGTGGCGTGTGCCCGATCTCGTCGAAGCACGCGGCGATATCCGCCTCCAGCACCCACCGGTAATTGGTAGGCTCGGAGGCCAGATGGTGTATCTCGGCTATTGCGTCGTGTGTGCGCCGGTTAGGACGGAACCCATACGAACACGGCAGAAAGTCTGCCTCAAAGATGGGTTCGAGCACCAGCTTCAGACTTGTCTGGACCACGCGGTCAGCGACAGTAGGTATACCTAGTTTGCGGAGTTTCCCGCTGGCCTTTGGTATCATCACCCGGCGCACTTCGACCGGCTGGAACTCGCCCGACTTCAACGAATCCCGGACGTGGCCCAAGAACACATCCACCCCAACCCGGGTTTCGATCCAGGCCACCGTGGCCTTGTCGACTCCCGGGGTCCTCGCCCCGACATTCGATGCCACACGTTCCCACGCGTGAACCAGAAACGCCGGGTCATAAACAAGGTTGTAAAGGTCACCGAACCGACGGGAGAGCTCCTCTCCCGCCCAGCGATGTAACTTGGTCTGCATCCTCCGTACCGCGAAAAAGGCTGAATCCTGATCCGGCCAATCCACGGCGCCGGTGTTCACCGGCGCATCTTCGGACATTACACTCCCTCCTTGAACTGACACGCTGCCGTTCTTCCCCATGTACGCGGCTTTCCCGCGCTCGGAGTACTACAACGGCTCCGCCCCACCTGCTCCTTCGGTCGGCGTCGCACCTATCCCTGGTTCCCTCCCTGGCTGGGCAAAGGGACTCCGTGGAACGGTCGCAGGTGGTTCCCACGTTCACGGGTGTTCGGTCGACGGGTTAGGCACTCGGCTGTACCCCTGCGGCATCGCCAACGGTTACGCCGTAGTCATTCACCGTGGCCTCCCGACCCAGACCGCAAAGACCCAATCGGGAGTTCTCCATCCGTCGTCGACGAACGGATACGCGCCGCCACCCAGCCCACATCCGCCGGATTAGAGCTGGTAAGGCCGTCAAGAGGCGTAACAACACCGATTCCTCACGTGTACCTTCCCGTCTCGCTCACCGCGCTCGGCCCATCCGGCAGTACTGAACCGACGCGACTTTGTCGAGGCTGCTCTCACCCTCCCCGGCGACCCCCGGGTCGAGTTGCCTCCAGCTTCACCCTGCCGCTACGACGGCAAGGCGATGGACGGTCTTTCACCTCCATCCGCAACACCCGCGCCTCGTGGCGCAATCACGG
>NZ_JBFBCI010000150.1:0-1610 GCF_040683095.1 Sphaerisporangium sp. NPDC051017
GGCGGCCCAGCCCTGGATGGCCTGGGCATACCGCAGGACGGCACGCTGAGTCTCAGGATCCGCACGCAGGTCGTGCAGCACTTGCGGGAGGTCCGTCTCGTCGTTCTCTTCGAGCGTCCTGACCCGGCCCGTCAGGATGCGGTCAACGAAGGAGACCGCATCCTTGAGGGAGACACCGAGGAGTTCCTGGGCCACGTGCACGATGTTGTTCCTCGCGACGCCCTCGCGGACCTCCTTGGGATAGGACACGATGTCGTTGTGCAGATCGACCGTGTCCCGGAATGAGTCGATCAGCACAGTGAACGGCCGGGTGCCCCGGATGCCATCGGGGATCTCCCAGCCGAGCGAGTGCTCCATCAGTAGTGCGCTGCACCCGGCCGCCCCGTAGTCGCGGCGCATCTCGGCCTGCTCGATGAGGTCGGGAAACCGGTGGCGTTCGAGGTTCTCCGTCTCCCACAGCGATGCCTCCAGGAACCGCCGTACGGACCTGGTGTACAGCAGGCGCCACGGAATCGATGCCGAGGGCGCCGTGCGGCGCCACAGGTCGGCCAGCGCACGTTCCACAGGATGCTCGGGGGGTGGCACCAAGCCGGGTGTCATGATCGGCATGAAGGCCATCAGCCGCTCGATACGTTGCAGGATCTGCTCCCGGCTACCGAGAGCTTCACACCCGGCGCCGAAGACGTCGTCCAGGCACCAGATGAGGCTGTGCCAGCCGGACAACAGCTCCAGCTCCCCGGCACAGGCATGGGGATAGGTCCAGGCGGTGAACCGGGTGAAGTCCGCCCTGTCGAAGGTCTCCGCACTCCAGCCGCCGTGGTACGAGTCGGTGCCCGGCGGCTCAAGCAGACCCACAGCGCATGCCCAGGCGCGAACTCGCGGACGGACGGCCTCCAGGTGCGGATTCACCCTCGCCTGGAACGGCATATAGAACAAGGGGAGCTGGAAGGCGTCCGTCAACGCGGCCTCCTGGATGGTGCCGTCAGTTCGAGGTCACGCCCGCTGGGGCGCGGAGCGGTGGATTGCCGTCCACCCGGCGGATCAAGGAGCGCGATATCGCCGGTGGGGCTACCCGGTGAGTCCGGTGGGTAAACAAGGCTCTGGCACCATGGCTCACGCTCCGCCACCCTCTGTCGGCGCTGGGGGTATCGCCACAGTGGGGCACGGCCCGGATGCTGGGGACGTTCCTGGCGGATGCTCCGCTGAAGGTTCCGGCGGAGGTGATCGGGGTCGCCGCCGAGCGCTTGATGCCGATTGAGTAGTCCTTCATGTCGGTGGGCACACGGCTCGTTGGCCGCGTGTGAGCGCCACGATCGGGTGAGGCTCCGGCCCAACAGTTCGCGTTCGGAGTGTTGGGCCGGACAAAGAGTGGTGTTACTCTCAGTTACTGCACCACCCAGTTGCGTCACGAAAGGGCGCAGATGCGAGGGTCCCTCATGTGCGCAGTCGGCCGTCTGCCGGCCCGACGAAGCACCGTTTCGTCAAGACGCGACGTCACCAACAGGGCCGGGGCCATGCGCGCCGTCTCCGCAAGAGGAGAGTCTGTGATCTCGAAGAGCAAGAAGAACGCCCGTTCCATGGCCGTGGCGCTCGCCGCAGCCGCCGCCTTC
>NZ_JBFBCI010000151.1:0-1594 GCF_040683095.1 Sphaerisporangium sp. NPDC051017
GGCACCTTCAGCGAGGTGTCACGCACCTCACGCGCCTTCTCACCGAAGATCGCGCGCAGCAGCCGCTCCTCGGGGGTCAGCTCGGTCTCACCCTTCGGCGTGACCTTGCCCACCAGGATGTCGCCCGGCACGACCTCGGCACCGATGCGGATGATGCCCCGCTCGTCCAGGTCGGCCAGCACCTCCTCCGACACGTTCGGGATGTCCCGGGTGATCTCCTCCGGCCCCAGCTTGGTGTCGCGCGCGTCGACCTCGTGCTCCTCGATGTGGATCGAGGAGAGCACGTCGTCCTGCACCAGGCGCTGGGACAGGATGATCGCGTCCTCGTAGTTGTGGCCCTCCCACGGCATGAACGCCACGAGCAGGTTCTTGCCCAGGGCCATCTCGCCGTTGTCGGTACAGGGACCGTCGGCGACGACCTGGTTCACCTCGACGCGGTCACCCTCACGGACGATCGGCTTCTGGTTGAAGCAGGTGCCCTGGTTGGAGCGCTTGAACTTCGCCACGCGGTAGGTCGTGCGCGTGCCGTCGTCGTTCATCACCGTGACGTAGTCGGCCGAGACCTCCTCGACGACGCCCGCCTTCTCGGCGGTGATGACGTCGCCGGCGTCGGTGGCGGCGCGGTACTCCATGCCCGTGCCGACCAGCGGGGCCTCGCTCTTGAGCAGGGGCACCGACTGGCGCTGCATGTTGGAGCCCATCAGCGCGCGGTTGGCGTCGTCGTGCTCCAGGAACGGGATCATGGCGGTCGCGACGGACACCATCTGGCGCGCCGAGACGTCCATGTAGTCGACCTCGGTCGGCCGGATGAACTCCAGCTCGCCGCCCTTACGGCGGACCAGGACGCGGTCCTCGGCGAAGGTGTCGTCGGCGCGCAGCGGCGTGTTGGCCTGCGCGATGACGTGCCTGTCCTCCTCGTCGGCGGTCAGGTAGTCGATCTCGTCGCTGACCCGGCCGTCGACGACCTTGCGGTACGGCGTCTCGACGAACCCGAACGAGTTCACGCGGCCGTAGGACGACAGCGAGCCGATGAGGCCGATGTTCGGGCCTTCCGGCGTCTCGATCGGGCACATGCGGCCGTAGTGGGACGGGTGCACGTCACGGACCTCGAAGCCGGCGCGCTCACGCGACAGACCGCCGGGGCCGAGCGCGGACAGACGCCGCTTGTGCGTCAGACCGGCCAGCGGGTTGGTCTGGTCCATGAACTGCGAGAGCTGCGAGGTGCCGAAGAACTCCTTGATCGACGCCACGACCGGGCGGATGTTGATCAGGGTCTGCGGCGTGATCGCCTCGACGTCCTGCGTGGTCATGCGCTCGCGGACCACGCGCTCCATGCGGGCGAGACCCAGGCGGACCTGGTTCTGGATGAGCTCGCCGACGGTGCGCAGGCGCCGGTTGCCGAAGTGGTCGATGTCGTCGGTCTCGACGACGACCTCGCCGTTCGCCCCGGGCATCGCGACCTCGCCGGCGTGCAGCCGGACGATGTACTCGATCGTGGCGACGATGTCCTCTTCGGTGAGGGTGCCCTGGTTGATCTCGGAGTCGACGCCGAGCTTCTTGTTGATCTTGTACCGGCCGACCTTGGCGAGGTCGT
>NZ_JBFBCI010000152.1:0-1585 GCF_040683095.1 Sphaerisporangium sp. NPDC051017
ACGACCTCGCCAAGGTCGGCCGGTACAAGATCAACAAGAAGCTCGGCGTCGACTCCGAGATCAACCAGGGCACCCTCACCGAAGAGGACATCGTCACCGCGATCGAGTACATCGTCCGGCTGCACGCGGGCGAGAATTCCATGCCGGGCGACGTGATCGTCGAGGTCGACGACATCGACCACTTCGGCAACCGGCGTATGCGCAGCGTGGGCGAGCTGATCCAGAACCAGGTCCGCCTGGGTCTCGCCCGCATGGAGCGCGTGGTCCGCGAGCGGATGACCACGCAGGACGTCGAGGCGATCACGCCGCAGACCCTGATCAACATCCGCCCGGTCGTGGCGTCGATCAAGGAGTTCTTCGGCACCTCCCAGCTGTCGACGTTCATGGACCAGACCAACCCGCTGGCCAGCCTGACGCACAAGCGGCGCATGTCCGCGCTCGGCCCCGGCGGTCTGTCCCGTGAGCGCGCCGGCATGGAGGTGCGCGACGTGCACCCGTCCCACTACGGCCGCATGTGCCCGATCGAGACGCCGGAGGGCCCGAACATCGGCCTCATCGGCTACCTCGCCTGCTACGCGCGGGTGAACTCGTTCGGGTTCGTCCAGACGCCGTACCGCAAGGTCGTCGACGGCCGGGTCACCGAGGAGATCGACTACCTGACCGCCGACGAGGAGGACAGGCACGTCATCGCGCAGGCCAACACGCCGCTGCGCGCCGACGGCACCTTCGCGGAGTCGCGCGTGCTGGTCCGCACCAAGGGCGGCGAGACCGAGCTGGCCCGGGCCGGGGAGGTCGACTACATCGACGTGTCGCCGCGCCAGATGGTGTCGGTGGCCACCGCGATGATCCCGTTCCTGGAGCACGACGACGCCAACCGCGCGCTGATGGGCGCGAACATGCAGCGCCAGTCGGTGCCGCTGATGCGGGCCGAGGCGCCGCTGGTCGGCACGGGCATGGAGTATCGCGCCGCGACGGACGCCGGTGAGGTGATCACCGCCGAGAAGGCGGGCGTCGTCGAGGAGGTCTCGGCCGACTACGTCACCGTGATGAACGACAACGGCACGCGCACGACCTACCGCGTGGCGAAGTACAAGCGCTCCAACCAGGGCACCTGCTTCAACCAGAAGCCCATCGTGGACGAGGGCGACCGGATCGAGCGCGGCCAGGTCATCGCCGACGGCCCGTCCACCGACAACGGCGAGATGGCGCTGGGCAAGAACCTGCTCGTGGCGTTCATGCCGTGGGAGGGCCACAACTACGAGGACGCGATCATCCTGTCCCAGCGCGTCGTGCAGGAGGACATGCTGTCCTCGATCCACATCGAGGAGCACGAGGTCGACGCCCGCGACACCAAGCTGGGGCCGGAGGAGATCACCCGGGACATCCCGAACGTGTCGGAGGAGGTGCTGGCCGACCTGGACGAGCGGGGGATCATCCGCATCGGTGCCGAGGTCGTGCCGGGCGACATCCTGGTGGGCAAGGTCACGCCCAAGGGTGAGACCGAGCTGACCCCCGAGGAGCGGCTGCTGCGCGCGATCTTCGGTGAGAAGGCGCGTGAGGTGCGTGACACCTCGCTGAAGGTGCC
>NZ_JBFBCI010000153.1:0-1543 GCF_040683095.1 Sphaerisporangium sp. NPDC051017
CTACGGCCGACTCGCCGCGTTCCAGGAAAGATCATGCTCTAGCGAGTGATTCTTGTCATATTGCTTCAAGATCACCGTGATGCTCTGATCGATTGGACGGTTACACCCCAACCGATCAGGAGTTGCATGAACCTGTCAGGAAGACTTACCCCCCGATCGAGGAGGCGGCGTGCGCGCCTCGGGACGGCGCTTGTGACCGTTCCCGCCATGGTGACCTCGCTACTGATCGGCACAAGCTCACCCCCCGCCTCCGCCGCCCCCTCTCCTTCACCCCAGCCACCAGTCACCACCGCGGCCGTAGACCCAGTGGAGACGGCCAAGCAGGAGGCGAGGAAACAGAACAAGCGGGTCGAGATCCCCTCCTACCGCTCCGAGACCTCCACCACGTTCGCCAATCCCGATGGCAGGACTCTGCACATGGAGATGTCCGCCGCTCCCGTCCGAGTCAAGCGGAACAGCGTCTGGGAGGCTGTCGACACGACGTTGGTCGTGCAGGGCAACGCAGTCAGGCCGCGGGTGGCCAAGTCGGACCTGGTGTTGTCCTACGGCGGGAACATGGAGCTGTTGACGGCCAGCGGCAACCCGGCCAAGACCGACGATAAGGCCAAGGTCTTCTCCACACGCAAACTGCCCACCCCGACGTTGTCGGGCAACCGGGCCGAGTTCGCCTCCGCTTACGGCAACGGCACCGACTTGGTCGTCACTGCCACCCGTCGGGGTTCCGCCAGCAGATCGTGATCCGGCAACGCCCTGACAAACCGCTCAGTCTGCGTGTCCCAGTCGATCTGCCCGCAGGCTTCGCCTTCAAGAAGGTCTCGGGCAAGACCGTGCTGGTCAAGGGCACCGGCAAGGGTGATCAGGAGCAGATCCTTGACCTGTCCACCACCATGATGCTCGACGCGGTGGCCGCCGATGGCAGCAGAGGACCGGATGAAGGAAAGGTCGGTAAGGCATCCACGCATCTGGAGGAATCTCGGGCGGCTCGACCTTGGTGTTCACTCCCGATGCCGAGTTTCTGGCCGACCCGGCCGTCACCTACCCGGTCACGGTTATCGCCGCCGCCTCCGATTGGTGGGAGCCCGCGATCGCCGTCGATACCTTCGTTAATGACGCCGCCTACCCGATCAGTCGCGACAACCAGCTTTTGGACCGAATTCTGGCCGGCAAGTCCAACTCCGGAACGGTCCGCTGGCGCAGCTACATCAAGTTCGCTGATATTCCCGTGGAGTCTCTACTGCGAGGCGGCAAGGTCAAGAACGCCGACCTCTACTTGTGGAACCATCTGTCCAACACCTGCGGGGACCCCGTGGGATCCGGCATCACCGCCCGGCGGATCACCAGCAGTTGGACTCCTGGATCGCTGACCTGGGACAACCAGCCGACGGTGACCTCGGCCGGCGCCAACAATAAAGCGGGCGCCTACAGCCCGGACTGCACCAGTGCCGCTGCCAGCTGGGCCAAGAAAGAGTGGGATCTCGTCCACTCGGTCAACGGCATCGTTCAAGCCTGGGCAGACGGCCAGCCGAACTACGGCTTCCAGCTC
>NZ_JBFBCI010000154.1:0-1534 GCF_040683095.1 Sphaerisporangium sp. NPDC051017
AGATCAGCGACGACGAGAAGAAGACTTCTCCCCGTAATTCCCCGATCTGTCGATCATCCCAATAGCCCGATTGCCTTCACCGCTTGGGATCAAGCGCCGCTGCCGGCCGTGGCGTAAGCGGCTGCGCACAACAGCCGCACGTAGACGTCTGTCTGACGGGCCGTCCGCAGCCCGAGCGCGTCCAGCCGTCCGGCGGCGCGTATGAGCGTCTGCGCGGCGACCTCGTTGCGTCCGGAGGTGCGAAGCATCATGCCCATGGCACGGGCCGACGCGGCCATCGCGACGGCGTCGCCGGAGCGCTGCGCGTAGATCACTCCCCGGTCCGCGGTGATCACCGCAGAGGGTTTGCGTCCGACTTTGTTCAACACGTCCGTCGAGAGGTTGTAACACGCGGCGAGCACCGTCCACCCTGTCGGCGTGTCGATCCGTTCCGCGCACGCTTTGGCCACGGCGAGCAGACCGGGCAGCCCGGCCACGAGCGAGGGCAGGGCGCTCACGTCGAACTGGCGGCGCGCCACCTGCAACCGCTGGCGGATGTCGGACAGCCGTTCGGGCTGATCGGGCTCGTCGGACAGAGCCAGAGCGTCGTCGAACCGTTGGAGCAGGCTCAGCGGAATACTCAGCCCTGCCGCAGTGAGCAGCGTTCGTCGTCGCATCGGATCGTCCCCCTCGATCTCGCCGTTCCGGCTCAATGTAGCCACGCCGCCGCGCCTCGCAGAGGGTTTGCGCGCGGGTGTCGCTCACGGGTTGGACGGGACTCAGCTTCTCGGCCGACACGCCGTTCCGCGTCTACAAGGCCGGGCACGGCCCCGAGCAGGCCCGCGAGTTCCGCACTCGCGCCGCGGACGCCGGTCTGGCGTGGGTGAGGCACAGACTGAGCTGAGAGGCCCGGACGACAGCGGCTCCCTCCCCTGATGAAGGGAGCCGTGCTGTGTCGGCCGAGTTCCCAGCCGCTGACCATGCTCGGTGTCACCCCCGAGCGACCGCCGGGGCGCGCAGATCCATCCGCCCAACGACACCCGAAGGGTCCGGGTACGAGCCAGGCGGGCCCTGCGCAGCCCAGGTGACCTGCGCCCTCGTAGCCCGGCTCGGCGAGGATCGGCCGGGTCGGTGATCAGGCCGGGGTGAGCCGCGAACGCGTCCAGCAGAGCGGGGCAGGTCGCACTCCCCGGGAGAATCCGGGACGGATTTCGGGGGCCGGCTGGTCCCCCGAGGGAGGACATCGGCGCGCGGGGGGGATCGTTTCCGGGAAGCACCCAAGATCAACTAGATGGAGGTTTCAGGGTCATGTGGGCTGCGCCCTAAATGGTTTGCCCGCAGATGGCGCGCGCTGGGATGCTCGGCCGGGCAGGAACGGAGAGGAGACCGCGAAGTGGCCGTCACCGCATCGAGCAAGCCGTCCGAGTCCGAGCCGGAAGTCCGCACGGCGGCCGGCGTCCTGCGCGGCGGCAGGGAGGCGGGCCTGGCGGTCTTCCGCGGCATCCCGTTCGCCGAGCCGCCGGTCGGCGCCCTCCGGTTCGCCGCGCCGCAGCCG
>NZ_JBFBCI010000155.1:0-1517 GCF_040683095.1 Sphaerisporangium sp. NPDC051017
GCGTTCGCCTCCGAGGCGGTGGCCAAGGTGCTGCCCACCAGTGAGGCGCTGGAGTCGGTGGGGCTGCTGCTGCACATCGGCGTCATGCTGGTGTTCCTGGTGATCGTGGTGAACTCCAAGCACCTGCACATCTTCCTGGCGCCGCTGAACGTGCTGTTCTCACGGCGTCCCGACGGGCTGGGCGCGGTGCCCCAGATGCGCAGCAACGGCACGGTGCTGGACTTCGAGGAGGCCGACCCCGACACCGACGTGTTCGGCCGCGGCAAGATCGAGGACACCACGTGGAAGGGGTTCCTGGACTTCTACACCTGCACCGAGTGCGGCCGCTGCCAGTCGCAGTGCCCGGCATGGAACACCGACAAGCCGCTGTCGCCCAAGATGCTGATCCTGGACCAGCGCGACCACGCCTTCGCCATCGCCCCCTACCTGCTCGCCGGTGAACAGGAGCGGGCGAAGCTGCCCGAGGACGTGCTGGCCCTGGCCGGCAAGCCGCTGGTGGGCGAGCAGGGCGTCATCCACCCGGACGTGCTGTGGTCGTGCACCAACTGCGGCGCCTGCGTGGAGCAGTGCCCGGTGGACATCGAGCACATCGACCACATCATCGACATGCGCCGCTACCAGGTGATGATCGAGTCCAGCTTCCCCTCCGAGGCCGGGGTCATGCTGAAGAACCTGGAGAACAAGGGCAACCCGTGGGGCGTGGCGGAGACCAGGCGCGCCGAGTGGATCGAGGAGCTGGCCTCGCGGGAGGTCGACCCCGTCCCGGTCCCGCTCATCGAGGACAAGGTGCCCGACGATCTGGAGTACCTGTTCTGGGTGGGCTGCGCGGGGGCGCTGGAGGACCGGGCGAAGAAGACCACCAAGGCCGTGGCCGAGCTGCTGCACATCGCCGGGGTCAAATTCGGCGTGCTCGGGCCGATGGAGGCGTGCACCGGCGACCCGGCCCGGCGGCTGGGCATGGAGTTCCTGTTCGACATGCTGGCCCGGCAGAACATCGAGACGCTGAACGAGGCCGGCGTCAAGAAGATCGTGGCGACGTGCCCGCACTGCTTCAACACCCTGGCCAACGAGTACCCGCAGCTGGGTGGCACGTTCGAGGTGGTGCATCACACCCAGTTGCTGGCCCGGCTGGTGGAGGAGGGCAGGCTCACCCCGATCACCCCGATCGAGGAGAAGATCACCTACCACGATCCGTGTTTCCTGGGCCGGCACAACAAGGTGTACGCCCAGCCGCGCGACATCATGGCCAAGGTGCCCGGCGTCCAGGCCCAGGAGATGCACCGCTGCAAGGAGCGCGGGTTCTGCTGCGGCGCGGGTGGCGCGCGCATGTGGATGGAGGAGCGTATCGGCAAGCGCATCAACACCGAGCGGGTGGATGAGGCGCTGACCACCGACCCCGACACCGTGTCCACCGCGTGCCCGTTCTGCCTGGTCATGCTGGGAGACGCGATCAACGAGAAGAAGAACAACGGCCAGGCCAAGGAGACGCTGGAGGTCGTGGACGTCGCCCAGCTCCT
>NZ_JBFBCI010000156.1:0-1495 GCF_040683095.1 Sphaerisporangium sp. NPDC051017
GCTAATGGGAGCTACCGGGTCGGCTGATCGGGCAGACTCGGTGCCTGGTAGCCGCTGGTGAGCGAGCACTTCCTTCCGCTGGACCATCGTGAGTCCTGGGGTCAGACCGTGCCCTCACCAGTGGTCAGGGGTCTTGATCACTGATGGGATGTCGTGCCCGCCCTGGTGGCGTGAGTACTGGTCCATTAGCACGCCGACTGGCTCCTGCTGGCTGCTTGATCATGTAGTCGAGGGGTTGGGGGATCGCGTGCTGTTCGTCGGTGATGACTGGGCCGAGGACCACCATGATGTGGAGGTGCAGGACGAGCAGGGCCGGGCGGTCAAGCGGGCCCGTCTGCCCGAGGGCGCTGCCGGGGTGGCCCGGTTCCACGAGTTGGTCGCCTCGTTCCTGCCTGAGGACGCCGAGCCGGCCGAGGTGCTGGTGTGTATCGAGACCGACCGGGGGCCGTGGGTGCGGGCGCTGGTCGCGGCCGGATACCGGGTGTTCGGGGTGAACCCCAAGCAGGCCGCCCGGCACCGCGAGGTGATGGGCAACTCCGGCGCCAAGAGCGACAAGGCCGACGCGCACGCGCTGGCCGACATGGTCCGCACCCGCCGCCACCAGCTCCGCGAGGTCGCCGGCGACTCCGACGAGGCCGAGGCGATCAAGGTCGTCGCCCGCGCGCATCAGACGATGATCTGGGAACGGACCCGCCACATGCTGCGGATGCGCTCGGCGCTGCGGGACTACTTCCCCGCCGCGCTCACGGCCTACAAGGCTCTCGGCCTCACCAGCACGGCCGTGCTCGTCCTGCTGGCCAAGGCCCCCACCCCGCAGTCCGCGGCGAGGCTGACCGTCAACCAGATCACCGCGGCGCTCAAGGGGCACCGCGACAAGCCCGCCAAGGCCGCTGCGATCCAGGCCGAACTCCGCGCCGAGCACCTCGGGCAAAGCGACCTGGTCGCTTCCGCTTACGCGGCCACCGTGTCGGCGACCGTCGCGGTCCTGCAGACCCTCAACACCCAGATCAACGCCCTCGAACGGCAGGTCGAGGCCCATTTTGGCCGGCACCCGGACGCTGAGATCCTCCTCAGCCAGCCCGGCATCGGCGCCATCCTCGGCGCCCGGGTGCTCGCGGAGTTCGGCGACGCGAAAGACCGCTACGCCAGTGCCAAGGCACGCAAGAACTATGCCGGGACCTCACCGATCACCCGGCAATCCGGCAAGTCCAAGACCGTCCACGCCCGGTTCATCCACAACGACCGGCTCATCGACGCCCTCCACATGCAGGCCGGCGCCGCGATCCTGCACGACCCGGCCGTCCGCGCCTACTACGACCAGCTCAAAGCCCGCGACGTCAGCCACAACGCCGCCCTCCGCCAGGTCGGCAACCGCCTGGTCGGCATCCTCCATGGATGCCTGAAAACCCACACCACCTACGACCAAGCAACCGCATGGTCACACCGGCAACACGACCTCGCCGCTTGACATTCCGGCTCCAGGGATGTCTGACCC
>NZ_JBFBCI010000157.1:0-1436 GCF_040683095.1 Sphaerisporangium sp. NPDC051017
AGATCAGCGACGACGAGAAGAAGACTTCTCCCCATAATTCCCCGATCTGTCGATCATCCCAATAGCCCGATTGCCTTCACCGCTTGGGATCAAGCAACCTGCTGATGGCGGTGGGCGCGGCCGAGGTGCTGCACCGCGGCTGCGGCATCGATGAGCCGCCGATCCCTGCGGACGAGTTCAAGCCGATGCGCGAAGCGATGCTGGCGCAAGTGCCCGAGGAGCACCGGGAGAGGCTCCGGAGGGTCCCTCCGCAACGACCCGACACTCCGGGACCGGCTGTACGCGCTCGCTGCGCGTCCCGACCAGGAGGCAGTCTCCTTGCTCGTGCCGGACGTGGACAGGTGGGCGAGGCGGACCACTCGAGCCAGGAACGACCTGGCGCACGAAGGGCGAACCCCCAGCCACTCCATTGAGGAACTGATAGCCGTTGTGGACGTGACCACCGCTGTCGTGATCCTCAACCTGTTGAACGAGCTGGGGTTGTCGGCCGAGCGCCAGCGAGAGATCGTGCAGGAGCATCCGCTGCTTCGCTCCACGGCCAGAAGTGCACGGGAGTGGCTGGTCGCGCGCGGAGTCGGTTCCTGAGTCCGGTCGCTCGCCACTGAGAGGGGCCCGCGCGGCGGTCAGCCGATTCACTGTTCGTTGATACGACCCGAGTGCTATCATGGCTGATATCAGTTGAAGGAGGTGGCCCTGATGTCAGCCATCGTCGTCCGCGGGCTCGAGGAGTCCGTGAAGAAGCAGCTCGCCACCCAGGCGAAGGAGCACGGCCGCTCCATGGAAGCCGAGGTCCGCGACATCCTCACGAAGGCCGCGCGCCGGCCCCACATCGGCCTGGCGCTCATGCGGGCGGCGCAGGAGGCTGGTGGGATCGACGATCTCGTCATCCCTGAGCGCAACGACGTCGCGCGAGCGGTGGACTTCGAGTGATCGTCCTCGATACGAACGTCATCTCGGAGATCTTCCGGCCGCAGCCTGATGCCCGCGTCGTCGCGTGGCTGGAGTCCCTCGCCGGCGACGTCGCTATCACATCCGTCACACTCGCCGAGCTCCTGGCCGGCGTGCGCCGTCTCCCGGATGGTCGCCGCAGGTCGGCGCTGAGCGCGGTGATCGAGAGCGCGTTGCAGCCCTACCGGGAGACCAATGCTGTGCTGGCCTTCGACGACGAGGCGGCAGACCACTACGCCGAGGTGCTCGTCGCGCGCGAGCAGGCAGGGCTGCCGATCAGCACGGCCGATGCCCAGATCGCCGCGATCTGCCGGTCTCACAAGGCCGCGTGCGCGACCCGGAACACCAAGGATTTCGCGCAGACCGGGGTCGAATTGCTCGACCCCTGGACCGGCTGACGGCGGTCTCAAGCGGTGGAAGCAAGTTCGGAGAGCATCTCGACGAACACTTCGGCTGGCGTTCTGTACCCAAGTATACGCCGCGGACGC
>NZ_JBFBCI010000158.1:0-1422 GCF_040683095.1 Sphaerisporangium sp. NPDC051017
ATCGCGGCCGGCACCGAGCCGGTGAAGAACTTGATCGGCAATGCGCTGCGGCTGCTGCTTGCCGACGACCGGTTTGCGGGCAGCCTGTCCGGCGGAAGCATGCCCATCGACGCCGCGCTGGATGAGGTGCTGTGGAAGGACCCTCCCATGGTCAACTACGCCATCCACTACCCGGTGCGTGAGCTGGACCTGAGAGGAGTTCGCCTCCGCGCGGGCGAGCCGGTTGTCATCGGCTTCGCCGCAGCCAACACCGATCCGCAGCTGGCCTCGACGCCCACACATCGGCCGGGCAACCGCGCTCATCTGTCGTTCAGCGCCGGCCCGCACGCCTGCCCCGCGCAAAATCACGCCCGTCTGATCGCCGCTGTCGCGATCGAACGGATCCTGGACCGCCTGCCGGACATGGAACTGGCCCTCCCCGCCGACCGGCTTCAGTGGCGACCTGGACCTTTTCACCGGGCCTTGGTCGCCCTGCCCGTACGTTTCACCCCCATCCGCGTCAATGCCACACCTGGAGACAGCCCGTGGAATCCCAGCCCCGCCCCATCCACCTGGACGCACACGGCCGCGACATCCACGCCGAGGCATCCCGACTCCGCGACGCCGGCGCGGCGACGCGGGTGGAACTCCCTGGTGGCGTGGTTGCGTGGGCGGTAACCCACCACGACACGCTCAAACGGCTACTCGCCGACCCGCGCGTATCCAAGGACCCCCGCCAGCACTGGCCTGCTTACATCAACGGGGAGATTCCGCCGCACTGGCCCCTGTACACCTGGGTCGCGGTGGACAACATGTTCACTGCGTATGGCGCGGATCACAAACGGCTACGCACATTGATCTCTAAGGCGTTCACCCCACGCCGCACCCAAGTGCTACGGCCACGCATTCAGCAGATCACCGACGACCTCCTCGACAGAATGGCCGGCACCGCAGCCGGTGAAGCCGTCGACCTTCGTGAGGAGTTCGCCTACCAGTTGCCCATGCGGGTGATCGCCGAGTTGCTCGGCCTCCCAGGTAACCCGCGCGATGACCTACGCCGCGTCGTCGACAGCGTCTTCCACACCTCCGCCGACACAGAGGAGGTCATGGCCACTCAACGCGACGCGTACACCATCCTGAGCAACCTGATCACCTCCAAGCGCGAAACCCCCGGAGACGACATGACCAGCGTCCTGATCGCCGCCCGCGATCAGGACGGCGGTTCCCGCCTCAGCGAAACCGAACTGATCGACACCCTGTTCCTGATGGTCGCAGCCGGGCATGAGACCACCGTCAACCTCATCGACAACGCCATCCACGCCCTGCTGACCCACCCCGACCAACTCGACCTCGTCCACGCCGGCAGCGCCTCGTGGGACGACGTCATTGATGAGACGCTGCGCTGGCAAGCGCCGGTGGCCACCGTCCCGCTACGCTACGCCG
>NZ_JBFBCI010000159.1:0-1416 GCF_040683095.1 Sphaerisporangium sp. NPDC051017
GTGATGGGCTTGCCGAGGGCGAGGTTGGTGCCGCCGCCGCCTGAGCCGGTGCGGGTGACGGTGTTGCTGGGGTCGGACTCGTTGCCCGCCGCGTCCTTGGCCGTCACGTGGTACGACACCGTGGCGGTGTCGGGCTGGTCGTCGGTATAAGTCAGCACGTTGCCCGCCACGGTGCCGCGCAGGGCGCCGCCGGCGTAGATGTTGTATCCGGTGACGCCGGTGTTGTCGGTGGAGGCGTTCCAGGAGAGGCGGATCTGGCCGGAGGCGGGCTGGGTGTAGGCCAGGCCGCCCGGAGCCGTGGGCTTCTGGGTGTCGCCGCCGGTGCCGTCGGGGCCGTAGACCTCGAATTCGGAGATCTGTCCGGCGGGCCAGCCGGTGTTGGCGGTGATGTTCAGCCGGACGTAGCGGGCGGTGGTGGCGGTGAAGTTGATGGTGACGCTGTTGCCGGTGGCGGGGTTGAAGGTGTATCCGGCGGAGGCGACGGTCGTGGTGGTGGGGGGGTTGGCGGTGCCGGTCAGCACCGAGAGGGTCTGGGTGCGGGTCTGCCAGGCGGCGATGCCGGGGAGTTTGAGGATGACCTGGTTGACGCTGAGGGCGGAGCCGAGGTCGACCTGGATCCATTGGGGGAAGGCGTTGTTGACGCTTTCCCAGTAGGTGGCGGCGTTGCCGTCGGTGGCGTTGCCGGCTCCGTAGACGTCGGCGTGGCCGCTTTCGGTGGTGGGTTTGCCGGCGGCGAGGTTGGGGCCGGCCGCCGTGGCGGGCAGGCCCGGCCCGAACAGCACGAGCAGGCCGGACGCGAGCATGGCCGCGACCAGCCGTAGCACCGGGTGCTTTTTACTCATTACGGTCTCTATCTCTCGTCAGGGACGAAAAGGGGCGGCGGGTGGCCCGGCCGCGGGGGGTGCTGATCTCAACGCAGAGGACGGAAAGCGCCGGGAGAGAGGCCGCTCGGTGGCGGCGACCGTCCGCGCAATGCCGTAGCCGACATCACCTGGAGCCTCCATGGGGGGATGGGGGCGGGGCGGGTGCACGGACGCGGTGCGCTCCAGCCAGAAGTTGCGGAGAATAGAGAGAGAAATAACAGCTGTTTGCACGATTCTTGCAGGGCGTTGGCCAAAGGTTACATACGTGCTACGGTCGCGTCAACGGGTGGAAAAGTCACGTTTCGCCCAGCGTTCGCGTGTCCTGCGGGGAGTCGAGCGCCATCACCGAGAGGTGTCCCCGTAGAGGGCTGTCAGGAAAATCGGTCGGACCGGTCGCGGGGTGAGGGGCGTCCGGAATGGCCTCAGGGCGGGCCTACCCCACATTTTAGGTAGAAATATTCGAGGTCAGGTTGATCGGCTTGAGGAACTGGCCGTTGACGTAGATGTTCAGCGTCGAGTTGATGCCGCCGCCGCCCGGGGCGTCCGGGATCGA
>NZ_JBFBCI010000160.1:0-1354 GCF_040683095.1 Sphaerisporangium sp. NPDC051017
GCCGTGGTGAGCGTGGTGCGCTGGCACGTCGCGGCGTATGCGGGGGGTGTGGGGCGCCGGGTGGGTCAGTTCGCGTCGCTGGGGTTCGACGTGGTGGCTCAGGAGGTGCTGTCCACGTTGCTGGGTGGGCGGACGTTGGTTGTGCCGGATGAGCGGACCCGGCGTGACCCCGTCTTGCTGGCCCGGTGGATGGTGGCCCATGAGGTCGCGGAGTTGTTCGCGCCGAGTCTGGCCGTGAACGGACTGTATGAAGCGGCGGCCGGTCTTGGTGTGGATCTGCCGCTGGTCGAGGTGTTCCAGGCCGGTGAGGCGCTGATTCCGGGCCAGGCGGTGCGCGCGGGGCTGGCTCGCCGGGGGCGGCGGTTGTCCAACCAGTACGGGCCGACCGAGACGCAGTTGGTGACGGCGTTCCCGTTGGGCGAGGACGGGTCTGTGTGGCCGTCGCCGGTGCCGATCGGCGGGCCGATCGACAACGTCCGGGTGTACGTGCTCGACGGTGGTCTTGGGCTGGTTCCGCCCGGTGCGGCGGGGGAGTTGTACGTGGCGGGGATCGGGTTGGCGCGCGGGTACGCGGGGCGGCCTGGGCTGACGGCTGAGCGGTTCGTCGCCGACCCGTTCGGTCCGCCGGGGTCGCGGATGTACCGGACCGGGGACGTGGTCCGGTGGAACGCCGGGGGCCTGCTGGAGTTCCTGGGCCGCGCCGATGACCAGGTGAAGGTACGCGGGTTCCGGGTGGAGCCGGGTGAGGTCGCCGCGGTGGTGTCGGCGCATCCGGGTGTGGCGCAGAGCGTCGTGGTGCCTTGGCAGGGGCCTGGTGGGGATACGCGGCTGGTGGCGTATGTGGTGCCGGTGGGTGAGGTGGACGGGCAGGAGGTGCGGGCGTACGTCCGCGATCGGTTGCCGGAGTTCATGGTGCCCGCCGCCGTGGTGGTGGTGGATCGGTTGCCGTTGACGTTGAACGGCAAGCTGGACCGGGCGGCGCTGCCCGCGCCGAGCTGGGAGAGCGGCGGTGGGCGGGCACCCCGTAACCCGCGCGAGGAGGCGCTGTGCGAGCTGTTCGCCCAGGTCCTCGGGGTCGAGCAGGTCAGCGTCGACGACGACTTCTTCGACCTGGGCGGCCACTCGCTGCTCGCCACCAAGCTCGTCAGCCGCGTCCGGACCCGCCTCGGCGCCGAGCTGCCGGTGCGGAGCCTGTTCGAGGCGCCGACCGTCGCCGAGTTGGCGGCCAGGCTCGACGGCGGCCTGGACGGCGAGGTGCAGCTCGCGCTGGTGCGCCGGGAGCGGCCGGAGCGGGTGCCGTTGTCGTTCGCGCAGTGGCGGTTGTGGTTCCTGCACCGGCTGGAGGGGCCGGGTG
>NZ_JBFBCI010000161.1:0-1329 GCF_040683095.1 Sphaerisporangium sp. NPDC051017
GGGCGCTGATGCGCGGCGGCACCCGCCAGCGGCCCTCCTGGCGGAGCTTCCCGCTGATCGTGTGCAGCCGGAGCTCGGCTCCGGCGACCTCACCAGCGGAGACGAGGGCGGATGAGGACTGCGGCAGGTCGGCCACCACCTGATCCAGCTCGCCTAGGGTGCGTGCCGCGTAGGTGCGGTCGATCCGCTCGGTGAGCTCCTCAAAGTCGATCCGTCCCTCGCTGACGGCGATCCTGAGCTGCTCGGCGACTCGCTCGCGGTCATCGTCCCCTGCGCGCACGTGCTGGCGGTCGATCATCGCGTCCCCCTAGAAGCGTATGAAGGCACCGTGCGTCGAAAGGCCCTGAACTCGGCCGGCCCGGCAGACAGGGGTTGTGAGCCGACGCGCCATATGTGATCTTCGCGAGGACGACACATCCTGGAGTCACGGGACTGAGTGTATGGCCGTAAAGTACCGCTTTTCGCGCCACTGGTAGAAGCACCGGCCGTACGGCATAGGAGCAACCCCGTTCTCCAGTGAGCCAGGGTGAGAAACGAAACCTGGATCTTCGATCGCCCCCGACCACGACAGACCTGAGCCACCCCGGCCGTCTTAGCCGCCCCAAGCCCTCGGGCTTGGAGCCTCTCTATTGAACTCCTCTCCGGCCTGAAGTGAAGGCCGGAGGTTCTCCCGTCGCGTCGTGGTCAAGCGGCGCGCGGGGGTTGACGCTTCACAGACCGGGCAGCCCCGAGGTCTCCACGTCCTGACACCACAGTCCCTGCGGCGTTGCGAATGTTGATCGCGGCGTTGGTGTCGGCGTGGCCGGTCCACCCGCACGCAGGGTTGGTGCAGGAGAACCGGGTGCCGTCACGGGAGGCCGCATCGCGGTGCCCGCACCGGTGGCAGGTCTGCGAGGTGCCCGGGGCGGGCACCTTCACCACCAGCCCGCCGCGATCACGGGTCTTGTACTCCAGCAGGGCGACCGTACGGCCCCACGCCTCGCCGCTCATGGCACGGTTCAGCCCTGCCTTCCGCGTCACGTTCCGGCCGGGTCGCTCGATCGTGCCCGTGGCGGAGCGGACCATGTTCGTGATCTTCAGATCCTCCACCACGACCACGCCGAAGGTGCCCGCGAGTTCGGTGGTGGTCTTGTGCTGCCAGTCCACGGCCCGGCGCTTGGCTGTCGCGCGGGCCTTGGCGATCTGGTCATAGGTGCGGGTCAGCCGTTTGGACGTGGGCCGGCCGGGAATGCGGGTGCGGCGCCGGCGGGCGGACTTCTTCTCCAGGCGGCGCAGGTGTTCCTTCTCGCCGCCGGTGAGCCAGGGCCCGTGCTCACGCGGGGTGCCGTC
>NZ_JBFBCI010000162.1:0-1274 GCF_040683095.1 Sphaerisporangium sp. NPDC051017
GCATATCCCGAGCCGACCCGGGTGACGAAATGGGCTCGGTGATCGATGGCGCCGTTGACCGACCCGACGGGCTGGCCGTCCAGGTACAACGTCTGGGTGTTGCTGTCCCCGGTCAGCGCCACGTGGTGCCATTGACCGTTGTTCACCGCGCCGGAGGTGGTGATCGGCGTGACCGTCCCGTTCCAGAACTGGCCGCGCAACTTGCCGTCGGTGCCCACATACAGCACGGGCGTGTACTCACTGGGCGTCCCGATCGAGGCCAAGCTGCTGTAGCCCAGCACCACACCGGATCCGGTGGTCTTGAACCACCCCTCCACGGTCAGATGCGTGCCCAGGCCGTTGACCGCGAAGTCCGGCAGCTTCACATGCGAGCTGGAGGCCGAGGTGCCGGCGAACCGCACCGCCGTGTCCGCCGACCCGCCCAGCGCCCCGGGGACGCCGGCCGTGGCGTCATAGCCACCGGTGCTGAAACTCGCGTTACCCTCGCCGAGCTTCCAGCCGAGCGCCCCGGCCAGCGTGGAACCCATCGACCCGGTGGCCTCGTTCAGCCTCCAGTAGCCCGACGGCGTGGAGTTCAGCACCGTGGTGCTGTACCGCGACGACGCGCCCTGGTGCTCGTAGACGGTGCACGCGGTGGCCGAACCCGGGCCGCACACCTTGACCAGCGCGTCGCCGTCATAGGTGTAGGACCAGGTCAGCGGGGTCCCGTTCACCGGATCGGTCGACACCGTGGCGACATGCCCGCCGCTCCAGGTGAACGTCAGCGACCGGCCACCGGTCGCGGTCACCTTGGCCAGCTTCCCATCGGTCCCGTACACCAGGTCCTGGGCGCGGCCCCGGTTGTCGGTCACCTTGGTGACCCGGCCCTGGGCATCGAACTGGTAGGAGGTGGCGGACTTGTCCATCAACCGCCACCCGCCGCCGCTCACCGTCGCCAGCGTCGCGTAGGTGCCCAGCGGCGGCGCGTAAGTCCCGTCCCCCTTCGACCCGAACCGCGCCTGCCCGCCGTCGGGGTAGGTGATCAGCACGGTCTGCGACGCGGGCTCGTCCACCAGCCGCATGTCCCACCGCGTGCTCCACCCCGCACCGAACATCCCGTCGGTACGCGGGTCCAGGCTGTTGTAGGTACGCGCCGCCGACAACGGCGGCCCCACCGTCGCCACCGAGGCGTCCGACACGGTCTGGGTGTAGTTGCCCACCACCGGGTTGAACTCACGACCATCGACCCCCGCGCCCAGTAGCGAATTGATCGACGGCTGCTCAGGCTGGGTGCT
>NZ_JBFBCI010000163.1:0-1158 GCF_040683095.1 Sphaerisporangium sp. NPDC051017
GCCCAGTCCTCCACCTTGATCACCCTCCAGAGTGAACTGAAGGGGGTCAGTTTTCGGCCGTCGCCACAGGGTCAGTTTTCACCCGTCGTCGACAAAAGCGTCCGTCCAGCCGTACTTCTGCCAGACCCTAACCTGTGGCATCAGCTCGTGCTCACTGGACGAAGGGCGGAGTATTCGGGTTTCGATGAGACGGTCGACCAAGTGCTTGATACTCGACTCGTCGGTAGTATCCAGAGCTTTCCGGAAATTGGCGATCAACTGCTCTTTACTTGCCGGCTTGTTCAACGAAGCAAGGACTGAGAGGCATCGGATATCTGGCAGTAGATATGACCGGCCCTCCAGGAGAAGATCGCACTTGAGAGGATTCTCGAGACGGATTCGCATGAATTCATTGAGGAGATATGTCAAGGTCTATTTCCTGTCTCAGCCGAGAAGCATAAATGCCATAGTGGGCTGCGTTAGTCTCGGAATTCTAAGCTTAGCGCTGACCTCGCGGTCGTTCACAGAGAATCCTCGAAAATACTTGTAGCCGAGAGCTGTTGCTGTGAGGGATGCAGTCTCCAAAACGTGGCCGACGTCATGATGTATCGGGCGATATGAGTAGTTCTCTCGATAGCGGAACATGCTCCGCTCAACGCAGCTGGTGAGAATTATCGCCATGGTGGGCGCAATATCCATCCACTCAGGCTTTTCAACAACATAACGGGCAGTCCATTCGCGGTCGATATCGGTAGTGATGAACTCCAGTGCGTGATCGCGAACGCTATAATGATAAACTCCAGAAGGAAGGTCGCCCGATTCAAGGGCCAGTAAATATGCTTCTGTGGGGTGCCTGCTACCCCCTGAGGGGCTTGCTTTTCGGATTTGATTGCCCGAGGCTGGCGTTTTCTTTATTCCGACCTGTCCAAAAGCGAACCACAGGAAGGTCGAGAGATCGTCGAGGCTCATGAGGATGCTCGGCCTGTCAGGTGACTCGTCGTTCGACAGGACCTCGTGAACCGAAGAATTTAAGTTCTTACGGGGGTCCGGCAGAGTTATTGATTGCTCAGACACTTGCGGCATGTATTAACACGAAATGATTGATCTGGACGATCTATTGAGTTATGTAGGCGAGGTTCGGCTTCCGGAAGAAGGCACGGACAATTTCGGGGAACTGTC
>NZ_JBFBCI010000164.1:0-1147 GCF_040683095.1 Sphaerisporangium sp. NPDC051017
TACTAAGGGGAAATTAAACTACTGGACTGTTTTAGGCATTCACCGGGCAACGCCGGAGAGCGGCTGAAACAGTACTCAGCGTGACCGCAGAACCTAAGAGGCGAACCCCGCGTCGCTCGCTTGAAGACACCCGGACGCTTGTGCTGAGCGCGATCGACAAAGGCATGGCCGTCGATCAGGCCGCGGCCGTCTTCGGTGTCGGACGCTCGACCATATTCGGCTGGGTCAAGCTGCGTAATGAATCCGGACCGGCAGCGCTTGCGGTCAAGATGCCACCCGGCCGCGAACCAGCGCTGACCGAGCAGCAGATGGCTCAGCTCCGCAGCTGGATCATCGGCCGGGATCCGCGGCAGCTGCAGTTTGAGTTCGGCTTGTGGACTCGCGAGATGGTCGCCGAGCTGATCAGGCGGAAGTTCGGTGTTCAGTTCACCTTGCAGTGGGTCGGCAAGCTCCTGGCCCGGCTTGGCCTTTCTCCTCAGCGGCCCTTGGTCCGCGCCTATGAGCAAAGCCCCGATCGCGTCACACACTGGAAAGAAGTCGAGTACCCCAAGATCCGGGCTCAGGCCATCAGCCAGGGCGCGAGCATCTACTTCGCCGACGAGGCCGGCATACGGACCGACCATCATTCGGGCACCACTTGGGCTCCGGTCGGGGAAACTCCCATAGTCCGGGGAACCGGCAAACGAGTGTCGGTCAACATGATTTCCACGGTGAACACCCAGGGGAAGCTGCACTTCTCCTTCGTGGAAGGCAACCTCAACTCAGCGGCCTTCATCGACTACCTCAAGAAGCTCATGCACGACATACCCGGGAAGATCTTCCTGATCGTCGACGGACACTCCGCTCACCGGTCTGCGGAGACGAAGGCATTCGTCAAGTCGACGAAAGGTCGGCTGCGGTTGTTCTTTCTGCCACCGTACTCACCCGAACTCAATCCCGATGAGTGGGTGTGGAAGAACATAAAGAATGACCGCGTCGGCCGGACGATCGTTCGGTCCGTCCGAGAGTTGCAGGACGGTATCGAGAAGGCGGTAGCCCGGCTTCAACAGACCCCCGAGTTGGTGCAGGCGTTCTTCCGGGACCGCGATCTCCTCTACATCACCACTTAAGCATACCTACAGTCCAGTAACTTAGTTTCTGGTTAGTA
>NZ_JBFBCI010000165.1:0-1119 GCF_040683095.1 Sphaerisporangium sp. NPDC051017
TATTAACACGAAATGATTGATCTGGACGATCTATTGAGTTATGTAGGCGAGGTTCGGCTTCCGGAAGAAGGCACGGACAATTTCGGGGAACTGTCGCAGATTCTCCAGCGCGCCGATAGCCTTCGAGTACAAGTCAGCCGCGTTCTTGGGTGCGCTCTTCCCGATCTGGTCATGCTTCACGTTCTTCCACACGAGCTCGTCGGGATTCAGCTCAGGCGAGTACGAAGGCAAGATAAACAGCTTGAACCGCCCCTCCGTCGACTCAACCCACTTCTTGGTCATCTTGGACGTGTGCGAGCTCGCACCGTCAACGATCAAGTAAACTTTACGGCCGGCCGCGTTCGCCAGAAGCTTCTTGCAGAACTCGATGAACACCTCGGAGTTCACCGTTCCAGTCCGCACGTCGAAATCGATCCTGCCCTGAGCCGTAATTGCCGACAGCATGGTCACCGTTGCCTTGCCGCCTGTGCTTTTGATGATCGGAGTTTGTCCCACCGGTGCCCACGTAGTGCCCGAGTGGTAGTCCGATCGGATCGAAGCCTCGTCGCCAAAGCACAGCTCAGCGTCCTCCCGGAGAGCCTCCGAACGGATCTTTGGAAACTCCTCCTCCCGCCACCGGGTGACCGCCTCGGGATTTTGCTCAATCGCCCGATGAATCGGCCGCTGCGGGGAAAGTCCCAGATCACGCAGGATCTTCCCGACGGTCGGCAGCGAGACGTCGATCCCCATCTGCTCAAACACCAAGTCAGCGACGATGGCGCGCGTCCACAGAGCCGAGTCGAACCCGAAGTCCTGCGGCGTGTGATCGCGGATCATGCGGAACACCTCCTGACGGGCCCGGTCATCGAGCTTCTTAGGCCCTTCCGGACGTGGCTTGGCCACCAATGCCTCCAGTCCGCCCGCGCGGACCTTCCTTTGCACCTCGAACGCCCACGCCCTGCTCCGGCCAAAGATCTTCGCAACGTCTTCCGCGCTACGTCCGGCCAGCAGAAGGCGACCTGCCCGCATCCGGTCACGCTCTTGATCGCTTTGGGGGAGTCCGCGACCATCGGTCTCTCGCACGAAGTGATCATTCCACAAGATTCACAGATCGTCTAGATCAAAGATTTCTGCTTAATA
>NZ_JBFBCI010000166.1:0-1090 GCF_040683095.1 Sphaerisporangium sp. NPDC051017
GGGGAGAAGTCTTCTTCTCGTCGTCGCTGATCTTTTGACTTTGAGAGTCTCGACGGACTGAGCCACTTGGGGGAGTGGTCCGTGGGGGAACAGCGACGCCCGTTGACGATGGAAGATCGTGAAGAGATCTCGCGCTGCCTGGCCGTTGGCCTGACCAACAAGGAGATAGCCGCATATATCGACCGTGACGAATCAGTGGTCTGCCGTGAGATCGCTCGCAACGGCGGTCGTGAACGCTACCGTGCCCATGCGGCGCAGCAGCGGGCCGAGCAGGAGCGACGCCGCCCAAAAGAGCGGAAACTGGACAGTGACCGCGCGTTGCGCGGGCGGGTTGTGTCCGGGTTGCGGGTGGGGTGGTCGCCCGACCAGATCGCGGGACGGCTCACGTACGACCGCTGCTGTGGAGAGGCGGTGGACACCGTGTCACACGAGGCGATTTACACCTGGATCTACGCTTTGCCCAAGGGGGAGCTGGCTCGTCTGGGCATTGAGCTGCGCTCGGGTCGCGAGCGGCGCAAGCCGCGTGGGCGCAGGGGTTCACCGGGCGCCCGGATCGTGGGGATGCGTTCCATTGACGAGCGGCCGGCCGAGGTCGCGGATCGGCAGGTTCCCGGTCATTGGGAGGGAGACCTGATCATCGGCAGGAACGGGGCGAGTGCGGCGGCGACGCTGGTGGAGCGGAAGAGCCGGTTCACACTGATTGTCCCGCTTCCCTTTGGGCGGACGTCGGAGGCGGTCTGCGACGCTTTGGTCGAAACGGTCGCGAACGTCCCGGGCCAGTTGATGAAGTCGATCACCTGGGACCAGGGTACGGAGATGGCCGGGCATGCCGCGCTGTCTCTCGCGACCGATATCGACGTGTATTTCGCCCATCCGCATTCGCCGTGGGAGCGCGGTACGAATGAGAACACGAACGGGCTTATCCGTGAGTATCTCCCGAAAGGGACGAAGATTCCAAGTGATTCCGAGTTCTTGAATTCTGTGTCTCACTCACTTAATACGCGTCCGCGGCGTATACTTGGGTACAGAACGCCAGCCGAAGTGTTCGTCGAGATGCTCTCCGAACTTGCTTCCACCGCTTGAGACCGCC
>NZ_JBFBCI010000167.1:0-1076 GCF_040683095.1 Sphaerisporangium sp. NPDC051017
AATACACCCAGCCGAAGAGAGGTAGCCTGCGCCGTCCTCAGTGAAGGCCGATTCGCAGACGTAGAACCAGAGCGACCCATGAACAGTATTCGCTTACCTAATCGGTGACATCGGATTGGGGGGCCTTCGACTGTGTGAACGCGGTAGCCGAAGGCTCGCAAGGTATGCAGTTTTCTCGACAGTTTCTAACCTATAGAGGGCCTCCCTCTTGCTGGTATCCGGGTAGAGACGGCTAGAAGATCTGCACGCACATCAACCGGTGCGCCGCCTCACGGGTGAAGTCGAAAAGCAGTTCGTTCCCCTTCGAGGCGTCACCTACCTGAAACCGGCGACAGAACCGCGGGAGAATCACTAACGCCTCATCGCTTCCCGATGTCCCCCGGCTCAGGAGATAGCCGGGGGACACTGTGGTGAACACATATCTCCGCCAAAAGACCGATACGTCAGCTTTCTATATCCAACCTCCATCGCCAGGCATCCCGAAGGCCGCATGTAATTCAGTGCCACTCCCCGATATCCCCGATACCTGACAGGTCACAGAGCGGGTGAAAGTCTCCGCGAACCGCCGTAACGGGCAGCCAGCAAACCGACTGCGTACGGGCGGAAGGATTCGAACCTCCGACGTCTCCAAGCGAACCGCCTATCGACATGCAGGAACATGGAAAAAGATCATGCCAGTCGTAATGCCCGGGTTGATGATGCACTTCCGTCTATTCGGCCCCGCGATCTAACTCAGCCGACTGGCGTCATCCTCACTCGTATTCGGCCTTATCGACGCAACCGGGAAAGGACTCCCCCAGTTGGACGACGCCGTTGGCTCTACTTCCTGATAACGCCGATAGATACGCTGTGCCGCCGAATTAACTTGCTGTATGAGAGCGTAGGTTTGCACGTGACGCCTACCGTCCCGGGAATACCGGCCGGTCCACCAGCGATACACCAGACCGGCCGGCCGCCATTCACACCGGACGATCAGGTCAAGACCGACTGACACCACTGCCGCATCGAGATCCTCATGAACGTCAACGGAAAGCCCGTATCCCTGATATAGGCGCCGTTGCAGTCTCCGTGCGGCG